>NZ_JBHTBQ010000001.1:0-184580 GCF_042664895.1 Iodobacter arcticus
GACACCCCCTTACTGAGCGAATCAAAGATTCGCACGTTAAAGTAGTAAAGATGCAGTAAACAGAACCCCCGTACTCGAAAGAGGCGGGGGTTTTGCTTTGCGCGGAAGGAATGCCGCCTTCGCGTCACGATAACCTTCTGTGGTTTGCGTGTCGGGTTACGCATACAGCCGCTAACCCGACCTACAAGACCTACAAACTGGCATCCACTCAACATTTTGTGGATTATTCGCCTGTGTTTGCAAGGCTTAGCGCTAGCTCGTTTTGGGCTGTAGGGGTGAATGGGTGGAGATGGGCTAGGAATTGTTGGCTTGCTGCGGCCCACGAGAATTTTTCTGCGTGCTTACGTACGTCTTCACGGCTTAGTTTTAAAGAGTCTAAGCAGGCTTTTTGTAGGTCTGCATTGAGTGCACCGGGGCCATCTGTACCGATCACATCAATCGGACCTGTGACTGGATAAGCTGCAACGGGGCAGCCGCAGGCCATTGCTTCGAGCAGAACTAAGCCAAAAGTGTCTGTTTTAGAAGGGAAAACAAAAGAGTCGGCGGCATTGTAGACTTTGGCAAGTTCCTCTTGGCTGAGTACACCTAGCCAGTTGATATTAGGATATTTGCTGCGTAGCTGAGCGGCGGCAGGGCCATCACCACAAACCCATTTTGAGCCGGGTAAATCTAGCTCTAAAAATGCTTCGATGTTTTTTTCTACAGCCACGCGGCCTACGTATACAAAAATAGGGTGGCGTGTTTGCAGGCGGTCTCTGCTACCAGGGCTGAATATTTTTAGATCGACTCCGCGTGACCACATCACTACTTTTTTAAAACCACGCGCTTCTAAGTCTTTTACTACCACATGTGTAGGGGCCATGACGGCTTCTGCTGCATTGTGAAAGCGGGCCAACCAAGCGTAAGTCCAAGAAAGAGGAATGCCGATGCGTAGCTGTACATATTCTGGGAAACGCGAATGGTAGGCGGTGGTGAAGGGGAGTTTGTTGCGAATGCAATAACGGCGGGCCGATAGACCTAAGGGACCTTCGGTGGCGATATGGATGGCGTCTGGGTTAAATGCTTTGATGCGCTGCGCAATTTTTCTACCAGGAAATAGAGATAGTTGGATTTCTGGGTAGGTAGGGCAAGGAATGGTTTTGAATTCGAGGGGGGAGAGCACGTCAACGATGTGACCAAGATGTTCCAGTTCTTGACGGGTTTGCTTGAGAGTGCGAACCACGCCGTTGACTTGAGGTTCCCATGCATCAGTCACAATCAGAATATTCATGCTGTCATTCCTTCGAAAAGGGGAGAGTTAGGGGCGTACAGGTCGATTAGTTCGGCTTGTTGGTCGATAAAAAACTTTTGCCAAGTTAGGATACGGAGTTCGCCATTTTGTAATTCAACAAGAGCGGTGAGGCTTTCCACCCAATCGCCATCGTTACAGTAGAGCACGCCATCGATTTCACGCATTTCTGCTTTATGAATGTGGCCGCAGATCACGCCATCCAAGCCGAGTGCTTTGGCTTCGGCGGCAACTGCCGTTTCAAAATTAGATACAAAACTGACTGCCGACTTTACTTTGTGTTTCAGAAACTGCGACAAAGACCAATAACCTAAACCCATCCGTGCGCGGGCTCGGTTAAACCAATGGTTGAGTTTCAATGTAATGGTATAGAGGCGGTCTCCGACAATTGCCAGCCATTTTGCGCACTGCACAACGCCATCGAAGCGATCGCCATGTAGTACTAAGAAGCGTTTACCATTGGCCATGGTATGAATGACTTCATCTTCAATAATAATTTCGCCGAACATCAGCCCTAAAAACTGCCGTGCACCTTCGTCATGGTTGCCAGGGATATAGGTTACCTTGGTGCCTTTGCGGGCTTTTCTGAGGATTTTTTGGATGACATCATTGTGGCTTTGTTGCCAAAACCAAGAGCGTTTTAAGGCCCAGCCATCGATAATATCGCCGACTAAATAAAGATGATCGGCATCGCAATGCTTGAGAAAATCGAGTAAATAGGCGGTCTGGCAGCCTGATGTACCAAGATGCAGGTCAGAGATCCAAATGCTACGAAACTTGAGAGTGATCTCCGACATACGGGTGACTCTAGGAGGTGATGCATGAATAATGCCGCTTGTTTGTGACAGATCAGTGATATCGATGTTTGGATAGAATTAGTGAATACTTTCCACCACAGCCTTGCAGGAATAAAGATTTTGAAAAAAGAACGCCCTGATTCACCGTGTATTGCCGTTTGTTCGACCGCCTTAGGCGATGATATATGCCGGGGGTGCGGCCGCGATGTGGTCGAGGTTTCAACTTGGGTGATGATGAGTGATGAGCAGAAAGATAAAATCTGGGCGCGCCTAGAAGAGCAATGGCGGCAAGGCGGCAAAGTTGCGCCTTGGCTTAGATAGCTAGCGCAGGGTCCGTAGATAAGAGCGGCAATGGCCGCTCTTATCAGGCTAGGTTTAGCTACGTAGCTCCCAAACCCCATATTCAATACCGTTTTCGATTACCAGCACTCGCCATGCATAGTGCGGCTCTAATTGCGCACGTAGCGTTGCAAAGGCTTCTGGCCCGCGAGCCTGATCGAAGCGGCTCCAAACAATGTAGCGAATATTTTGACTTTTGAGCCAAGCATCAGCGTTGGGCAGGGACGCGTGATAAAAGGCGCGGATTTTGCCCGCTTCTGCCTGAATAAAAGGCGCTTGATTACGCCACAGGCTTTCATGATCTGGCCAGCCTAAAGCCGAAGCTTGGCCGCTGTGCAGGGCAAAGGCGCTGGCAGGCGTGTAGGAGCCACCGTCTAATCCTTCTAAAACGATCCCTTTCTCTGCCACACGCAGATGATTCAAAATCGCCCGTTGAACATAATCATTTTTTAACCAACCATCGCCAGCAAGTTGTCCAAGGCTGGTTTTAGGGTGATAGCGCCAATATTGTGCCTGTGGCAAAGCGTAGGCGCAGATGGCGATCAGTGGCACGGCGGCCAGATACCGCTGCCAGCGCATAGGGCTGCTAAGCACAATAGAGCCAAGCAATAAGAGCGCAGCTGGATAAAGCCAGGACCACCACTTTAAGGTGGAGTTAAAGCGGTTATAAGTGCCCGAAAGCGGATCGTTGATATACACGAATTCCATCAAGCCAAGCAGCAGTAAAACCCCTGCCCCACTCCAGAATGCCAGCCGATTTTTAGGCCCTTGGCCCAGAGCCAAAGCGGCCAACAGTAATACTGGCCACCAGATGGCTAAGCCTTGGCGCAGTGGCGTATGGTCATCTGCGGCCACAAAGGCAAAGCCCGCAGACAATGCATTTGGCGCGTAGCTATTGATAAAGGGGTAGAGCAGAACTAAGGCGCAGCCAGCACCAGCAAGCAAGTATTTTAAATAGCAAGCTTGCCGATCTGCCCGGCGATAGATACACCATCCTAATACCAGTAAGCCTTGCAAGGGCAGATTCCAGGCATTCACCGCAAGCAGCAGCGGCACACTTGCACCTAAAGCAAAAGCCAGTGGTTTAGCTTGCTGATCGTTTTCTAAGCGGATGATCAGCGCCAGCGCAAAAAAGAGCAGGGCAAAGCCTGCTAACGGCGGATGTAAATCGCCAAGGTAAATGTAATAAGACAGCGTTTCCAGTGGCAGCTCGCGAGGTGCTGCATCATCTGAGGTTGGGGCTACTTTAGGGAAAAGTGCTTGTCCTGCTGAGGTATTGATCTGCTGATCGTAAAGCCCTGCAAAGCGCGTATTAGCCCAGAGCTGGCTAATTGCCGCTTGATCGCTGTTGGCTGCTCCATAGAGCACAGGCAAAAGTGGGGCAACACCTGTACCACCGGCTAAGAGTGCGGCGATAAGCACGCCTTTTTTCCAGCGGGAAGTAAAAAAATGGCTGGCTACACTCCAGGCTAAGCTGATGGAAAAAGCGATGGTCAGGCAAAAGCCAAAGTTCATCGCTCGCCCGGCATCAAGAGCCAATATGCGGCCCATCAAGGCTGTGGCGTAATGTAAAAAGCCGTAATAAATATCGAAACGGTAAGCAGGGAGCCAGACATCGGTAGGGGGCAGCTGCATGCCACTGAGGTAGTTGGATACAAAGGCCAGATCAGTTAGGTGCTCTGATTGGCCATCAATATCGGGAAAAACAAAGCGCCAGGCAAACACATAAGCAAAGGGTAGCCAGAATGGCAGCTCAGATCGCCAAGCCCCTGATTTCCAGTGGCTAAATAATAAGGGCAAGCTGATGAGTGTACTGAGCGGCCAAACCCAGCTTAAACGGCCTAGGCCGATAAAATGTTCAATAAAGAAGAGGCCAGTCAGCAAAGCAAGTGTTCCGGCCGCTCTTGCAAGTTGTGCATCGGCGAAGTAGCGACTAAATAGGCGGCCTAGTGCGGCTAAATTTACAAGTAGAATGGCTGCTGTTAGCACCAAGTAAATCACATGCATTGCTTGCTCCGATATAAGGCTTTGCTGACAGATTGTACATAAGTGCAAGCTTAAAATGATTTAATGAGTGGTAATGGTCTGTTTTTGCTGACAGTCAGCCTTGTTTTGTGGGTGTTTACTATTCAGCTAAGCCAAGCTCTTGGCGCTATAAATATGAAAAGGGGAAAAAGGCGGCTTGCCAAGCGTGCGTGATTCCCGTTCAATCCACGTCGGGCAGCTCGCGCGTCTACTTGCACTCTGTATGGGCTTACTTAGCTTTTTATGATTTGTCTGCTGATCGCCGCTCACAAAAGAGTTCGGCTCTGCTTGGGTCTGCAAAATGAGGATATGAAGGGCGGCAGGTAATGACACCTTAAGCGGTAATAAAAACGTGTGGCGCTTTAAGCGTTTTATATGGATTTAACAAAGAGTACTGAATGGAAAAAATACTGAAATCAATGCAAGTAGCCACGGTAGATCATGCCTTTGGGCTGCTTTGCCAACTGATTGCCGAATTGCGCCCGGCTAAAGCTGAAAACACCACGCAAGCTGTGAACAATATTCAAGCGTTATGCTATTTACTTGAACAAAATATCGAGCTGCGTGCCGCTTTACGCCGCCATTTATTACATCTGTTGTCGACCACAAAACAAGTACATCTTTATACCGATACCGGCATTCTTTCGAATGAAAGCCTTTATGACGCACTGGTGCGGCGTATTGGCCATAGGCTGCTGCCGCCTAAGCTTAATTTATCGTCATTAAAAGATTTATTTGGCGCTGCTTTTAATTATTCCGATGATCATGTGTGGTTTGGTAATGTGCCGCATGAAGTGTGGCAGGATTTAGGCTTGGCTCTGCATTTTCATGATGAAACAGACAGAGAAAGTATTAACCGCACTTTGGTGCAAATGCTGGAAGCGATTCAGGTTTTGTCTTGTCGCGTTTCTGCCATTGGGCTTGAGCCGGAAATTGTAAAAAATCATCCGGATATTGAGCGGTTTGAATCGCCCTTTGTGCGGCAGAATGTCGAAACGCTGGCCTGGATAGAACGCTATCGTCAGGATTTAATTCATGATGGTAAGCCCAGCGAAGATGATTTACAGATTCGTGTATTGCTGGCGCAATGCGAAGAAGTCATTGCCAAAGTGCGTAAAAACGCCGCCAAGCAAGGCGTGTCAGTTAGCCTAACTTATTTATTGATTCGATTGCGTCAGCATATTGATCGCTTAAAAACATTACTAACTTTAGCGAATCCAGATCCATCCCCGGAAAAATCAGCCACTTTGCTGTATACCCTGCATGCTTTTGTAACGGCAGAAAATCGTAAGTACAGTTTGAAAGATTTATTTGCAGAAAATACCGAACTGTTGGCCTTACAGGTCACCGAACACGCCAGCCATACAGGCGAGCACTATATTGCCGAAACGCGCCGCGATTGGGCGGGGATGTTTAAATCGGCAGCCGGTGCCGGGGTGATTGTTGGCTTTATGGCCATGTTAAAAATTCTGATTACCAAAGCGCACCTGCCTTTGCTGCTCGAAGCGATTGCTTTTAGCTTGAATTATGCATTTGGCTTTATGTTTATCCATATTATGCACTTTACGGTAGCAACAAAGCAGCCTGCAATGACGGCAGCTAAAATTGCCGCATCGATTCATTTATCTTCTAAGCAAAAAGATGGCTTGAGTGATTTGGTTGAGCTGATTGTTAAAGTATTTAGAACGCAATTTGTGGCGATTGCCGGCAATGTTTTACTGGCCATGCCGGTGGCATTGCTGATTGGTATGGCTTGGCAATGGCAGCTGGGTGAGGCCTTTGTTAACACAGACAAAGCTAATCATTTATTGCAAGATTTAAGCCCGATTGCCAGCCTAGCTATTTTTCATGCGGCGATTGCCGGGGTATGTTTATTTATGTCGGGTTTGATTTCAGGTTATTACGATAACAAAGCAATTTATAATGAGATTCCTGAACGAATTGCTGCCCTGCCTTGGCTGAATCGCTTGTTTGGTATGGCCAGAACGCAAAGGATGGCTAATTATATTGAGCATAATTTAGGTGCTCTGGCGGGGAACTTCTATTTTGGGATTATGCTTGGATCTATTGGTACAATAGGTGCTCTGTTGGGGTTGCCGATTGATATCCGGCATATTACATTTTCATCTGCCAATTTTTCTTTTGCACTTGTTGCACAAAATTTCCAAATGGATTGGCATGTACTTGTGATTTCCCTCCTCGGGGTTGCTTTGATTGGGATGACCAATTTAGTGATTAGTTTTACTTTGGCGCTTTGGGTTGCATTACGTTCGCGTAAACTATCGTTTCGCCAGACAAGGCCTTTACTGGGCCAGTTGATACGCCGGTTTTTAAAACGGCCTGTAGACTTTTTTATTCCAACTAAAGAAGAAGTATCGAGTGAAGCAAATGGCAACAGGCATTGAGTCCATCATTGATGGCTTGGCAGAGCATGGCTTTGCCGTTATACCCGCGTTTTTAGAGAGCACCGAGGTCAATATCCTTGCCTCCGTGATGCAAGAGCGGCGTGATTTATTTCATCGGGCTGGTGTAGGCAGACAAGCCGGTCATACGGTGATTGAGAAAGTTCGTGGAGATGATATTTGCTGGGTTGAGCCTACTGATACCATCGCAGCTAAGGTATTAAGCCAGTTAGATGATTTGAAAAACGAGCTGAATGCGGCTTTGTATTTGGGTTTGAGTGAGCTGGAGTGCCATTTTGCGGCCTATCCGATTGGTAGTTTTTATTCGCGTCATTTAGATCAGCACCGGGGCGAAGATGCTCGGGTGATAACGATGGTTTTATATTTAAACCCGGAGTGGGAAAAAGATGATGGGGGAGAGCTGCGCTTATATTTAGATGACGCGAGCTATTTAGATATCCTTCCGGAAGGGGGCAAGCTGGTGGTGTTTTTATCTAATCGGTTTGAGCATGAGGTCTCAATTAGTAAGCGTGAGCGTTTATCATTAACAGGTTGGTTTCGTCGCAGATCGATGTGATTCAGCACAATAGCAGGCGTAAAGTGTAAACTTTACTCCTGCTATTCGTTCAACCATATCAGTAAGGCCTTTAGGGAAGCGGTATCAATGCAGAATAAGAGTTTCACCTCTTTGCTATATAGGGGTGACAGATGAGCTTACTTCGTCGTTTTTGTATTTTGATCTTGCTATTAAGTAGCTCGCCTTCGTGGGCTATTTCGGTTTTATTTATTAATCCGGGCAAACAAAGTGAAACATTTTGGCTGAGCGTCAGCCAGGCTATGGCTGCAGCTGCGCAAAATTTGGGCATGGAGTTCAGGGTTGTTTATGCAGATCGAGATCATTTGCGTATGCCTTCTTTGTTACAAAAAACGCTGGCTGAAGGGCCCAAGCCTGATTATTTAATTGTGGTCAATGAAAGGCAAATGGCCCCCCCTTTATTAGCGATTGCAGAGCAGGCACAGATTCCTACTCTGCTTGCATTAAATGATTTAACGCCTGAGCAGATGAAGCAGTTCGGGCCGCCTCGCTCCCACTTTAAATATTGGATAGGCAGTTTATATCCAGATAATCAGCAGGCTGGTTATCTGACGGGCAAGGCTTTATTAACACGATTAGTGCAAACGAAAAAACCGGCTGCCAATGGCTTCTATCAATTAGTGGCAATTGCAGGGGATAAATCGACGCCAGCATCACAGGCACGCGTGCAGGGTTTGCAAAAGGCTTTGCAAGAGTTTCCCAAGGTACAACTTAAGCAGATTGTTTATGGCAATTGGGGTAGAGGGCTGGCTGCAGAGCAGATGAATGTACTGAGCGATCGCTACCCTCAGGCGGCTGCGGTTTGGTGCGCCAGTGATCTGATGGCGTTTGGGGTGATTTCTAGCTTAGAGCAGCGTAAAGGGCCACATAAAGAAGTTCTGGTCTCTGCCATTAATTATTCCAATGACGCAGTCATGATGGTAAAAAATGGCCGCTTGAGTACTCTATCTGCCGGGCATTTTATGGTGGGAGCATGGAGCATGGTGCTGCTGTATGATTATGCTCATGGTCGGGACTTTATTGGGCAGGGAACACAAATACAATTGCCTTCATTTGGTTTAGTCAGCCCGTCGAACGCCCATTTATTCCTAGACCGGTTTAGCCCGCATGGTGTTAAGAAAATTCATTTTGCTAGCTATAGCAAAACACTTAATCCCAAAGTAAAGCAGTATGATTTTTCTTTAGAGTCCTTATTACAATGAGCGCACGTAAGCATTTTCAGCCGATCGCACAGCGGCTAAGTAAAATTTTATATCGCATTGGTTTTTTGCTGATGCTCGTGATTGTCATGGTTTATTCGGTACTGAGTTATTTTGATGTTGCTGAGAATTTACATGCGCAGCTAGTGAGTCTTGCTCAAGAGCACCGGCCTCGCTTAAGTGCTGCACTATGGGATATTGATCCGATTGCGATTACCGAAGAGCTCGATAGCCTCTCGGCAGTAAGCAGCGTGGCAGGCATTGCGCTGATTACACCCAGTGGTGCTCGTTATATGCGAGGGGTGAGTGACGAGGTTTCGAAAGAATTAAGCTATACCGTGGAATTAATGCATAAGAGCAGCATTATCCCGGTTGGCAGCTTAACCTTGATCAGTGATCGTTATGAGATCTGGAAACAGGTTGCTTATCGGGTATTGCCTTTTGCACTTGCCCAATTATTATTTGTGATGGGGCTCTTATTTGCCTTGCAGCTTTTTTTACGCAAAGTAGTATTAAGGCGTTTGGATGCATTGACGATTCATACCCATCTTTTGCGCCCCGATCATTTAGATACCGCTCCTCCACCGCCTTTATTTGAAAGCCCTGTGCGGGATGAATTGGATAATTTATTGCAAGGCTTTGCTAATTTGCAGAGTAATTTATTGCATCAGCAAAAGGAGCGGGGGCAATTAATTCATGCCTTAGCTGAGAGTCGTGATCAATTAGAGGTTGAAGTTGCACAGCGTACCGATGAATCGTTTTATTTGTCCGAATTTTTACAATTGCTATCCAAAGATGCGGCCCGATATTTAAGTATGCCGCTGGATGGGGCTGAGTTTGGTTTAGAGCAAACCTTAAAAGAAACGGGCCAACTGATGGGACTTGATACTTTAGTGGCGGTTCATTTTGCGGGTGAGGTTCAACAAGGCAGCGTTTATTTATGGCATAAGGGCAATAAGAAAATTCGGCCTGATTTTACTTTAGCAAAACGTAATTTGTTTCCATTAAGTGAAAAGAAACTGAATTCACAAGCTGCTTTCATGATGAGTGTGCCAAATGAATTGGCTGAAGAAAGTGGTGAGGCGGCATTATGCCGTGATTTGCATTTGGCTAAGCTGGTCGCTTTGCCTTTAGATTTTAATGGTGAGCGCCTAGGGGTTTTATTTGCAGGTTTATCTGATCAGCATCGCCAGTATTCTGAATTAGAAATGCGTTTACTCCCTCTGGTGGCGGGCTTATGTTCCAATGTATTAGCGCATCGCCGCCAGCAATTATCTCTGCAAGAAACAAAGAATGCTTTGCTGGCTGCAAATAAGCAATTAGAGCGTTTAGCGGGGCATGATGCTTTAACTGGAATTGCCAATCGGCGTACTTTTGATGAGGCGCTTTTGCAAGATATGCGCAGAGCAAAGCGCCACAGCAAGCCGCTTTTATTGATCGTGCTGGATGTGGATTTATTTAAGCAATATAGCGATTATTATGGCCGGGATGAGGGCGATATCGCTTTGCAGAAAATCGCCGCAGTATTAGGAAAGTTTGCAGAGCGTTCAGGTGATTGTGCGGCACGGATTGGCGAGAAAGAGTTTGTTCTGTTATTGCCTAATACCGATTTGCATGTGGGCAAATTACTGGCCGAGCGGCTTCGTTTAGCGGTTATTAAACTTGGGCTTTTACATGAAGATGGCTCAGCGCTGACGATTAGCCAAGGCCTTGCCACCTATGCCGGGCCAGAAGAAGTCAGCGCGGCTGACTTCTTGCGTATGGCAGATAAAGCGCTTTACCGCGCGAAGCGGGGTGGACGCAATCAGGCACAGTTCGTTGATTTAGCGACCTAAGCGCTGGCAAACGGTAGATACAGCACCCGCGGCATTGAGCGTATAGAAATGCAGGCCGGGTGCACCACCCGCTAAAACGCGATCTGATAGCTCGGTTACAAAGTCCAGACCAAAGGCACGGATCGATGCTGTATCGTCGCCAAAGGCTTGTAAACGCAGCCTTAGCCAGCGTGGAATTTCTGCCCCGCACATATCAGAGAAACGCGCCAATTGGCTAAAATTCTGAATAGGCATAATGCCCGGCACAATAGGAATGGTTACGCCGCGCGCATTCACTTCGTCTACAAAACGGAAATAAGCATCGGCATTAAAAAAGTATTGGGTAATGGCCGAATCCGCACCTGCCCGTACTTTATTTACAAAATTACGAATATCGGCTTCGGCGCTTTGTGCCTGCGGGTGAAATTCGGGATAGGCAGCCACTTCAATATGAAACCAATCGCCAAATTCATTGCGTAAAAAACTCACCAATTCATTGGCATAACGAAACTCGCCAAAATCCCCCATCCCCGAAGGAATATCACCACGCAAAGCCACAATATGGCGAATGCCGTGGTCTTTATAGTTTTGCACAATGCTGCGAATACTTTCTTTGGATGAGCCTACACAGGATAGGTGTGGCGCAGCAGAATGACCCTCGGATTGGATATCCAATACGGCGTTCAGCGTGCCTTCCTGCGTTGTACCACCCGCACCAAAGGTCACAGAAAAGAATTCAGGCTTAAATTGCGCCAATTGCCGACGCGTTGTGCGTAGCTTTTCTGCGCCTTCTGGCGTTCTCGGGGGGAAAAATTCAAAGCTGATAGGGGAAGGCGTCATGATTTTTTATCCTCTGTACTAATCAAATCATCTTAACATTGCCTCTCTATTTATTGCATGCAGGCTATTCATTGCAAATATGAAAGAAATGAGCGAATTATGGGGGAAATTGCCGCATTTATTAGACTACGCGTAGCGATACTTCAAGAGGTATCTTTTTAAATTCAAAGGCTTAGCTTCTTGTTATCTTGTTGTATGCTGACGCAGTGCTTATGACTACTTCATAGAAAGTAGTGGGCACTTTCAATATACTTAATAAGGATGGAGTTATGACTAAAAAGACTAGCGGCACCCGTATTGCCGTGTTAATTGCCTCGTTGATGCTGAGTATTTCAGCATTCGCTTTGGATAACTGGCAGGAGGGAAAGATCTATAGCAGCGGCACTCAAGTGATGTATGCAGGTAAAATCTATCAAGCTTTGGTGACCGCCAAAGTGGTGGCCGATTCACTCAGCTGCCTGACCAAGCTACAAAGCTGCGGCAGTATCAAGCCAGCCAAAGCGTATCCGGATTATCGTGGCGTGATGACATGGTCGATCAATTGGGATAAGTACGATGGGTAGAATTTTTCTAAGGCCGCTGCTTTAAAAGCACTGCCTTAGCGCCAAGGTTGTGATGGGGAGTGTTGGGTTACGCGGTAAAGCTGCTAACCCGACCTACGTCGCTTCCCGAAAAATTCTCAACCCCATCATCCCCGAGTGTTTTTATCGGGGATCCAGTCGTGCTACTGGATTCCCGCCTACACGCGGGAATGATGGCATTTCGGGAAGTTGAAGAGCCTACGTATTGTGCTGCCTTTAGGTGCAAAAAGTCGCTGTCGTTTTCTCGCTCACAAAATGATTGCCATCACCCTGTAGTTTTACAATACGCTGATCTCGCTTGATTTCCCAATCATCTACCGGATAAGTTTTGGCCCAAGCGCACATTAACTGCTGGTCTTGTCTGGATAGTTTGAGTTGATAGCGCTCATACATATAAAAATGGATGCGGGCAATGCGGCCGCGGACTTCTTCTCTTGGCTGGGCTTTTTTATTTTTAAAGTCGACAATCGTTTTGCATTGGCCATACATGGGTTCGGGTTTACTGGTCCATGCGCTATAAGAGAAATTGCTGCGATCGCCATTTACTTCGCCCACCGATGGCACTAAGTTCACCAGATTGCCTTCGGCACTTTTAAATTGTGGATCATTATTACTGCAGTTTTTGCGGCCGCCGTTTTGCCAGCATTGCCGCTGATGGCCTAATACCCAAGCTGGTACAACATGCTCCCATTCTAAGCGCTGGGCGCGGGCTTCGTTTTTTCTGGGGATATAGCCACAGCTGGCCAAATCCATTTCCTTGCCCTGATAGGCGCAACCGCAGTAAAAATCGCTTTCCATGCCGCGAAATACATCGGGTAAAACTTGCTTGGCACGGTTGAAATCCCGCGGGCCTGTGGCGGTACGGCCGCTTACTAATTCCACCGGCTCGTCAGGGGCGTTGTTTGGTTCTACTTCATTTTTTTGATTGAGTGCTTTATCTAAGGCCATTTCACCCAGCTTGGCGAGGGTTTTGGCTTCTTGGCTATGGGCTATTTTTGCGATTTGAGCCATGCTGCTATCGTCACAAGCGCTTAAACTGCAAATCAGAAGTGTTATGGCAATTGCATAATTGCTATGCTTTTTATTAAACGGCATTGCTTCGGTTTATTCCTGTACGGATTATTGTGTGATTGGCAAATAGAGCTGCATTTTATAAGACGCAGTGCATGGCATATTGCTTTTACAGGAAGTAAAAGAGGCTTAATAGGTGATTATTTCTTAGTGACTTGAATTAATTGTCTTTTTTAAGCACTCACACGAACAAAGCGCTCTTTAAATAAAAAGCCCTGCACCATATCTACATCCAGCTCACGGGCAATGGCGAGCTGCTCTATAGTTTCTATCCCTTCTAGTACAGTGCGTTTCCCTGAATCTTTTGCATAGCGAATCAAGCTTTCTAAAGCCATGCGATGATTGGTTTGATGCAGACTATCAAACCAGCTGCGATCAAATTTTAAGCAATCGACTGTAATCAAGATGGGGAGCGATAGCATGGAATGAGGAGAGCCAATATCGTCTAATGCTAATTGGATATTCTTTTCATGAAATGCTTTGGCCATATTGGCGCTTTGGCGCGCATCAGAGATATCACTATTTTCTATGATCTCGAGCACCACATGTGTGCGGCAATGAATAAGCTCAAGTAAGGGATTGATTGAACCTGCAACATCGGCCACAGCATAGGCATCGGGATCAAGATTTAAAAACAATTCGCCGCTGGGGGCATTTTCTAATTGCAGTTGCTTCATGCGGTATTCCACTTGAAACAAAGTGAGCGGGCTTTCGTGTAGTGCATTAAAAAAATGATCGGCACGCAGCAGCTGCTCATCGCCCTGATAAAAACGGGCGAGCGCTTCATGGGCGATTGTTTCTAGACTGTGCGTATGAATTAAAGGCTGGTATTCAACGCCAAACCGTTGCTGTTGAATGACATCAAGCAAGAGGATTGGGGATAATTTAGGCATTGATTTTTTTAATGAGAATAGTTCTCGTATTTTATAATGACTTAGATGCGGTGGTGTAAGAAAAATACTTACATGTCATGTAGTTGTTTTAGGCGGGAAGTGGCGGTGGTTTTTGCAGTAACCCGCCAGATGTTAAGCGAACAACGGCGTAAGCAGAGGGGCAATTAACACCATCACCACGCCAGAAACCATCATTGTAATGCAGGCCACTACGCCTTCTTCATTGCCAATTTCTCTCGCCTTTGCCGTGCCAACCGCATGGGCCGCAGCGCCAAATAAAGCGCCGCGTGCCAGTCTGGAGCGAAGCGGCAATAGCACCAGCATCAGCTCGCCAAACAGCATGCCCATCAAGCCGGTAATGACTACAAATAAAGCAGTTAGCTCGTGCGATCCACCCCAAGTATCGGATACCGCTAGTGCAAAAGGCGTAGAGATTGATCTGGGCAAAAGGCTGCGGGTGAGCTCAGGCGATAAATGAAATAGCTTGGCGAGTAAAACGCAGCTCAGTAGTGCGGTGATACAGCCCGCAATGACTCCGGCAGATAAAGCCAGCCAGTGCTTCACCATTAGGGCGCGGTATTCATATAGAGGCACAGCAAAAGCAACAGTCGCAGGGCCAAGCAACCATAGCAACCAGCGAGTATCGGAATAATAAGTTTCATAAGGGGTATGCGTCAGCAGCATAAAAGCCACCAGCAGCACGGGTGTTAACACCAGCGGTGCTAGCCACCAGCGCTGATGGCGTGCGTATAAAAACTTGGCCAGAGCATAAGCACTAATCGTCAGCACGAGGCAGATCAGGGCGAGGGTGGAGGTTGTCATGATGCTGCTCGCTTTTTAGCCTTGGCCAAACGTAGCTTATGTTCAATTTTAAAAAAGCGATCAACCACTAGCGCAGTCACGCACATCACCAGTGCCGTACCCAAGAAAATCACCACCAAGAGCTGCCAGCCTTCGCTGATAAAAAGTGCTTTGTACTTAACCATTGCGACAACTGCAGGTACAAAAAACAATAGCATCTCGGCTAGCAGCCATTGAGCGCCATCTTTTACCCAACTGAGTGGCGCTCCCAAAAGCAGTAGTACAAAGACAATGCCCAGCCCCAATACGCCGCCCGGCACCGGCAAGCCAGTGCGGCGTACAAACCAGTCAGATGCCAGCCAGATGGCAATCAAGAGGCCAATTTGGGCAAGCACACGGAAAAAGGAAAACAGCTTGTTAGGCACGACTTCAACTCCTTGTCATAGGGCTTGATCTTACGCCCTCTAGATAAATAGCTGAAATGACTTATTATCATAATATCTATTCCAATTTGGCATGAGTCGTGGATATCAAAGCATTGCGTTATTTTATCGAAGTGGTGAACTTGCAAAGCTTTACTGCAGCGGCTGCAGCACTGAATGTGACTCAGCCTACCATTAGCAAAATGGTCAAAAATCTGGAGGAAGAGCTGGGTGTGCCGCTACTGCTACGTGAGTATCGTCGCTTTCATTTAACCGATGCGGGCCGCGTGGTGCTGAAACGTGGTCAGGAAGTGCTGGCAGCAGAAGCACGCCTGCAAGCCGAGCTGGCTGATCTAAATACCATGGCGGTGGGCGAGTTGGCGTTAGGCGTGCCACCTTTGGCTGGTATGTTATTTATCCCGCTGATTGCTCATTTCAAACGTCTTTATCCGCAGATCGAGCTGACCTTACGTGAAGAAGGTGGCAAGGCTATTGAAGCCGCCTTGGACGCGGGGGAGCTAGAGGTGGGCGGATTGCTGCTGCCCGTCGATGAAAATCGCTTTGAAACGCTGCCGCTATCGGATGACCGTCTGGTTTTAGTTGCATCAACAATATCCAAATGGCAGGGCCGATCTGCCGTACGTCTGATCGAGCTGAGCACGGAGCATTTTGTACTCTACAGCGCTTCATATTCGCTCAACGACAGAGTACTGGCGGCCTGCCAGACGCAAGGCTTTAGCCCACAAATTGCAGGGCGTAGCGGGCAATGGGAGTTTATGGTGGCCTTGGTCGAAAGTGGCCTAGGCGTGGCGCTCCTCCCCGAATCCGTCGCCCGCCGCATTACCCCCGGCCGCTGCGTGATCGCAGCCCTAAGTGAGCCCGAAATTCCATGGCGAATCGCGCTGGGCTGGCGCAAAGATGTCTATCTATCGCACGCAGCAAGGGCATGGATTGAGGCGTTGCGGTGAGGGTGATTTGCAAAAGGAGAGCGCACGCTTGCTGTTTCAGAAACGCAGGCGAAAAAAAAGGATTTCAGGCTGAGCCTTGAAATCCTTAATTTATCTGTACCTAACGAGTGGTGCCCGGGGTCGGACTCGAACCGACACACCTTGCGGCGAGGGATTTTGAGTCCCTTGCGTCTACCAATTTCGCCACCCGGGCTCGTTCAGTGCAGGAGTCGGATTATGTAGAAACCCGCTTTGCTTGGCAAGTATTATCTGCCGTTAATCACGTATTTTTACTAAAAAATAATATAGATTGTTGTTATCTAAGGCAGTTTTCTTATTGAAAGTTTGCCGATTCATACCGCTAGCTGAACAAAAAATAGGGTGCTTGGATGGATTTGTCAGCAAACTTTCTGTCTTTCTCCAGCCAAAAAGATAGTTATGCTTCTTTTTTAAGCGTTAAAGCGCGTTCATACAGTGCATTTTTAGGTGCGCCGGTGATGGATACGGCCAGAGCCACGGCTTGTTTGAGTGGTAGCTCGGCAATCAGTGGCAATAAAACGCTATCGTAATCGGCACCATCGGCTTTGGTCGCTCGTGGTGCTGCATTCACCACCACCACTGATTCGCCCCGCTCCTGATTGCTATCGCTGGCGACCCAAGCGGCTAGCTCACCAAGTGGCAGGCGGCGGATGGTTTCAAAGGTTTTGGTGATTTCACGGCAGAGCACCGCTTCACGATCCGGGCCAAATACGCTGGCCATATCGTTTAAACAATCCACAATACGGTGTGGCGCTTCATAAAATACGCTAATAAAGCTTTGATCTTTTAGCTCGGAGAGTGCATCGCAGCGTTGCTTGGTTTTTGGCGGTAAAAAGCCATAAAACAAGGCATGCGGGCAGTTGAAACCACTGGCTGATAAGGCGGTTGTCAGTGCAGAAGCACCAGGAACAGGGATAATCTTGCAGCCGGCTGCATGTGCTGCTGCAGCAAGCAGGGCTCCCGGGTCAGATACGGCAGGTGTTCCCGCATCGGATACTTGGGCGATGGTTTCGCCAGCCAGCATGCGGGCAACGAGTTTTTCAGCCATGCTGTGTTCGTTGTGCTCACGCAAAGACACCATCGGTGTTGAAATATTAAAATGTTTAAGTAGCTGCCCAGTGACACGGGTATCTTCGGCCGCGATCACATCGGCGCCTTTTAACGCGGCAATGGCGCGAGGCGTCATGTCGTTAAGGTTACCGATTGGGGTGGCCACCACATATAATGCGGACTTAATAATAGGATTGGATTCTGTATGCACGCTAAGGCTCTCCTTTTTGCTTCGGAATTGCGCAGTGCGCTAGGGTCCGTACTATACGGTGCTGTACTGCTTACTGCCATAGCAGGCTGTGCTGCTGGGCCAGTTATTCCTGCTGTGGCGGCAAAGCCAACGTTTACGATTGCAGCACAGGCCCCCGCCGCTGAGGCAAGTGCGGTGCACGTTTTACCCCTCGTACCAACTACAGATCCTAAACCTGTGCGCCGTGATGGTTTTATTGCGGTATTGCTACCGGGCAAGAGCAAAGCAATGCGCCCAGCCGTGGATGCGATTAAAGCCGGGGTGCTGGCGGCAGAAAAATCGAATGGTAATGCTGAGCTGCCAGCGGTAAAAATTTTTGATACGGACGATTTGCCTGAAGAGGTGCTGCAGCAATTTAAACAGCTGAGCCAGCAAGGTGCGGTGGCGGTGATCGGGCCTTTAACTAAGCCATCGATTAATTATCTGGCGGATACAGGTGAGTTTGATATTCCTGTGATTGCTTTGAACTCCTTTGATGAAAAAACATTGCGCCGTGCCCAGCTCTATAGCTTTTCTTTATCAATAGAGCAAGAAGCCCAGCAAATGGCCAAGCATATGTTTGATGAAGGCTTGCGTATGCCTCTGGTTTTGCAGGGTGATAGCCCTTTGTCAGCAAGGATGGTGCAGGGTTTTGCTGATGCCTGGCAGGAGGCAAATGGCTCATTACCTAAAATTTTTACTTTAAAAGATGCACGCAGCCAGGCGCAGCTTTTGCGCGATCAGCTGAAAGAAGGCGAGCATGATTCGGTTTTTTTTGCGGCTAATTCGAGGCAAACGCGCTTATCTCGCCCTTTTGTGGGTAATGAGCGGCCCGTTTATGCCACCAGCCAAATTAATCCTGGCCATTTGAGCAGAACGGCCCGTGTGGACATGAATGGCATTCGTTATTTAGAAGCACCGTGGATTTTGAATCCGTTAAATAGCGATTACACCTTATTAAACCGCACGCGTTCTAAATCAAATGATGTTGAGCGTTTATTTGCTTTGGGCGTTGATGCTTGGAAATTAGCCACGCTATTAAGTAAAAAAGAAGAGATTAATTTTGATGGTTTAAGCGGTGGTATTAGTTTGGGCAGTGGTGGTCTGATTGTGCGCGAGCTAACGCTGAATACTTTTAGTAGCGCAGAAGAAAGCGCGCCGGTTATTCCTGCGCCATGAATAATTTAGGCCTTGCCGCTGAAAACGCAGCCGTGATTTTTTTGCAGCAGCAGGGCCTAAAAATCATTGCGCGCAACTGGCAATGCCGCCGTGGTGAAATTGACATACTCGCTAAGGATGGTAATACCTTAGTATTTGTAGAGGTGCGACAGCGCCGTAATGCGCGCTTTGGCGGGGCCGCGGCCAGCATAAGCCCGGCGAAACGCGCTAAACTGCGGGCGACAGCACAATATTACCTATTAAAAGTTTCCCCTATGCCACCTTGCCGCTTCGATGCAATTTGCTTTGAAGGGGAAACGATCAACTGGCTCAAAAACTGTATAGACGCCACTGAGGGATAAAAATGGATTTAGCACAACGTATTCGACAGCATTTTCTAGATAGCATCGACGCCAAACAAATGGCGATGGAGCTGCTCTCTCCAGGGATTCGCATTGGTGCCGAGAAAATGGTGCAAACCTTTATCTCGGACGGCAAAATCTTAACGTGTGGCAATGGTGGCTCCGCTGCTGATGCACAGCACTTTGCCGCAGAAATGGTGGGCCGCTTCGAGCGTGAACGCCCAGGTTTGGCGGCCATCGCTTTATCGACTGATACCTCGACCATCACCGCAATTGCTAATGACTATGACTACGATCTGGTTTTCTCTAAGCAAGTACATGCCTTGGGGCGCCCAGGCGATTTGCTGATTGCGATCTCTACATCGGGCAATTCGGCCAATGTGATTTCAGCGATTCACGCCGCGCATGATCGGCAAATGAACGTCATTGCCTTTACTGGGCGGGACGGCGGCCAGATTGGTGAGAGTCTTTCGGGTGACGATGTGCATTTGTGTGTGCCGGTGCAGCGCACGGCGCGGATTCAGGAAGTACATATCACCATGATTCATGCCTTATGCGACGCGGTTGATTATATGCTGCTGGGTGGCGAATGATGCAGCTAAAAAGCGCATTACTCGCCTTGGGGCTGGCAGCATCTTTATCTGCTTGCGTGCCGATTCTGTTAGTAGGCGGCGTAGCCGTTGGCGCGATGGTGGGGTCGGATCCACGTAAATCAGAAGTGATTAAAACGGATTTTGATTTAGGTGCCAAAATTAGCAGCGATTTGATCGATACATGGAAAGAGAAAGCCCATGTGAATGTGACAGCCTTTAATGGCATCGTGCTGCTGACAGGTGAAGTGCCAGATGAGGCGGCTAAAGCCAAGGCGTATGAGATTGCGCAGCGGCAATCAAGGACGCGCAAGATCTACAATGAAACCGTTGTTTCAGTGCCCTCTACGGCCGCGAATCGCTTATTCGATACGCAGCTAACTGCAAGGGTTAAAACGGCACTATTGACGGATGCAAATGATGCTGATGCGCTCCATTTGCAGGTGATTACCGAGCGTAGCGTAGTTTATTTGATGGGGGTAAGCAGGCCCGACATCGCCGAATCTGCCGCCCGTGCGGCTAGCCGTGTATCGGGTGTGCGGCAGGTGGTGAAGCTGGTTGAGCCTTTAGCGGCTAATTAGCTGCGAATGGTTTAAATAGAACAGCGAGCGAGCTGGCTCGCTGTTGCACTGCATAAAAATCATGACCGATGGTCGGCAAGATGGGTAAAGATTTGCGCGAGCAGTGCTTTTGCTTACAAGGAAAAGGCCGTATTGGGGCCTGTCCATGCTAAAATTGCCGACTGTAAAGTGTGCTTTTAGCGCATTGCTAGCTGTCTTGCTTTTCTACTGCTAAGCCGCATGCGGCCTTATAGATAGCCAGAGATTGCTTTCACGCCTTCCCCAATTACTTTTGCTGGAGTACAGGATGACATCCTCGATTTTTACCGCAGTAGAAATGGCACCTCGCGATCCGATTCTGGGTCTTAATGAAGCCTTTAATGCCGATACACGCACTGGCAAGGTGAATCTGGGTGTGGGTGTGTATTACGATGACAATGGCAAGATTCCATTGCTGGCTGCAGTAAAAGCGGCAGAAAAAACCCGTATGGATGCGCAGCCGCCACGTGGCTATCAAGCCATCGAAGGCCTTGGCGCATACAATCAAGCCGTACAAAATCTGGTATTTGGTGCAGACAGCGAGCTGGTTTCATCTGGCCGCGTGGTGACAGCAGAAGCTTTGGGTGGCACTGGCGCTTTGAAAATTGGTGCTGATTTCTTAAAGCGTCTTGATGCCAATGCCAGTGTTTATATCAGTGATCCAAGCTGGGAAAATCACCGCGCACTATTTGAATCGGCTGGCTTTAAGGTAGAAAACTACCCTTACTACGATGTAGCGACTCGCGGCGTTAATTTCACAGCGATGAAGGCGGCTTTGCTTGGCCTGCCAGCGGGTTCGATCATCATCTTGCACGCTTGTTGCCACAACCCAACGGGTGCAGATATGAGCGATGCGCAGTGGGCGGAAGTGGTTGAGGCCTGCCGTGAGCGTAAGCTGGTTCCATTCCTTGATATGGCTTACCAAGGGTTTGCTGATGGCATTGAAGAAGATGCAGTTGCCGTGCGTTTATTCTCTGCTTCTGGCCTGCAATTCTTTGTTTCCAGCTCCTTCTCTAAGAGCTTCTCGATGTATGGCGAGCGCGTAGGTGCTTTGTCTATCGTGACCGCAAATAAAGAAGAAGCGGGTCGTGTATTAAGCCAGCTAAAACGCGTGATTCGTACCAACTACTCCAACCCACCGATTCATGGTGGTGCTGTGGTGGCTGCGGTATTGGCGAACCCAGAATTGCGTCAGCAGTGGGAAGACGAATTAGCCGGTATGCGTGATCGTATCCGTGCCATGCGTACCAGCTTGGTTGCCAAACTGGCTGAGCGCGGCGTAGCGCAAGACTTTAGCTTTGTAGCGGCTCAGCGCGGTATGTTCTCCTATACCGGCCTGACAGCGGCGCAAGTTGAAGTGTTGAAAGACGAGTACGGTATTTACGCTGTTTCAACTGGCCGTATTTGCTTGGCCGCACTCAATACTAAAAATATTGATTACGTCGCGGATGCGATTGCTAAAGTGCTGTAATTTAGCTCGCGCCTAATAAAAAACCCACGAATCGCTTCGTGGGTTTTTTATTTTTCAGTGTAGGGGCGCAATCCTGTGCGCTTGCACTTGATCGATTCAAAACTTGCTTTTCTCTGTGAAACTCCGTGTTCTCAGTGACCTCCGTGGTTCAAGATTTGGGTTTTCACGGCATAAATCTATCAATCTGTAATTGCCTTGCGCGAGAAGTCTTTAGGTCTAAAGCCCAAGGCAAATAGCGATGCAAAGTATGTCCCTGCTCCAGCGATCACCAATACACTGAGCCAGCCTACTCGTACCAGCTTATTCATTTCGGCAAAGGCGGGCATAAAGTGCAATAGCACGAGTAGCAAGGCGCTCATGGCGACTACGCCGAATGCGATGCGCAGCATAAAGCCCTTCCATGCTGCTTGTGGGGTGTAATAGCCCCGTAAACGCAGCGTGCGGTATAGCAAGCCTGCATTCAGACATGCGCCTAAGCTCATCCCCAGCGTCAGCCCTGCGTGCTTGAAAGGCAGGGTATACAAGAAGATTAGGTTGATTGCCAGCGTTACGAAGAGCGTGATGATGCCGATACGCACCACAGTTTTAATTTCCTGCCTTGCATAAAACGCGGGAGCGAGGATTTTAATTAGGATGAGCCCAATCAAGCCCACGCTATAGCCCACTAGCGCCTGCTGGGTCATTAAGGCATCGTGCATAGAGAACTTGCCGCCTTGGAATAGGGTGAGCACTAAGGGCTCGGCAAGGATGGCTAAAGCCACGGTGGCGGGTAGGCAAAGCATGATGCACAGACGCAGCCCCCAATCCAGCAAACGATCGTAGCTGACCTGATCGCCACTGGCATGGCTACGGGCTAGGCTAGGCAATAGAATCGTCCCCAGCGCAACGCCAAGCACGCCGGTCGGGAATTCCATCAGGCGGTCGGCATAGTAAATCCACGACACACTGCCTGAAGCTAGGAAAGAAGCGAGGTTGGAATTAATAATCAAGCTGATCTGTGCCACCGATACGCCAAAAATAGCAGGGCCCATTTGCTTGATGACGCGCCATACCCCTTCGTCTTTCAAGTCCAGCTTGGGCCACATGAGCATACCCAGTTTGGCTAGGTGGGGGAGTTGATAGCAAAGCTGGGCCACGCCTCCAATGAGTACGGCAATGGCAAGCGCAAAAATAGGGCGATCCATCAGCGGAGCTAGCCATAATGCGCAGGCAATAAATGAAATATTTAAAAGTGTGGGGACAAAGGCAGGAACCGAAAATCGGTTATAAGTATTAAGAATGCTCCCGACTAAAGATGATAGAGAAATCAATAAAATATAGGGAAACATATAGCGGAGCAGCTCTACCGCCAGATTAAATTTATCCGGACTTTTAGCAAAACCTGCCGCAGAAAAATAAATAATTGCTGGGGCCGCTAAAACACCGATTAGGGTGACTAAAATCAAAACTAAGGTCAGCATCCCCGCAATTTTGGCGATAAATTCTTTGGTCGCTTCTTCGCCTTTCCGTGTTTTATATTCCGCCAGCGTGGGGACAAAGGCTTGTGAAAACGCACCTTCCGCAAAAATGCGCCGCAGCATATTGGGCAGTTTAAATGCGGTAAAAAAGACGTCAGTGGCAGCGCCAGCGCCAAATATATGGGCAATAATGGTATCGCGAACAAAGCCCAGAATACGGGAGACCAGTGTCATTGAGCTGACTGCGGCCAGTGTTTTAAGGAGGTTCATGCCGGAGGGTCTGAGTAGTGAGGGGCCAATTATAAGGCCGTATCTTATTCCTGTAGCAAGCAAACACTGACCCACTGAATTTATGGGAAAAATGAGGTTTTTTTGCCTAGGCTATAAAGATCGAGTTGATATGTGCTTGCCAGAATGTAAAAGTGAGGCTATCATCGCCGGTTTCCGAATTAGCCCGATTTTTGGGCAAGCCCGTCAGGAGTTTCAAAACATGGCTAACAGTGCCCAAGCTCGCAAGCGTGCACGTCAGGCTGAGAAAGCCCGCCAGCACAATACTAGCCAGCGTTCCGCTTTCCGCACCGCGATCAAAAAGGTGCTGAAGGCTGTGGAAGCAGGTGATAAAGCTGCGGCTCAGACCGTCTTCCAGCTATCAGTCAGCATCATTGACCGTATCGCAGACAAAGAAATCTTCCACAAGAACAAGGCAGCTCGTCATAAGAGCCGTTTGTCTGCAGCAATCAAGGCTATGGCCTAATTCTGTAGATGTTCGAGTGAAGAAAACCCCAGCCTCGGCTGGGGTTTTTGTTTGTCTGCTATTTAACTAGCAGCCTGCCGGACTTAAGACTGATCTACTGCGGAAAAGCCGGATTTGGCCATATTTGACGCATTTTTTCGTTGAATAGCTAGGCTTGGGTTTAATCACCACCACCCCGCCTCGAAAATCTGTCAAATCTGTCTCAAAACGGACTTTCCCTCGCGGACATCACTTAAGCCCGACAGGCTACTATTAACGGCGTAAAGGCGGCATTCTCAGCCGGAAGGCGGGCATCAGGCGCTGATAGTCTGTTTCTTCAAAGGTAGATAAATGCTCTGTTTCATCGTGATCAACAAGGCAAGTGAGCCGTACAAAACGGCCTGTTTCTTTCCAGATAGCGGCAGCTAAACGCTCACTGATCCACTCCGGGCTTTCAGAGCTGCTGCATTCTGCATTCAGATTTAGTAGACAAGTATCACTACTTAAGAGGCGCTGTTCATGCCATAGCGTTACAATGCCTTCTCGCGTCAGAGCATAAAGGCAGCGTTTAGCCTCAAAACAGGAAAGTGGTGCAATGCTCAGTTGAAGCTGCAAATTAACGGACATAATGCTCGCTCCTTGTTTTGGCTGGCAGTTTGTTGGTTTTGATGGTGTTTGCAGGTTCTGGTTTGATACAAATTTTATGCGTTAATTGAGGCGAGTAGTTGGTTTAAAAATAAAAAGAATCTGAAGTGTGGCCTAATCTGTTTTTCCCTTAGCTAGATCAGTCTTAAGCCCTGTGGGTGGCTTGAATCTTATAGGATTTATAGCTGCTTTCTTGACCGTATATCGGCAGGGCGGACGCGTTTATGCTAAATTTTATCAACGATGAAAGACGAGCATGAATTGATGTCGCAAGTGGATTCAGAACAACTTCCTTTACCACGCATTCTTGTTGTGGATGATTCTCGGATTGTCCGCGCAACAATTAAGAAGCACCTTGCTGCGGCTTATGATGTCGTTGAGGCCGCCAATGGCGAGGAGGGCTGGCAGCGCCTGTTGGCCGATGAAACAATTCAGCTGCTGATCTCCGATTTATTCATGCCTGTACTCGATGGCTTGGGCCTTTTGGCCCGGGTACGCAGTGCGGGCGATGGTCGTCTTTATTTATTACCGGTGATTATTATCTCGGGCGAAGAAGACGATATCACCAAACAAAAATGCGTTGAATGCGGCGCAACTGATTTTATTACCAAATCCACGGATCGCAGTGAAATGCTGGCGCGTGTGGCAGCTAATATTCAATTGGCGGCGATTCAGTGTGAATTGGCATTAGCGCGTGCAGAGCAGGCGCAGACGGTGACGAGGGACAAGAGTACTGGGGTAGCTAGCTCGCATTTGCTGATGCTGCAAATGGAGCAATCCATGGCCTATGCTTTGCGCCACAATTCTGAAGTGACTCTGCTGCTTTTAGAAATTGATAATTACCAGCCCCTGAAGCAAAAACTAGGCGATAGGCTGGCTGATCAAATGCTGAATTTATTAGCCAAATTATTGGCGGCTAAATTACGGCGTGAAGATACTTTGGCTCATGTGGACGGGCCGCAGTTTGCAATTGTGGCTCCAGGGACCTCCTTGAGTGAAGTGCGGGTGATGGCCGAGCGTTTGCGGCAGGGCGTTGCGGCAGCCAGAATTAATTTCCGCGATGAGCGTTTGGAAGTAAGCGCCAGCGTGGCAATCGCAAACTCCTGGCATGATGACACGCATTCGGCCCCGGCTTTATTTAGCAAAGCAATAACGCGTCTTTATGCTTCGGTTGGAGATGGCCGGATTTTAATGCCGGATGAGAATATCAATCGCCTGCCTCTATTGCCACTGGCAGATGCGTTGCTGATGTTACATAAAGGGCATCAGGATGAGGTGCGCCCGCATCTTCCCTCCTTATTGGCAAGCTTAACGCCATTAATTAATCTGGCAAATGAAGAGTACGGGCTGGGGTGGTCTTTGGATTTTTTGCGTAAGCCAGATGAAGTTAATCATTCATAAGAAGCAGGAGCAGCGTTAAGCCATCTGCACTTCGGTGTAATCTGTTTGGCGTTGTTCTACAAACAAGCTGTTGCCCAATTTACTTTTAGCAAGATGCTTGGCATGAGTCGCGGCGGCGGCGACTTCATGATGGGTAAGATAAATATCTTGATGCGCCTCAATCACACCAATTGATAAGCTGCTTAGCGGAAAGTGTTGCAATTCGCCGCGGCGATCGGTGCTGCTGTAACCATTTTGTAAGATATGCTCCGGCTTAAACAAGCTTTGCACCCGCAGCTCAAATTCTTTAAGCAGGCTTTTGCAGCGTTGTTTCCAGTCTGTTGAGCGAAATAAAATCATAAAATCATCGCCGCCAATATGGCCAACAAAGTCGATTTGCGGGTCGGCAATGCTGAGCAACAGCTCTCCCAGCATGCGAATCATTTTATCGCCGCAGGCATAACCATAGACATCGTTGTAGGGCTTGAAGTGGTCTAAATCGATATAGGCTGCGGTGAAGTAGCGCTGTTCGGTCAGTAAAATCTCTATTTGTTCTTCTATAGGCACATTGCCCGGTAGCAGGGTCAGCGGATTGGCGTGCCGTGCTGCGCGAATTTGCAATTCGGTAATGGCGCGCATTAAGTCATGGCCTGTGCCCATGCCCAGATAATGCCCTTGTTCAATAATGATAAAGCCATCGGCCAGATGGCGATGATCTGCCGCGGTAACCAGTTGGGAGAGCTCTTGTAAGCTGGTGGAGTGCTCTACAATCAGGGGTGTGCAATCCATCAGTCCCTTGCAGGGTTTGTTGCCATAGAGCTCGTGGGCAAAGGGGCGGCCAAAGAATTCGATCACTTCATGGCGCCGTAATAAGCCAACAGGGCGCTGCTCATCAATCACGGGTAGCGCATGAATTTGCGGGTATTTGCTAAAAATACGGCAGATTTCTGTGCCGCTTTGCTTGGGTAAAACAGTGGGCACTTCAACTAATAATTGGCCTGCTGTTTGCGCTTTAAGCAGGCTTGGGCGGTAATCTTTTTCTTGCAGATTAAGATTGAGCTGTCTTGGCGGATGCGCATTGGGCAGGGCAATAAAATAGCCTTGTACATAGCCAATGCCGATGTTTTGTACGACTTGCAAATCAGCCTGAGATTCAATGCCTTCTGCAATGACACGGGTGCCGGTATTGAGTGCGATATGCTGAATTGATCTGACAAACTGACGTTTTTGCGCGTCACAAGCCAAGCCTTGGATAAAGTATTTATCAATTTTGACAAATTCAGGTTTGAGCTCTGACCAGAGCCTGAGCGAGGAAAAGCCTTCCCCTAAATCATCGAGTGCAATTTTAAAGCCCATATCCCGATAATGCAGCAATGCTTCTTTGAGCAGATTGTAATCGTGTGTAGGCTGGGTTTCGGTAAGCTCGATGACCACGCGCTGCGGGGCTAACCCTGCATCATTCAGTAAGGCCAGCGTTGCGCCCGGCTTAAAGTCTTGCTCTGCTAAGCAAGAAGGAATCACATTTAGAAATAAACGCCCGTCTAATTCTTCCCGCACAAAGGCATTGATTACCGCTCTGCGACATGCAAAATCTAAAGCATGCAGGCAGCCTAGCTCTTCTGCTGTGCGAAAAAGATTAATGGGGGAGTGTAAAAAGCTGGAAGAAGGGCCACGAATGAGCCCTTCATAGCCAAAAATTTCGCCATCCCGGGTGGATGCGATAGGTTGAAAAAGTGCCGTTAATTGATTTTGGCTAATAATATTTTCAAGTTCGTGCCTGAGTGATTCTAGGCTAGGTGATTCATTCATTATAAAGCCAAATATGCAACGTGAATTGTAAGCATAACAGCGGAGAGTTACGTTCGCGTTACAGATGACTGGCCTGAATCATCCGGTAATTTAGATGAGCTAAATCAAGTTGGCTGCCTTGAGTTCCTGTTTTAAATAGGCATAAAAAATAGGTGCAGCTACTAAACCGGGCAAGCCAAAAATGGCTTCCATTAGCAGCATAGCAAGCAGCAGCTCCCACGCAAAAGCATGTATGCGTCCACCTACAATCCGTGCATTTAAAAAGTATTCCAGCTTATGAATAATGACTAAAAATGCCAGTGAGCCTGCTGCCACAGAAGCAGAGACACTCATGCTGACGGCCACAATGGCGGTATTGGAAATTAGATTACCAATGACCGGTAATAAACCTGCCAGAAACGTAATCACAATTAAGGTTTTGGTGAGGGGGAGCGAAATACCGAGTGCGGGCAAAACCATGGCCAGATAAATCAGCGTAAAAAAAGTATTCAGGGCGGAAATACGAACTTGCGCAAATACAATCTGACGGAAAGAATCGGCTAAGCGAGAGCAGCGTGTTTGTAGCGCATTGAGTAAAGGGGCTTTATCACTATTATTGTGGTGCAAAGACAGCATGGCCCCAATCACCATTGCAATCAGCATCTGTGCCAGCGTATGGCCGGTGCGCGCGCCCATTTGCTGTAATTGGGCAATATGTTTATCTGACCATTGATAGAACGCTGTTTTCCAGGCACTGACATCTTGTGGAAGGCTTTCCAGTATCCAGGCGGGCAGCCAGTTGGCAAGCTCCAGATGCAGTGCTTCGGCGATTTCTGCTGATTTACGCATGATGCTGGGCATCGACGCCGATTCACCATGAAATACCGAAGCTAAGCTAAATCCCATTAACACCAGCAGCAGGATAATGCCCGCAGAAAAAATAATTAGCGCAACGGGCTTGGCGTGTTTGGGAGGCAGGCGTGAGATAAAGGGGCCTTGAGCGGCCTGAGCCACCAGCTCGTAAACCAGCAGACCTATCAGTAAAGCAGGGAGTAAGTGATTGAGCATCACTAAGAGTAAAAACAGTCCAATTAAGCAATAGCTGGCAATACCTGCATAGCGGTCGAGCTTGAGCATGATTTAATCCGGGGGTCGGGAAAGCGGTGTCAGTTATTGGGAGCTGGGAGTGGGTCTGCTCCCAACTCCCCACTCCTCAAAAATCTACATCGAAAAACGATTGGTAATCGGCATACGCCAATCTTTGCCAAAAGCGCGGGGGGTAATACGTGGGCCTACCGGTGCCTGACGGCGCTTGTATTCATTGATGGTCAGCAAATGCACCACGCGATCCACATCGGCCTTGGCAAAGCCCTTGGCGATAATCTCGGCACGGCTGAGGTTTTCTTCTACATAGGCTTGCAAAATGACATCTAAAATTTCATAGGCAGGTAATGAGTCTTGGTCGGTTTGATCAGGCCGAAGTTCCGCCGAGGGGGGGCGAGTAATAATGCGCTCTGGAATCACCACACCTTGCGTATTGCGCCAGCTGGAAAGTCGATAAACCAGTGTCTTTGCTACATCCTTGAGTACCGCAAAGCCACCCGCCATATCGCCGTATAGCGTAGCGTAACCTGTGGTCATTTCGGATTTATTGCCGGTGGTGAGTACCAGCTTGCCCGATTTATTCGATAGCGCCATCAGGAGCGTACCGCGAGCACGTGCCTGTAGATTTTCTTCGGTGGTATCCGCCGCCGTGCCTTCAAACTCACCGGCTAGGCCATTCATAAAGGCTTCGTAGATTGGCCAGATTTCGATTTCTGAATATTTGCAGCCAAGGATTTTGATCATTTCACGCGAATCATCGACGCTGATGTCGGCGGTGTAACGGGATGGCATCATCACCGCATGCACCTTATCTGCACCTAGCGCATCCACGGCAATCGCCAGCGTCAACGCCGAATCAATGCCGCCAGATAAACCCAAGAGCACACCGGAGAAGCGATTTTTACCGATATAGTCTTGCACACCCAAAACAAGGGCTTGGTAAGCGCTGGCTTCATCGCTTAAATCTGGGGTAATGGTGGCCGCTTGTAAATCGCCTTTTTGGTATTCAACGATGGCGACTTGCTCGCTAAATGCCGGCAGCTGGGCCACGAGTTCGCCTGATTTATTCAGCGCAAAAGACTGACCGTCAAAAATCAGCTCGTCTTGCCCGCCGATCATATTGCAATACACCATCGCCATGCCGGTTTCTTCTACACGCTGACCAACGACTTCGCGGCGGGTGGATTGCTTGGCCTGGTTGTAGGGTGATGCATTCAGAATTAACAGCAATTCAGCGCCTTCGTCATCGGCGGCCGATGCAGGCTCGATATCCCAGATGTCTTCACAAATGGCTAAGCCAATCTGTACGCCATCCTGCTCGAATACAAAGGGCGAATAGCCGGGTGAAAAATAGCGCACTTCATCAAACACCTGATCATTAGGCAGCAAGAGCTTGTCGTAGCGGCCCAGTACATTGCCATCCCGAATCACAATCGCGCTGTTAAAGCGTTCGTCACTACTGGCGCGCGGATAGCCCAGCACCAGTGTGATGCCGTCCAGCTCGTCAATAAAGCGGCCAACACACTGGGCACATTCGGCCAAAAAGGCTGGGCGCAGCAACAGGTCTTCAGGCGGGTAGCCACTTAATGCCAGCTCAGGCGTGAGCAAAATATCCGCGCCATCGGCCTTGGCCTGCAAAGCCGCTGCAAAGATTTTGTCGGTATTGCCGGCAAGATCGCCGACGAGGGAGTTGAGCTGGGCAATGGCGATTTTCATCGGGTTAGTTTCGGCTAGAAGCAAAAAAGCCATTTTAAGCTAGAAAGAAGCGGGGATGTAGAGTGGACACCGTTTAATCGTGCCCTTGCACGCATTAACTTAAGCCGATGTTATGTCGAAAACCGTAGAGCGCAATAAGTCTGAGGCTTTATTTAGACGTATTGTGCCGTGTATTTGCAATCCCCATGCGGCGCTAATCAAGCCAAGCAAAAAACGCTTGGCTTGATTAGCGCCCTATAAATGACATGATAATGAGTCGCTTGCCTATTGGCGCATGACAAAAGCCTAACTTGATACCTATAGGCATCGTTATATCGTGCCATACCGTGGTTACTGAGCCGAGAACGGCTTTTTCATGCTGGTATACGGACTTACTCAGCTTGGATAAAGTATTTAGGCGTTTTTCTAGCGCAAACCTGTTCTATTCTTAAATAGAACACATCGCTCAATGGGGCCCTTCTGTATGCGCAGTGTAAAAAGTATGTTTATGGCGCTTGGCTTATTAGTGGTGCTGACGCTTATCGTGTTAATGAGCATCGTTATGCTGCTTAAACAAAGTGCTGATGTGCATAGTCAGGCGGAATTGCAGCGCTACAATTCTTATTTACTAGCAGATGAGCTAAGGCAAAGCTCAGACGATCTCACCCGCCTTGCCCGCAGCTATGTCATCAGCGGCGATGCTAAATATGAAAAACAATATTGGGATGTGCTCGATATACGTAACGGCAAAAAAGCTCGCCCTCTGGAATATCACCGTATTTATTGGGATTTTATGGCGGTAAGCGATAGCTTGCCTCGGCCTAATAGTCACCTAATTGCGTTACAAACATTAATGAAGCAGTCCGGTTTTACTGATGCCGAATTTGCAAAGCTAAAAGAAGCTCAAGCTAATTCAGATGGCTTGGTGAAGAGTGAAACCATTGCGATGAATGCGGTGAAGGGCCGTTTTGCCGACGATGCGGGAGGTTTTACCAAGCAGGGTGAGCCTGATTTAAAACTAGCTGCTGATCTAATGCATAACACCGTTTATCACCAGTACAAGGCGCAAATCATGCGTCCGGTAGACGAGTTTTTTGTGTTGCTGGATAAAAGAACGGCCGCTCAGGTGGTGAGTGCCGAGCAAGATAAGCAATTTTATTTGTATAGCATGCTAGGGATGATTGTCTTGCTGGGGGTGGGTTTATTGCTTGTGCTGATCTGGATGTACCATCGTTTGATTCGTCTGCTAGGCTGCGAGCCTAGAGATGCACTGCAGATTGTGCAGGAAATAGCCGGGGGTAATTTGAATGTGCATTTTAATGCCAGCCACACACAAAGCTTGCTAGGGGCGTTGGATAAAATGACTCAGCGCTTTAAATTGGTGATTGGCGATATTAAGAATACATCGAGTGTGTTGGCGCTAACCTCGGCACAAGTGAATGCTTCTGCACAGCGGTTATCGGAAAACTCTTCAGAGCAAATGGTTAGTATTGAAAGCACCAGTAGTGCATTGAAAGAAATTAACTTTACCATCAGCCAAAATAGTGAAAATGCCAAAATGACTGAGGGCATGGCCGGAAAAGCGGCCAGCGCGGCGGTAAATGGCGGCGAGGCAGTCAAGCAAACCGTCAATGCCATGCGGCAAATTGCCAAGAAAATCGGCATTATTGATGATATTGCGTATCAGACTAATTTACTGGCACTGAACGCTGCCATCGAGGCCGCTAGGGCGGGGGAAAATGGCAAAGGCTTTGCGGTGGTGGCCTCTGAAGTCAGGAAACTGGCAGAACGCAGCCAGCTGGCGGCGCAGGAAATTAGTGATTTGGCCGCCAATAGCGTGAATCAGGCCGAGGCTGCGGGTAAGTTACTCGAAGATATCGTGCCATCGATTCGTAAGACTTCCTTGTTGATTCAGGAAATCTCCTTTGCCTCGCAAGAGCAGGCTCAGGGGATTGACAGCATTAGTAGCTCGGTAGAGCAGCTGACTCAAGGTACCCAAGCCAACGCCAGCGATGCCGATTCGCTTAGTAGCGCCGCTCAAGAGCTAGCGGAACATGCCAGCGTGCTTGAGAAAAATATTGGCTTTTTCCAAGGTGGAGCTAGGGATTAGGTGTTAGTAACTCCTAGCGTCTAACTCCTTACCGGCATCACTAAAGCTATTGTCATGGAGTGAATCGGTGTTTCATAGGGTGTACAACGACGTAGTCGTTGCTCACGACCGCGCGGTGCGCAAGAAAAACGACTTGCACACGCTATGAAAATCAGCTTTTTTGCGATGCTTTTATCTTAACTTGATACTCCTCATCCTTACTCCTCATCCTTACTCCTCATCGGGCATAATGCTTTCGGCGTAATCAAAGAGTGCAGAAAGAATATCAGCCTGCTGCTCGTTGACGTTTTCCGAGAGTGTATCAATCGCGTCACCAAAGGCCTCTAAGGTGCGCGCACCGCCTGCACCATCGAATAATTTAGCCGCACGATGTTGCTCCCAGCGGCGCAGTTCGGCAGGGCTCAGGCTTTGTGGGAAGTTTCTAGCGCGATAGCGGAAAAACACTTCTTCAAGGCGGCTATCTTCAAAGCTCACTCGCTCCTTAGCCAGCTCTTCGGGGCTAAAGTGGCGTAGCTTGGCTAAAAGACGCTTATCGTTATTGCCAATAAATCCACCGTATAAATCTTCATCTACATCATTTTGGGCGTGCTCGGTGGTGAACACCTGTTGCCAGATGGCGCTTAGATCGGGGGCGGTTTCGGCTATTTTGGCGTGCGCTAATGCCTGCTCTACATCGATATTCCAGTGTGCGGCGCGCTCGCTACTCAAGGTTTTGAGATTGCCAATTACAATGGGCGACTTATTAATATGGATGCTTTTAATCGGCAGGCGAGTGACGCCTTCGGGTAAATCAGCCGTTTTGCTGAACATACGTAGACGGATAGTTTCTGCATCTAGGCTAAAAATCTCGCTTGGGTCAAATGCTAAATCCCAAACGATGATTTCGTTTTTATTGCTGGGGTGCATGGCGAGCGGCCAAACCAGCGCGATGCAGCCGCGTTCTGCGGAAAACATGCCGCTGATATGTAGGAAAGGTTTGGCCTTCTCTAAATGGCTCCGGAGGCCAATTTGCTCCAGCACCTTGTCTTTTTTACGCAGTGAAAAGCAAAAATCAAATAGCTTGGGTTGTTTCTCACGGATCAGCCGTGCCAGTGCAATGGTGGCACGCACATCAGATAGCGCATCGTGCGCCGCTTCGTGGCTGATGCCGTTGGCTTGGGTGAGATGCTCTAATTTGAAGGAAGGGCGGCCATCGTCGTGCGTGGGCCAGATGATTCCTTCTGGGCGCAGCGCATAGGTGGTGCGAACCACATCGAGTAAATCCCAGCGGCTGCAATCATTTTGCCATTCACGTGAATAGGGCTCGATCAGATTGCGCCAAAACATAAAGCGCGTGACTTCATCGTCAAAACGAATCGAGTTATAGCCTAGCGCCACGGTGCTAGGCATAGCTAGCTCGGTCTCGATACGGGCCGCAAACTCGAATTCATCCACGCCATTTTCTAGGCACTGCTGCGGCGTAATGCCCGTAAGCAGACAGGATTCAGGATCGGGCAGATAGTCAGGTGCGGGTTTGCAGAAAATATTGAGTGGCACGCCGATTTCATTTAACTCTGCATCGGTGCGAATGCCAGCAAATTGCGAAGGGCGATCACGACGTGGGTTGATGCCAAATGTTTCGTAATCGTGCCAGTAAAAGGTATGCATATAAAGCCTCAAAGAATCTCAACTCGATTATAAGGCTTTTGAATTTGCATGGCGCTTTAAAGGAATAGGGATTTATTGCTTGCGCGGGCTAAGGCTACGAAACGGCGCGGCTAGCGGGTCGCCAATAAATACCCCTTGCGCAGGCCATTCCACACTTTTCCAATAGGCTTCTACTGCCGTGGCACCCGCCAGATAGTGATAAAGCAAAACCTGTGGATGGGGGAATTTTTGTGGGTAAGAATAAGGCTCGCTCACCGTGCCATAGCTGGCAGTAGCGCCCGCTTCCAGCCATTTTAAACTGCTCATCTGGCTGCTGTCGGTTAGCATGCCGCCAAAAGAAGTCAGGTGATCAGCCAGTGCGCCAGGTAAAAATTGCAAGGTCTCCAGCTTATCTACCTTGGTGAGCCCTGTTTGATAAATCAGCACGTCTTTTTTATGGCTGATTACATCGCCGTGCAGATTCTCAATCTTAATGGCTGGGCGCTCTACCGCCTGTGTGGGCGGGAATAAAGGTGCTCTGGCGCTGCGGGTTTTATCACTCGTGGTTAAATAATAAGCCGTGCCCCGCGGAAAGCTCCCCCAAGCCTCGCTGCCGCGATCAATTAATTTTTTAGCTTCTGCCAGATTATTGGCTGCCAGCATCATGCTGGGGCGCAAGCCTAAATCGCTGAAGGGCTGGGTGCTGGCGTGGTTAAAGTATGGCGAGGCAGGAGTTGGCTTGCCCGTGCTCTGACAAATGCCTTCTTTATAACCCAGCGTAAAGGCATAAGTGATACTCAGGCAATTCACCCGATAAGGCTTGGTCCATGCTAGTGCCAGCGCCTGAATATGAGCGGGTAGTGCTTTATCCAGCTCCGCTTTGGCTTGCGCCAGCTCACCTTCGCTAATCCAGCTACGGTCTGTGGGTAGGCTAATTTGAAAAATCTGCTCAGGCTTTAAACCATGTTTTTCTGCGTAGTAACGCGCAATTTCGGCCGATAAGGGATCATTACGATTCACGACTACGGCTAGCTGCCTGGCGCTGAGCTGATAAAAAGGCGGCTTAGGCGCGGCAGCCCAGAGTGAGGCAGAAAGAAAGAGAGAGATAAGGCCGAAGAGAAGCTTCACAAGCAGGGTCCTGATCTTTGGATGACAGGATGTTAAGCCATGCAAAGTACGAATACCAGTTTGTTTTACAACTGAGTCCGACACAGGCGTTGTGTGTTTTTATACAACAAAAACATTAATAATTTACTTTTTTTTTAAAAATTATTTGTTTTTTTGTTTAATGATTTAATTTTTTTTAATTGATATTTTTAAATGTTAAAAGGCAATTTTACAGTTTGTTTTTCTATAAAAATAAATGAACGAGGTTTGCTAGGTGTTTTTGTTTTCTTGAAATTAAGTGTTTGATTTTTATTATATACAATAATTCTTATATTCATTTTTGTGAATTACTTGAAGTTTTGTGTTAGCTTTCTTGTTCTGTAAAATTATTTTTCTAAATTTTTTTAGGGGATCTGGCATGCTGAAAAAACTAGCACTAGCAACACTATTTATTTCATCCGTTTCACACGCTGCAGTTTTTGATTTCAGTGGAAGTATCAATTACCACAAAGACGTTGTGAAGCTTGGCTTTACCTTGAATCAAGCAAATACAAACGTAAAAGTCTGGACAGATTCATTCCGCGACGGTACAAATTTTGATCCGGTTACTGCCGTATGGAAAAAGGAAGGCTCAGTATGGAGTTTACTGGGGCAGAATGATGATGATGCAACCATTGCTCCGGGCCAAACCCGCTTTGATTCTGGTTTGAAATTTACAACTCTGGGCGCTGGTGAATATCTGTTTACGATCGCCACATATAATAATAGTGCTCGTGGCTCAGCACTGAGCAGTGGCTTTGCATACGACAATCAGGCTCCAATTCGTCTGGAAGATTGGGTTCAGCCAGCAAATAACCGCAATATGGGCAAAAACTGGAGCGTACATTTAAGCGGAGTGGATTCCGTAACTCCGGTACCTGAGCCAGAAACATATGCCCTAATGGGCATGGGCTTGCTCGGATTATTAGGAGTAGCCCGCCGCCGTAAAACTGCAGCTTAAGCCTGTATTTGATTGAAACGCAGCAAAGCAAAAAGCCCAACCTTGCGGATGGGCTTTTTGCTTTCTTACTGGGGTGGCTGATGGGGCTCGAACCCACGACAACAGGAATCACAATCCTGGACTCTACCAACTGAGCTACAGCCACCGCTGAGCGGTGCGTTCAAGACTTAATATACTACAAGTCTAAAACTAAAATCTTGGTTCGTTTTAATAGTCGATCACACACTTGGCGCACCCGACAGGAATCGAACCTGTAACCTACGGCTTAGAAGGCCGTTGCTCTATCCAGTTGAGCTACGGGCACACTGTACAACCGTACTATAAATCTACTTATCTGGGTGAATAAGTTCTTACTTTAAAACAACTTATCGTATAAGGATAAGTTCTGGTCGGGGCGGTGGGATTCGAACTCACGACCCTCTGCTCCCAAAGCAGATGCGCTACCGGGCTGCGCTACGCCCCGAACAGAGGACGCAATATACTGTGCAAGCTTTTTGGCGTCAAGCACCTTCGTGATCTTTTTTCTGGGGAGTGTGGCATAAGTTGTCTATAAAATGGCTTGATTCTTACGCTAACTATTGTTTTTTAAGATGATTTTTGTTTTGAAAAATATTTAAACTATAGGCTAAATATTTTGATATTTCCTAGTTAGTTAAACAGCGCCCACTTAGAAAAATATGTAGGAAATGTTTGGGCTAGATGCTTTTGCATGAGAAAATGCGTTTTTTGCGATAGAAACAGCAGGAGTTTTACCCATGACAGCCCAAATTCTCGACGGAAAAATCATTTCGGCCGAAATTGTTAGTGATGTTCGCGCCAAAGTAGATGCCCGTGTGGCAAGTGGCTTACGTGCTCCTGCACTTGCCGTAATTTTGGTTGGGGCAGACCCTGCTTCCCAAGTCTATGTAGGTAATAAGAAGCGTCAGTGCGCTAATGCGGGGATTCGCTCTATTGATATCGATTTACCAGCGGATACGTCTGAAGCTGATTTATTGGCCTTGGTGGCTAAGTTTAATCAAGACGACGAGATCGATGGCATCTTGGTACAACTGCCTTTACCAAAACATATTAATGCAGAGAAAGTGATCGAGCTGATCGACCCAGTAAAAGATGTGGATGGTTTCCATCCTTATAATATTGGCCGTCTTGCTTTAAAAATGCCTTTGCTGCGCCCGTGTACCCCACGCGGTGTGATGACTTTATTAGAGCGCACCGGAATTGATATCGTTGGTAAAGACGCTGTCATCGTGGGCGCATCTAATATCGTGGGTCGCCCGCAGGCTTTAGAGCTTTTACTGGCACGCGCTACTGTCACCATCTGCCATAGCAAAACGCAAGACTTAGAAAGCAAAGTACGTGGCGCAGATATTGTGGTGGCTGGCGTAGGCATCCCTAATTTTGTAAAGGGTGACTGGATTAAGGCGGGCGCGATTGTGATCGACGTGGGTATCAATCGTTTAGAAAACGGCAAGCTTTGTGGTGACGTTGAATTTGACGTGGCTAAAGAAAAAGCCGCGTGGATTACCCCGGTGCCGGGTGGTGTGGGCTTGATGACCGTGGCGACTCTGATGCAAAACACCTTTGATGCTTGTGTAAATCGCAAGGGTTAAAGCGCTTTTTTTTGATCTAATCTAACTCTTTTCTGCTGTGCGGTGTGCATGGCAGAAAGGGGTGACAAGCCGCGTCTTAGGCGCAGTTTTGCCCATCAATTGCCGGATCTCCTGCCCCATGTCTTATCAGCTTGCTAAACCTTTCCTCTTTTTACTCGACGCCGAAAAAGCCCACGCAGCTGCGTTTACCGGCTTGCATGCCTTGCATAGCCTGGGGTTTTTGCGCTCGTTTACGCCTACTGTGCCTGCATGCCCTGTTTCTGTGATGGGCTTGGATTTTCCTAATCCAGTTGGCCTTGCTGCGGGCTTAGATAAAAATGGCGATCATATTGATGCCATGGCCGAGCTGGGTTTTGGTTTTTTAGAAATAGGCACCATCACGCCGCGCCCACAGCCGGGCAATCCTAAGCCGCGTTTGTTTCGCCTGCCGGAAGCCGAGGGCATTATTAACCGTATGGGTTTTAATAATGATGGCGTGGATAAGCTGATCGAGAATGTTAAAAACAGCAATTATCAGGGCATTTTGGGGATCAATATCGGCAAAAATGCGGACACACCAATCGAGAACGCCGCTGATGATTATCTAATCTGCTTAGATAAAGTGTACGAACACGCCAGCTATGTCACGGTCAATATTTCCAGCCCTAATACCAAGAACTTGCGCCAGCTACAAGGCGCGGATGAGTTAGGTCGTTTGCTGACGGCTTTAAAGCAAAAGCAAGCAGAACTTGCGGATCGTCATGGCCGCTATGTGCCCCTTGCCCTCAAAATAGCGCCCGATTTAGATAGCAATCAAGTTCAGGATATCGCCGAGCGCCTAGTGGCCAGCGGCATCGATGCTGTGATTGCCAGTAACACCACCTTATCCCGCGTTGGCGTAGAGCATCTAAAACACGGCCAAGAAGCGGGTGGTTTGTCCGGCGCGCCGGTGCGGGCCAAATCAACCAAGGTGATTCGTGATCTAGCCGAGGCCCTAGATGGTGCTTTGCCTATTATTGGTGTGGGTGGGATTTTCAAGGGCGAACACGCCTGCGACAAAATCCGCGCAGGTGCAAGCCTAGTGCAAGTGTATAGCGGGCTGATTTACGAAGGCCCGCAAATGGTGAGTGATTGCGTTGAGGCGATTGCCGCTTTGTAAGCAGATAAAAAACCGTAGGGCGGCACAAGCCGCCACTTTAGCAATTGAGTTTAATGACGGCTTGCCCCGTCCTACGGAGAGATTTTAAATCATGGATTTTCAACACTATTTACTGCTGCTTCTGGGCGCGGTGCTGGTTAATAATGTGGTGCTGGTGCGTATTTTGGGGCTGTGCCCGTTTATGGGCGTGTCTAAAAAGCTGGAAGCATCGATCGGCATGGGCCTTGCCACTGCCTTTGTGCTGACGCTGGCATCAGGCACATCGTGGATGATCGATCAGATATTGATCTTCTGGCAGCTGGAATATTTGCGCACCCTTGCTTTTATTGTGGTGATTGCCGCGATTGTGCAATTTACCGAGATGTTTATTCATAAAGCCAGCCCTGTTCTTTACCAAGCGCTGGGGATTTATCTGCCCTTGATCACCACCAATTGCGCGGTATTGGGCGTGCCTTTGATTAGCTCGGCGCAAAAATATAACTTTGTTGAGTCGCTATTATTTGGCTTTGGCTCGGCAGTGGGTTTTAGCTTGGTACTGATCCTATTTGCCGCCATGCGCGAAAGACTAGAGGGCGCAGATATCCCCGAATTCTTTAAAGGCACGCCGGTGGCATTTATCACCGCAGGGCTGATGAGCTTAGCGTTTATGGGGTTCGCTGGTTTGGTGCGGTAATTTTAAGAACCTTAATAATTAGTTCTGTAGACACAGAGAACAGGGAGAACACAGAGCACACAGAGAAAAGCATTCCTTTGGTTTTCTCTGTGTGCTGATGTTTAATTTTCCGTTCTCTGTGTCTACAGATCTTTTTCAAGGTCTGCGTTTTTAAATTAGGAAAGCTATGTCTTTTTTACTGGCCATTTTGTTAATGGCTATTCTTGCTTTGGCGCTGGGTGCGGTGCTGGGTTTTGCTGCGATTAAGTTCAAGGTTGATGAAGATCCATTAGTCGATAAAATTGATGCGATCTTGCCGCAAACCCAGTGTGGCCAGTGTGGTTTTCCTGGCTGTAAGCCCTATGCCACGGCGATTGCCAATGAAAAAGCCGATATCAATTGTTGCCCGCCGGGTGGTGAAGATGGCATTCGCAAACTGGCCGATTTGCTGGGCAAAGAATTTAAGCCGCTAAATGCAGAGAATGGCGTAGAAAAACCTAAATCTGTAGCGCTGATTGACGAAGCCGTTTGCATCGGCTGTACGCTCTGTATTCAGGCCTGTCCGGTGGATGCCATCGTGGGTGCGGCCAAGCAGCTGCATACCGTGATTGCGGCTGAATGCACGGGCTGTGAGCTATGTGTGGCGCCCTGTCCGGTGGATTGCATTGATATTGTTCCGCTTGGCTCAACGGTGAATAACTGGCGTTGGCGCTATCCTGTTATCCCGATCAAGTTACACTCGGATGTTTCATAAATGATCACCCATCCTCACTTGCCCTTTGTTTGTACTGGGGCGTTTTACTCAGTCGGGCGTATGAATCACTACGCCGCTCCTTCACAAAATCCGCATTACGAACAAATTTCTGCGCGATCATCGTGCGAATTTATGAAACATCCGAGTGGCTCATGAATCGGCAAATCATCACCTTTCATGGCGGTGTTCATCCGCCCGAGCATAAAGCCGAATCCAGCCATTATCCGATCAGAACAGCAGCACTACCGGCGCGGCTGATTTTATCTCTGCAACAAAGCATAGGCAGCGCAGCCAAACCCTTGGTTAAAGTGGGGGACGAGGTGGCAAAAGGCCAGTTGATTGCTGCGGCAGACGGCATGATCTCGGCCGCTTTGCATGCGCCAACTTCGGGGCGGATTGAAGCTATTGATTTATATTCGATCGCCCATCCTTCGGGCTTAAGCGACAACTGCATTGTGCTCATCCCAGATGGCAAAGATCAGTGGCTGGAACGCCCACTATTTGATTGGCGCAATGCAGAGCCCAATGCGGTGCGCACTTATTTGCGCGATATGGGCGTGGTGGGTTTGGGCGGGGCGGTGTTTCCATCGCATCTTAAGTTAAGCAGTAAAACTCAGCTCGATACGCTGATTATTAATGGTGCAGAGTGCGAGCCTTATATCACCTGCGACGACAGGCTGATGCGGGAGCGCGCCACCGAGATTATCGCTGGCATTTTGATGGTGCAGTCTTTGCTGAATGCCAAGCAAGTGTTGATTGGCATTGAAGACAATAAGCCCGAAGCCGCCGCCGCTTTGCGGGATGCGATTAAAGCCAGCCGCAGCCAGGCGGTTGCGGCCATTGAAGTGGTGCAAGTGTCCACGCTGTATCCATCGGGCGGTGCCAAGCAGCTGATTAAACTGCTATGCAATATCGAAGTACCAAGCGGCGTGCGTTCTACAGATTTGGGCGTGCAATGCTTTAACGTCGCCACCATCCACAGTATTTATTGCGCCTTAGCCCATGCCGAGCCAGTGATTCGCCGTGTAGTGACGATCACTGGCAATGTAGCGCGCCCCGGTAATTACGAGGCGCTGATTGGCACGCCGCTGGCAGCCCTCTTAAAAGAAGCGGGGGGCAAAGGCAGCAGCGGCTATATCTATGGCGGCCCGATGATGGGCTTTGAGCTGCCTTCTTTGGAAGTAGGGCTGAGCAAGGCGGGCAATTGTGTGATTGCCAAAACGCCTGCTGATTTCCCTGAGCAGCCGCGTGAAATGCCCTGTATTCGCTGCAGTAAATGTGCCGAAGCTTGTCCTGCCGAATTGCAACCGATGGATTTATTCTGGTTTGCAAAAAGCAAAAACTTTGGCAAAGCGCAGGAGCGTAATCTGTTTGATTGCATCGAATGCGGCGCTTGCGCTTATGTTTGCCCCAGCAATATCCGCTTGGTGGATTACTACCGCTTTGCTAAATCTGAAATCTGGGCCGCTGAAAAAACCAAACACGCCGCCGATTTAGCGCGTGAGCGTTTTGAGTTCAGAGAATTCAGGGCCGAGCGTGAGAAACAAGAAAAAGCCGAGCGCCTTGCCGCCAAAGCCTCGCAAAAACTAGCACAAGCTGTTGCATCTGATGATCCTGAAGACGCCATCCGTGCAGCCAAGATTAAAGCCGCGATCGCTAAATCGGCGGTAGCAAACGAATCGCCAGTCAGTGACGCGGGCGTTGCTGTAACCGACGCGGATCAAGCCGCGCAATTAGCCGCCGAGAAAAAAGCCAAAATTGCCGCAGCAATGGCCAGAGCCGCCGCGAAAAAAGCCGAGGCAGAGGCCGCTGTACCGGTAGCTCGTCCAGAGCCGCCTATGGCCCCATCGCAAACCCTGCCTGCCAGCAGCATGGATAAAACCGACCGCACCAAGGAAATTCTTGATAAGCGCCGTGAAGAAAGAGCCAGAATTGCCGCGATGAGTCCGGAAGAGCGTAGCGAGTGGGAGGCGGCAAAAAAAATAGAAATTGAAGCAGCGAAAGCGGCTGCGGCGTTAAGGAAGGGGAGTGGGGAGCCGGGGGCTGTGAGTTAAAAAGACCTGTAGACACAGAGAGCGGGGAGTTTGTAGGGTGGGTTAGGCCAGAAAATGCACCGAACACACGCCGCTACCGTATCTTGGCCGTAACCCACCATTGCGCAGTGCCATGGTGGGTTACGGCCGGAATAGATCAACTCCTTGATGACTACATAAGAACGGCCTAACCCACCCTACGATTACTCCGTGTTCTCTGTGTCTACAGATTTTAGGTTTTTGCTCAGTTTTAACTTTTTTGGAATCAAATGAACACATCGCCCTTTTTTATTAAACCGACGCCTTTGCAAGTGGTCATGCTCAAAGTGGCGGCGGCTTTGTTGCCGGGGATTATTGCGCTGACTTGGGCTTTTGGCGTGGGCGTGCTGGTGCAAATTGCGCTGGCTCTGGGCACGGCCCTGCTGGCTGAGGCTGCTTGTTTAAAGCTACGCAATTATCCGATTAAACCTTTTATCTGCGATGGATCGGCAGCGGTGACGGCGGTTTTGCTGGCACTCTCTATGCCGCCGCTTGCACCGTGGTGGATGGTGGTGCTGGCTGCTTTAATTGCTATTTGCCTGGCCAAGCATCTCTATGGCGGCTTGGGGCAGAATCCGTTTAACCCGGCCATGGTGGGTTTTGCGGTGATGATTGTGTCTTTCCCCGCGCAAATGTCGCGCTGGGCTGCCCCTTTGCCGCTGGATATGCCGCATCTGGATAGTCTAGCTCAGATCATCACTATTTTTAGTGGCCAACTGCCGCAAGCTTTTGACGCCATGGCTTCAGCCACGCCACTGGATACGGTTAAAACAGCACTCCTTCAGCAACATGCTTTAAGCGATATTTTTCAGCAGCCCATTTTTGGCGCTGTAGCCGGGGTCGGCAGCGAATGGGCCGTGGCGGGTTTTTTGCTGGGGGGGCTTTATTTGCTTTGGTCTAAGCTGATCCCTTGGCAAATCCCTGTGGGTTTTCTTGCTGCCTTTATGCTTACAGCCACGCTGTTTTATGGTCTGGACCCTAGCCATTACAGCCCGCCGTGGTTTCATCTATTTAGTGGCGCGGCCATCTTAGGGGCGTTTTTTATTGTGAGCGATCCTGTTACCGCGCCAACCACACCACGCGGCAGGCTTATCTTTGCCGCTTTGGCTGGAGTGCTGACCTATATGATCCGCGTGTTTGGGGCTTATCCGGATGGTGTGGCATTTGCAGTATTAATCATGAATATCGCCACGCCCTTTATCGACCAATACACCCAACCCCCGGTCTTTGGACGTAAAGCGAAATAAACAAACCCAAACCTTGAACCACGGAGAGCACGGAGGACACAGAGTTACACGGAGAAAACCGATTTACGGAGTAAACATAAGAGAGCCTCTGAGGCGTTTTATTTCATACCACTTATATGTCTCATGCGTTTAAACAGCGAGTTTTTATAATGAACCTGACCGTTATAAATAGGATTTTTTTCTCCGTGCAACTCCGTGTTCTCTGTGTTCTCTGTGTCCTCTGTGTCCTCCGTGGTTCAAGGTGTGGGTTGTTTGCATCTATTTTGGAGAAATAAATGAAAACCATGTTTGCCAATGGGGTGCGTGGTGCGGCGACGCTGTTTTTGTTTGCGGTGGTGTTTACGGCCTTAATGGCGGGCACTTATCAGCTGACTCGCAAGAAAGTCTTGTTTAATGAAGAAAAAGCCAAGGTGGCGCTGATTGCCCAAGTATTGCCCGCCAAAAGCTTTGATAACAATCTGCTGCAAGACGCTCATGCCTTGTCGGCAGCGGATGGCAAAGCCTTAGGTAATGATGGCGACAGCTCTTTTTACCTAGCAAAAAAAGCTGGTAAAACCGTTGCTGCGGTATTTGAAGCCACAGCACCAGATGGCTATGCGGGCAAAATTAAATTACTGGTTGGCGTGGATATCGACGGCCAAGTGCTGGGCGTGCGCGTCGTGGCGCATAAGGAAACGCCGGGGCTGGGGGATTATATCGACGCAGCCAAATCGTCCTGGATAGAGCAATTTAAAGGCAAAGAGCTGAACGCCCAGAATGCAGCAGCATGGAAAGTTAAAAAAGACGGTGGTGGCTTTGACTATATGGCAGGCGCCACCATCAGCCCGCGAGCCGTGACCGCAGCGGTAAAACGAGTACTGGAATACGTGGCCAGCAAGCCTGACGTTTGGAAAAAAAGTCTGTAGACACAGAGCTAAATGAGAACACAGAGCTCACTGAGAAAAGTCATTAAGGGTGGGTCGTTTTTATGGCCGCTATAGGTATCACTAAAGTCTTTGTTATAGAGCAAATCGGCAATTATAGGGTGTACAACGACGTAGTCGTTGCGCACCGAAAAACGGTGCGCAAGAAAAACGACTTGCACACCCTATAAAAATCAGCTTTTTTGTTCTGTTTTTGTCTTAACTTGATGTCCGTGCAGGCTGACAGGGACATCGCGTTTCGCAGTGAAGATCTACACTTTCTTTAGGTTTTCTCAGTGTGCTCTGTGTCCTTCCCGTTCTCTGTGTCTACAGATCTGTATTAGATTTTCCCTTTAGATTTGCAGTTTTAATTGCGTCATGTTTGGAGCAGCAAGTGAGCAAAGAAATTATCAGTAATAGCATCTGGAAGCAGAATGCGGGGTTGGTGCAGGTTTTAGGCATGTGCCCCGTGTTGGTGGTTTCCAGCAATATTGTGAATGGCGTGTCGCTGGGCTTGGCGACGAGTTTGGTGATGCTGCTTTCTGGCGCAGCTATTGCTGCGATCCGGCAATTTGTGCCCAATGAATTACGCAGCCCGATTTTTATTCTGATTATCGCCGCGCTGGTTACCGTGGTTGATTTGCTGTTCAACGCCTACGCCCATGGTCTTTATGTGGTGCTGGGGATTTTTATTCCGCTGATTACCACCAATTGCATCGTGCTGGCCCGTGCCGAAGCCTTTGCCTCCCGCAATAGTGTTTGGGATTCGGCCCTCGATGGTTTCTTTATGGGGATTGGTCTGACGATGGTGCTGGCAGTATTGGGCGGGATGCGCGAGCTGGTGGGCAAGGGCACGCTGCTCTCTGGCATCGATCTGGTGTTTGGCCCCGCCGCCAAAGCATGGACGATTTATATTATTCCCGCCGATATGCATTATCAGTTTCTACTCGCCATCCTTCCCCCCGGCGCATTTATCGGCCTTGGGCTATTGATTGCAGGCAAAACCGCGATGGATAAAAGAGCTGCCGCCAAGGCGCAACTTGAACGGCTACCCAATGCTGTGCCGAATCACTGAGTGGCTGGCCTATCTGCTGTTGGCCTGCTTGGTTTGGTGGCTGATGAGCATGGGATTTTGGGGCAAGCTGGCGGTGCTGGTTTTGGGCGTCGTCGTCTTTGTAGTGGCGATGTATTACTACTACCAAGTGATGAGTGCACCTTGGGATGAGTGGGATGAGACGCCGGATAATGATATGTAGGGTGGGCACGATTTTGTGCCCACGCGTCTTAATAAATCTCCGCTAATCTGTGGGCACAAAATCGTGCCCGCCCTACGATGGTTTTTTTAATTAACATAAACAGGTATCCCATGGCATTAAAAATATCTAAAGAAGCAGAAGCATTATTGGTGAAATCGATTCGCCGTTATTTTGATGCAAATATGGATGAGCCGATTGGTGGTTTGCAGGCGGCGCAATTATTAGATTTCTTTATGCAGGAAATCGGCCCTAGTGTTTACAACCAGGCCATCGCTGATGCGCAGGCCTATATGCAAGACAAAGCGCTGGATATGCCGGGCACTTGTTTTGAGCCAGAAATGAATTTCTGGAATAAAAAATGAATAAAGAAACCCGGCGCATTTTTTATCAGCGCCTTGCCGATTTAGACCCCAATCCCACTACCGAGCTGAACTACAGCACGCCATTTGAGCTGCTCACGGCCGTCTTGCTATCGGCTCAGGCCACCGATGTGGGCGTTAACAAGGCCACCAAGCGTTTGTTCCCCGTTGCCAACACCCCCGAAAGTATTCTGGCACTGGGGGTGGAGGGGCTTGAATCCTATATCGCCACCATCGGCCTCTACCACAGCAAGGCCAAGCACCTGCTGCAAACCTGTCAGATGCTGATCGATTTGCACGGCAGCAAAGTACCGCAAGACAGAGCATCGCTTGAAGCCCTGCCTGGGGTCGGCCGAAAAACCGCCAATGTGGTGATGAATACCGCGTTTGGTGTACCGACTATTGCCGTCGATACCCATATTTTCCGCGTATCCAATCGCACCGGTTTAGCGCCGGGTAAAGATGTGAAAGTCGTCGAAGAAAAGCTGCTAAAAGTGACTCCCAACGAATTCAAACTCAACGCCCATCACTGGCTTATCCTGCACGGCCGCTACGTATGCAAAGCGCGTAAGCCCGAGTGCTGGAGCTGTATGGTGAATGATGTGTGCGATTACAAATCCAAACAAATCACCCCGCCACCGGGGCGGTAAATAGAATATCTCTTTGCTATAATGTAGCTTTTAAAGCTACGATCGTAGCTAAAAAGGCGATGATATGCTGGCGGATTTATTACTAGGGCAGTATCGCAGGCGGGTGTTAGCGCTGCTACTGCTGCACCCTGAAAGCGCGTGGCATGTGCGTGAAATTGCACGGCTGACGCAAACGCAGGCGGGAACGCTCAACCGTGAGCTGAGCAAATTGGCCGCAGCGGGCGTATTGCTGGCCAGCAAGGTGGGTAATCAAAAACATTATCGGGCGAATGTGGATTGCCCTGTCTTTGCTGAGCTGGCGGGCTTGCTGCGCAAAACCGCAGGTGTGGCGGATGTATTGGCGGGCGCATTGGCTGCATTGGCCGAGCGGATTGACGTCGCGCTGGTGTATGGCTCGGTAGCGCGCGGAGAAGAGCGAGCGGCTAGTGATATCGACGTATTGGTGCTGGGCGACGTGAGCTTTGTTGAAGTGGTGACGGCGTTTTACCCATTGCAAGCCGAGCTAGGCCGTGAGATTAATCCGGTGGTGTATTCCATAGATGAATTCAAAGCCAAGCTAACTCAGCGGCAAGCGTGGGCGCTGGATGTGATGAAGCAGCAAAAAATGTATCTAATAGGAAACGAGCATGACCTTGGAAAACTTGCTGGCGATTCATAAACTCATCGCTCATCAGCCAGATCGTGATGCGCTGCAACGACTGCTGGATGCGGCGAAGCGCAATCTGGCTGATGCACGGGTAACGGCGATTAGCGACGAAAACCGCTTTGATGCGGCGTATAAAGCCATTATGCAGTGCGCTATGGCGTCGCTGTGGGCGAATGGTTATCGCACCGCGACCAGCCAGCCTGGTCATCATCAAACGGCGATTCAAGTGCTACCCAAAACCATCGGCCTCGATATGGCGACGGTTATCGTGCTGGACGCGCTACGCAAACAGCGCAATCTATCCGATTATGAAGGCGACCCTATTGCACCGAGTGCAGTGGCTGAATGCCTCATGCAGGCTGAATCCCTATTGAAATATGTGCGTGAATGGTTGGATAAAAATAAGCCAGAATTGGCATGAGTATGGGAATAGACCTGATTAGCAAGTTATCTTGCTAATCAGGCCAAACGTAATCAAGTGGCAAAACTCAGCTTCAGATCAATTCTTCTGCTTCACCACCACCTGCCATCTCCAAACCACTAAGCCAACCGCGATGGCTGCGTGAATTGTGCTGATTAAAATGCTGGCAATCACGGACATATGGCCGATGGGCATTAGGATGGATGCCAAGCTTTCCAGCCCGCTGCTGTGGGCTAAGAAGGGCAGCAGGCCGTTGATGATGGCCAGATATAGCAGGCTACTGGCGAGTACCCGTTTGCTATTGCTATTCAATGCGATAAATAAGCAGATGGCGCTGTCCCGCAGCAAGATCAGGGCGATGGCGAGTGGGGTGCTGCTGAGCATGGGAAATTCGTCTACACCCGAGCCTGTAGCCATTAGCGCAAAAATAAAAGACAGCAGTAAGGTTGTTGGCCAGAGCGGCAGATTAATCAGCGCACCATGCTCGTTTTTGTTTTGGATGCGGGTAATCACACGTTGCCAAACCGTGAAGCCATTCGGCTCTGCAAATAGCATGGCATAAGTCATTACGCTGCAAATAATTAGCCCGAGTATGGCTAACTGATCATGTTTGAAACCTGCAAAAAAAGCCGTGAGCAGGCAGGCAAACAGTGGCCATGCCCAAGGCAGGGTGCGTACTTGCAGGGCGTTTTGCATGAGTCTCCATGCAGCAAAAACACTACAAATTGCAAAGAAACTGCCTGCCAGTAGCTGAAATTGCAGCGGCATAAAGGGGGTATTCCACCAGGTAATTGGTGTATCGCCCATCTCAAACAAGCCTGGCATCATAAAGAATGCGGGGATGGCCAGCAGCAGATTAAAGCTGCCTCTGCGGTTTTGTGCCAGATCGGATTGGCCCAGTTGCAGATTGATCACCAGCGCCGTGCCGTGCAACAAAAGGCCGATGGCAATCATCGCGAGCGTCTTGCTAATAGCACTAATTGGGTTGGTGGGTAGCTCAGCTACAAGCAGCATCAGCAGGCAGAGCGCTCCGCCGTACCAATTAAACAGCGTAGCGCCAAATAGCTTGCCCCAGGTCATTTCCCACGGGCTAAGCGCACTCATTCTTTGCTGATCCCACGTGTGATCGCGCTGCTCGTCACCCATGGCGGCGGCAGCATTTTTTGTGCCCCATAGCCAGACAATCCCCATAAAGAGCGCTACTGCAGTGCTGCCCAGTTTGCTTAATTCGGTGTTCATTCCCACGGCTAAACAAATCAGCGCAAGGATGGCAGGCATGCCGATTAAGCGTGGTGTAGAAAAGCTTAACCAGAGATTTCGTTTAAATTCAGGATTCATTTTGTCTCCTTGATGGTGCGCAGATAAGCTTGTTGCAAGTTTTGCTCGCCAAAGCTGCTGATGGCAAGGCCTGCTTGGATCAGTTCTGCCAGTAATTGAGCCTGCTCATCGCTTGTGCCGCTGAAATCAAATTCGGCGTGATTGTCCTGATTTTTACTGAGCGCAACGATGGAATGGGCCGCCAGTATTTCAGCAAGGCGCGGATTGGGGCTGGCTAGACTGAGCTGCAAGGCTCTGCTGCTGTGTGAGCCATTTGATAGCGCGCGGTGCTCAAGGATTTTTCCGTCTTTTAGCACCAGCATATGGCTGGAGTAGGCTTCCAGCTCGGCCAAGATATGCGACGACACGAGCAGCGTCATGCCGCTAGCTTGCAGTTGCCTGAATAATATCGCCAGCTCATTACGCGCTTCCGGGTCTAGGCCCGATGCGGGCTCGTCCAGCAGCAATACCTGCGGAGCATGGATAATTGCCTGCCCGATGGCTACGCGTTGGCGCAAGCCTCGTGACAAGCTGCTGGCTTTTTGCCCCAAGCGATCTTGCAAAGACAAGCGCTGCGCCGTGTTATTGATTGCGGCCGCAATCGCGTCTTTCGCTAAGCCTTGGGACGCCGCCGCGTATTCCAAACACTGCGCCACGGTTAAATCCTGGTAGAGGCCAAAGAAATCCGATAAATAGCCCATTTGCTTGTGCACCGCGCGAGGCTCTTCCTGAACATCTAAGCCCGCCACAGCAATCGATCCGGACAGCGGCGTTTCAAGGCCTGCAATGCAGCGCATCAAGGTGGTTTTACCCGCGCCATTGGCTCCCACCAGCGCCGTAACGCTGCCACGCTCTACATTCAGATTCAATTGATTTAACGCCCGGTGGCCGGGGTAATCAAAGGTAAGGCCAGAAATTTGGATCATGGAAGTCTCGGGTTGATCTGACTAGATTTGACAGCATCATACTGGATACAGACAGGGAATTAGACAGGGAATTATTGTTAGGATGTTTGCAATATCACAGGGTGGGTGAAACCCCATACGCGCTAAGCAAAATCAAAAAGACCTTTTTAGTGCCTTCGGCACGTTGATTTTGGAGCGGTTAGCCACCGCGGGGGCCTTCCTTTCTTGAACGGCCAAGAAACGAAGCCAAAGAAGGCCGCCCCACGAAACACGAAGGCTCCTCATCTGCGGACAATCGAGCGGCGGCTGTGGAACTCGCTTCGCTCAGACAGTCCTCGCCGAAACCCCGCCCGCTTGTTCCTCGCTTCGGCGTGTTTCAAGGGGACTCAAAAAGCCCTGTGCAGAGAGTGTGGTCACTATGTTTTTTCTCTGTTTGCTAATGAAAACCTATTTGTTTAGTGCATATGGGGTGAAACCCGCCAAATTAAGGTATAAATCCGTGAAAAATAGCGGGTTGCACCTGTCCTACAAATCATCAATATTGATTGGAATAAAAAATGGCAGAAAATTTACTGATTCAAGGTAGTAGCAAAGAAGAGCTATATCAAAATCTGATTCCGCAAGCTTTGGCTTTAATTGAAGGCGAGAGCGATTTGATTGCCGCGATGGCCAATGTCTGCGCTGCCATGCATCACACCTTTGGCTGGCTGTGGACGGGTTTTTATATTGTGAAGCAGGATGAGCTGGTGCTGGGGCCATTCCAAGGGCCGATTGCTTGCACCCGCATTCAAAAAGGCCGTGGCGTTTGCGGTAGCGCTTGGGCTCAGGCACAAACGCTGGTGGTGCCGGATGTAGACGCTTTTGCCGGGCATATCGCTTGCTCGTCCTTGGCCCGCTCGGAAATCGTTTTGCCGCTGATCAATAGTGATGGCGTGGTGCTGGCGGTACTGGATGTTGATTCCGCCGAGCTGGCGATGTTTGATGAAGTCGATGCCAAGTATTTGGTTCAGGTTTGTGAGGCTTTGGTGCGTCTGTTTTAAGCGGGTGGCCTGCCCCCGATCAGCGGCAGGCCTGCCCATGTTAAACTTCGCCCGCTTTCACTCTCAAGGTTTTTCATGCTGCATCTCTTAAATACTCCGCAACGCGAGGCCGTCGTTTATCTAGGCGGGCCTTGCCTCGTCCTGGCGGGTGCTGGCTCGGGCAAGACGCGGGTGATTACGCAGAAGATTGCGTATTTAATTGAGAAGGCGGGCATGAATGCCAAGAATATCGCTGCGATTACCTTTACTAATAAGGCCGCGCGCGAGATGCAGGAGCGGGTGGGGGCGCTGCTGCCAAAAGAAATGCTCAAGGGGCTAACGGTTTCTACTTTTCACTCCTTGGGGCTAAAAATGTTGCGCGAGGAAGCGCGGCATCTGGGCTATAAGCCGCAGTTTTCTATTTTAGATTCGGCAGACGCCGCCAAGATTATTAGCGAGCAACTGGTCACCACCGATAAGCAGCTGATTCGCAGCAGCATGAGCCAGATTTCTATGCTCAAAAACGACCGTATTTCGCCAGACAAGGCCTTGGCGATGGCGCAATCAGAGGGCGAGTTGCAACTGGCTAAGCTGTACCGCTCTTACCAAGACACCTTGTTTGCCTATCAGGCCTTGGATTTTGACGATCTGATTCGCCTGCCGGTCGATTTATTTGAAGCGCATCCCGAAGTGCTGGAAAAATGGCAAAACCGTCTGCGTTATTTGCTGGTCGATGAATACCAAGACACCAATACCACCCAGTATCAATTGGTTAAGTTGCTGGCTGGTGTGACGGGTTTGTTTACTGCCGTGGGGGATGATGACCAGTCTATCTATGCTTGGCGTGGTGCGAATGTGGATAATTTGCGCCTCTTGCAAGAGGATTTTCCCAAGCTGCAAGTGATTAAGCTCGAGCAAAATTATCGCTCGATGGCGCGTATTTTGCGCTGCGCCAATGCGGTGATTGGCAATAATCCTAAATTATTCGAGAAAAAGCTTTGGTCTGATCTAGGCGTTGGCGATCCGATTATGGTGATCGAAAGCAAAACCGAAGAAGAAGAAGCGGCCATGGTGTTGGATCATCTGGAGTCGAGCCGTTTTTTAAGCAATGGCAAGTATTCTAACTATGCCATTTTGTATCGCGGCAATCATCAGGCGCGGATTATCGAAAAGCAGATGTGGGGACGCCGCATTCCCTACGTGATTTCGGGTGGGCAATCGTTTTACGACAAGGCCGAGATTAAAGACGTGCTGGCTTATTTACGGCTGATCGCCAATGAGGATGACGATCCGGCGTTTATTCGCTCTGTCACTACGCCTAAGCGTGGCGTGGGCAATGTGACGCTGGAAAAACTCGGAAGTTATGCCGCCACACGCAATGTATCTTTTTTTGCTGCCGTGTATGAAGAAGGCTTTATTCATCAGGTGCAAGCCGCTCAATACGAGCCTTTGCGCCTCTTTTGTGATTTTATTAATCGCATGCAAGACCGTGCAGCCAAAGAGCCAGCTGGGCCTTTATTAAATGAGCTGCTGCTGGCGATTGATTTTGAAACATGGCTGTATGAAAACGACGAGCCACGTCCCGCCGAGGCTAAGTGGAAAAACGTACAAGATTTAGTGGCTTGGATTACCAAAAAAGGCGAGGAAGACGATAAAAGCCTGATTGATATCGTGCAAACCATTGCGCTGATCACCATGCTGGAAGGGCGTGATGAAGAAGACGTCGATGCGGTGAAGTTATCGACGCTGCACGCTTCTAAGGGGCTGGAATATCCGCATGTGTTTTTGATCGGCTGCGAAGAAAACATCCTGCCGCATCAGAATTCGATTGAAAGCAATATGGTGGAAGAAGAGCGGCGGCTGATGTATGTGGGGATTACCCGCGCCCAGCGTACTCTAACCATCAGCTATTGCGGCAAGCGCCGCCGTGCGGGTGAATGGCAAATTACCGAGCCGAGCCGCTTTTTAAAAGAATTGCCGCCCGAAGATGTGATCATCAGTGGTCGATTGGCAGGGGACAAGCCCAAACCCGCCATGAGTAAGGAAGAGCGAAAAGCCAAAAACGCTGAACTGATGGCAAGGATTGGTAAGTAAAGCGGCTTGAGTTTTTATATATATATCAAAGTGATGTTATGTAGAGGTTTGGGGAACTAGCAGCCTGTCGGACTTAAGCGATCGTAGCGAGGGAAAGACCGGTTTGAGACAGATTTCACGGATTTTTGAGGCGAATAGCTGGCTATTTAACGAGAAAATGCGTGAAATCTGGCCAAATCCGGCTTTTCCGCAGTAGATCAGTCTTAAGTCCGACAGGCTGCTAGCCTCCTAGGCATCATTAGGTTTTTGTCTTAGGACGAATTTGTATTTTATAGGGTGCACAACGACGAAGTCGTTACGCACCGAACACGGTGCGCAAGAAAAACGACTTGCACACCCTATAAAAACCGACTCTGTGTGTATTAGCCCTTCATTCCTTCTTTTTCCCTTATTAATTGCAATCATCCTGTTTTAGGCTTTTGCGGAACTTGGTGTGGCGTCTGCACTCGAATTAGCATCGTGCTCCGCTATTTCAAGGCTTTACATCGCTTGACTACATACTTACTGATTTACATCTAAGAACTTTTTTTTGGACGGCGTATTCTGTGTGACACAGGCGCTAGGTATTTTTCGCTTGGCGGGCTAGCCCGCTATTTCTTGTGTTTTTATACCGGTTGCTGGCGAGTTTTACTCGCTCTACATTCCTCGATGCCTGCGGGTTCAGTCCTTGCACATGCGGATGGGATAATCGCAATAGGCTAAGACGAAAATGTATGCTTGCACAAAGTAAGCATTTTGTAGGTATGATCGCGAGCAAAATAAAGAAATCAGAAAGAACTATCGAAGATATATTTTTGATTTGAAGATTCCCCCTTATTCAGGAGTAAGACCTAATGATCAGAGGCACAAAGATTGTTGCAACCCTCGGCCCCGCTTCCAACGACCCTAAGGTTTTGGAACAGCTGATCGTCGCTGGGGTAAATATGGTCAGGCTGAACTTCTCCCACGGCACCGCACAAGACCATACTGACAGAGCCAATCTGGTTCGATCTATTGCTGATCGCCTTGGGCAATCTGTTGCGGTTCTGGCTGATTTGCAAGGCCCGAAGATTCGTGTGGGTAAGTTTGAGCACGGCAAAATTGAGTTAGAAAAAGGCGCAGCGTTTATTCTGGATGCCGCTTGTGAGCTGGGTAATCAGGACTATGTTGGTTTGGATTACAAAGAATTGCCAAATGATGTGGTGCCGGGCGATATTTTATTGCTGGATGACGGAAAAATTAAGCTGGAAGTCATTTCGGTAACGGGCGTTAAAGTGTTAACCAAAGTTTTGGTGGGCGGCACCCTTTCTAATAATAAGGGTATCAATCGTCAAGGCGGCGGCTTAACTGCGCCTGCGCTGACCGAAAAAGACATGGCCGACATTAAAACAGCGGCTGCATTGCATGCTGATTATGTGGCGGTGTCTTTTCCTAAAAGCGGCGAAGATATGCTGTTGGCGCGCACTTTACTGTTGGCAGAAGGCAGCCATGCGGGCTTGATCGCTAAGATTGAACGTACTGAAGCCATTACTAATCTGGTCGACATCCTCGAAGCGTCCGACGGCATTATGGTGGCGCGTGGTGATTTGGCCGTTGAAGTGGGCGATGCCGCTGTTCCTGCTTTGCAAAAGCGCATGATCAAAATGGCACGTCAGATGCGTAAATTGTCGATTACAGCTACGCAAATGATGGAATCGATGATCACTAGCCCAGTGCCAACGCGTGCTGAAGTTTCTGATGTGGCCAATGCGGTACTCGATGGCACTGATGCGGTGATGTTGTCGGCAGAATCGGCGGCGGGTAAGTACCCTGTAGAATCAGTTGAAGCGATGCTGCGTGTTTGTCAGGAAGTAGAAAAACACGCCGATATGCAAAGTGATAATGATTTTATTAGCGATGCTGTTGTTGAGCGTATCGATCAGGCGATTTCGATGGCGGCGGTTTATGCGGCCAGCCATTTGCCTATGAAGGCGATTGTGGCGCTGACAGATTCAGGCACTTCGGTGCTTTGGCTGTCTCGTTATATCAGCGCGGTGCCTATTATGGCGGTGACTCAGAATATAGCCACTTACCGCAAGCTGGCCTTGTACCGCCATGTTCAGCCGACTCTGATGCCAGAATCGGTAGGTAACGAGCGCGACGCGCAAATTGCACACGTGAAAATGGCGTTGGTGCGCGATGAGCGTGTTGTACCGGGCGATTGTGTTGCCATGACTTGGGGCTCGCAAGCGGGCTTAGGCGCGAATACGCTGCAAATTATTAAAATTGACACATCAATCGCTTAATAATTCTATTAAAACGTTGATGATGCAGATGTAAGTCAAACGGCGTGATGCTCCGGTAGCTAAGCAAGCAGGAGCAAACGCCGTTTTTTATGTGGGGATATCCCCTTGGGTGAGTTAGTTTTGCCGGTGGTATAGTGGCACAACCTTTTAAACAGGAAGTGATACCCATGCGTAAAGGGGTATATGCAGGCAGTTTTGATCCCGTGACCAATGGTCATCTGTGGATGATTGAGCATGGTGTAGGCATGTTCGATGAAATGATCGTTGCGATTGGTGATAATCCAGATAAGTCTTACACTTTTAGTCTGGCCGAGCGTTTGGCTATGCTAAGAGAAACCACCGCACATCTTCCTTCCTTGCGTGTGGAATCCTTTGAAAATTCATTTTTAGTGAATTACGCCCGCGAGCAAGGCGCTAATTTTATTTTGCGTGGTATTCGCGAAGCGGCCGATTATGAGTTCGAGCGCAAAATGCGCTATGTAAACGCTGATCTGGCTCCGCATATCGACACTGTCTTTTTAATGCCACCGCGAGAAATTGCCGAAGTCAGCTCGACAATGGTGAAAGGCTTAGTTGGCCCCGCTGGCTGGCAAGGCGTAGTGCGGCAATATGTGCCCGAGCCGGTATTTAATCGCTTTCTTGCGCTGAGGGCTGGCCGTACCTCAACCTTGAGCCTGGATATCTCTGAAACAAAGGGTGCTTAGCTTAGGGCGTACTTGAAGCTCCGCTTGCGAGAGCGCTGTGCGCCATATTCCCTCGCCTGTTACACTTCTGTTTTTATGTACTCAAGATTTTATAAAAATGGCTGATATCGCTAGCTTTCGTAACCGCTTTGCCAAAAACGTTAAGCATTGGGGCAAATGGGCCCGTCGGCAGGGCATTACTTGCTACCGCGTATACGATAGAGATGTACCCGAATTCCCTGTGATCGTTGATTTTTACGAAGGCCGCGTGCACTTGCAAGAAGTGGCAACCGGCTGGATGGAAAGCGATGAAGATCACGCCGATTGGCTAGAAGCGATTCGCAATGCTTGTGCCGAAGTGCTAGAGATTGACGAATCTGCCGTGGTGCTGAAATTACGCCAGCGGCAAAAAGGCTTGCAGCAGTATGAAAAGCTGGAAGGCGAGTTGTCTGAAGACTTTGTGGTACAAGAAGGTGGGAATAAATTCTGGGTGAATTTAGGTGCCTATTTAGATACCGGTTTGTTTCTGGATCACCGCAATACCCGCCAGCGTGTGATGGAAGAAGCCAAAGGCAAGCGCTTCTTAAATCTATTTAGCTATACCGGCTCGTTCAGCGTTTACGCTGCAGCCGGTGGCGCCACACATACCACCACCGTGGATATGTCGAATACTTATCTGGAATGGGCTGAGCGTAATTTCGCTTTAAATGGCATGGATCCATCGCGCCATCAGCGCGTGCGTGCTGATGTGTTTGAGTTTTTATCTGAAGCTTTAAGCGAAAGTACCCGTTACGATCTGATCGTGATGGACCCGCCATCGTTTTCTAATTCCAAAAAAATGAACGGTATTCTGGATATCCAGCGTGATCATTCCTGGCTACTAGAAAGCGTGCTGGCCCTACTGAAACCGGGCGGTGTGCTGTATTTCTCTAATAATCTACGCACCTTTACGCTGGATGACTGGCTTAAGCCAATGTGCACCGATATCTCTGGGCAATCCGTACCAGAAGACTTCCGCAACCGCAAAATTCATCAGTGTTTTAGGTTTGTAAAAGCCTGATTAAGTTTAAAAGTTCTGTGGGCACGGAGCACACAGAGGACGGGAAGAAAATCTGCGAGGAAAGCTGTAGGCCGCTGATTTTTTCTCAATCTGCTCTGTGTTCTCCCTGTTCTCTGTGTTTACAGACTTGAGCATTTTATCTTCTGTACGTCCCCGCTTGTTTGGATTATCTCGTTAATGAACAATCCCTATTTTTCCTATCCTCTCGTTCTGGTTGATTTAGAAACCACCGGAGCGAACCCGAATTCGGATCGTATTACCGAAGTGGGCATTGTGCAGATCGACGAGCAGGGTAGCCGTAGCTGGTCGCAACTGGTGAATCCTGGCAAAGAGATTCCTGAGTTTATTCAGGAGTTGACCGGCATCAGTAATGAAATGGTGGCCGATGCGCCACCCTTTGCCGAGGTGGCGGAGCAAGTGCTCGAGCTATTACAGGGGCGGGTGTTTGTTGCGCATAACGCGCGTTTTGATTACGGGTTTTTAAAGCAAGAATTTAAACGCCTCGATATGCGTTTGCAGGCGCAGGTGCTGTGCACCGTTAAGCTGTCTCGCAAACTTTACCCCGCTGAGCATAAGCACAGCTTGGATGCTTTGATTGCACGTTACGGGTTGACCTTTGTTGGCGGTCGTCACCGTGCTTTAACCGATGCCGAGCTTTTGCAGCAGTTTTTGGATGTGGCGCTGAAAGATCATGGCTTTGAGGTGCTGCATCAATCGATTGCCGAATTATTGCGCCAGCCTGCCTTGCCTCCCGCGCTTGATCCTGCCCAGATTGATGAGTTGCCTGAGTCTTCCGGCGTTTATATTTTTTATGGCTCGGACGATGTGGCGCTTTATATAGGCAAAAATCACAATATCAGAAAGCGCGTACTGGCTCATTTTAGTGATGCCAATCCTAAGGAAGTGCAGCTGGCTAAGCGCACCCAAAGGCTGGCCTGGCATGAAACAGCGGGTGAATTAGGTGCGGTGCTACTGGAAACCAGCCTTGTTTCCCAATTAGAGCCAAGCTACAACCCGCCTCAGCGACGGATTAAAGAGCTAGGTGGGTGGCGCTTGGTTTCGAAAGACGACGTACTACAGCCCTATTGGACTCCGTGGGCCGAGGTAGGTAGCGAGCCGGTATTTGGCCCATTCCGCTCGCGCCGCGAAGCCGCCAATGTATTAAATAAAATGATTGATGGTCATGGCTTATGCAGGCAGATTTTGGGGCTGGAGCCCAAGCCCAAGTCGCTTGCGCCTTGCTCGGCATTCTTAGAAACCCGTTGCCGAGGCGCCTGTGTGGGCCGCGATATCACCCACAATGCCCGCTTTTCTGCCGCAATAGAGCGCTATCGCTTTCCGCTATGGCCGTATAAGGGCGCAGTTGCACTGGCAGAAGGCCCAGAATGGGCGCCAGTGTTACAGGTGTTCGACCAATGGTGCTATCTGGGTGCGATTAACCACCTCGACGAGCTACCCGCCCTAATGGCCAAGCCCCGTAAATTTGAACTCGATGTGTTTAAGCTGATTCAGAAAGAATTCAAAAAGCAGGGGCATAAATTGCAGAAGCTGGGGTGTGATGGCGGGGCAGAAAGTCAAAAAGATCTGTAGACACAGAGAACGGGGAGATTAAAAGCAGAACACAGAGAAAAACTAAAGATTTAACTTTGATTTTCTCTGTGTTCTTTGTGTTCTCATTTGTCTCTGTGTCTACAGAGCTTAGGTTTTTTTAAGCCGCGTAAATCACAAACACGGTTGGGCGTTTGTGTAGGTCGGGCTTAGTGCCGCTTTTCCAGTCTGCCACGGTCTTGCTCAACATCAACTCATTAGACGTCGTTAAATCGCAAGCCACAGTGAGCTGGGTGCTGCCTTTTAAGCCGAGCAAAAGCGCATCAAATAAAGCGCCGTTGCGGTAAGGCGTTTCAATCATCAGCTCGGCTTGTTTATTGCGGTATGAGTCGTTTTCTAGCTGGCGAATTGCTTCGAGGCGAGCAGGGTCTTGCGAGGGAATATAGCCGTTAAAGCGAAACTTCTGGCCATTCGCGCCTGCTCCCATCAAGGCGAGCAAGATCGACGATGGGCCGACTAGTGGCGCGACTTTAATGCCTTTACGATGCGCTAAACGAATCAAGTTTGCACCTGGGTCGGCCACACCGGGGCAGCCCGCTTCGCTCATTAGGCCCACATCGTGGCCATCCAGCAGCGGTTTTAACAGGGCGCTGAGTGCGTCTTCCTTGGTGTGCTCGTTCAGCTCTTCCATCCACAGGCTGCGCAGCTCGTGTGGTGTGCCAAATTCTTTTAAGAAGGCCCGTGCAGTTTTAGGTGCCTCAACAATAAAGTGCGTTAAACGTTGTGCCGTGGCGAGTACGTCCGCCGGAATCACGCTGGCTAGTGTGTCTGTACCCAGTGGGACAGGAATCAAATACAGGGTGCCGCTCATAGCAGTGGAAATCCTTCATTTTTTAACATGGTAATTAATTCAATCAGCGGCAGGCCAATAATAGCAGCAGGATCTTTGCCCTCGATGGCGGCAATCATCACAATGCCAAGGCCTTCGGTTTTAGCGCTGCCTGCGCAGTTGTAGGGTTTTTCGCGCTGCAAGTAGGATTCGATCTCGGCATCGGAGTAATCACGCATCGTGACACGGGTAATATCTACATAATGCTGCTCATGGCCTGTCGCCGTGTTGTAAAGGCAAAGTGCGGTATGAAATGCCAGTGTATGGCCGCGCATTTTACTTAACTGATGAACGGCACGCTCATGGTTGCCGGGTTTTCCTAGCTGCTCGCCATTTAAAAGGGCGACTTGATCAGAACCAATAATCAGGCTGTCTGGGTATTGATCAGCCAGTACGCGGGCTTTAGCAATCGCGAGACGCAAGCTGGTGTCGCCAGCGGTTTCGCCGGCTAGGGCGCTTTCATCTAAATCTGGCGCAGCAGTCTCAAAAGAGATACCGAGCCGCTCCAGCAATTCTTTGCGATAGGGCGAGGTAGAAGCGAGGATTAAACGAGGTAAGTGCATGGATTTGTTAGACTCTTACGTAAATGACTTTGACAGGGCTAGTTAAGAGATTGTATCATGCGCGGTTTCTTGTATTCGTTCTGGTTCCTTATGACTGTTATTCACAGCGGTCAATTCGCGCTTGAAGGCGAAAAGATTGAAGGTACGATCCCGCTGTCTGAGTTAGGCCGCTTACATGATTTGCTTGCTAGTACTGAGGGCAGCATGGTCTGGAAGTTGTCTAGCGGCATTGATAAGTTAGAGCGGCCGTGGTTATTTGTTGATGTGGAAGGCGAAGTTCAACTCGTTTGCCAACGTTGCTTAAAGCCCATGCCCTTTTTTGTTAATGTGGGTAGCACTCTCGTACAGTTTCCAGACGAGGCCCATCTTAATGATGCGGAAAACGCTGACGAAGATCTCGAAGGTATCGTTATCGATCCCGAGCTTGACGTTATTGCGTTGATAGAAGATGAAATTCTGCTTGCCTTGCCCTTCGCGTCCCGACACGAAGACTGTGGTGCAGATCGCATTATTTTAAAAGATTCAAAACCGAATCCGTTTGCTGTCCTGGCTCAGTTGAAAACCAGGGAAGCGGAATAAACTGTCAATTAAACTGGTTTTCAAGGAGCTACAATCATGGCTGTTCAACAGAATAAAAAGTCCCCGTCCAAGCGTGGCATGCGTCGTGCACACGACTTCCTGACCGCTCCGGCGCTGGCAGTTGAAGCTACAACTGGTGAAGCACATTTGCGTCACCATATCTCCCCAAATGGTTTTTACCGCGGTCGTCGCGTTATTAAAGCCAAGGGCGAGTAATCCCTTTTACAACCTCAGGGTTGTAATATGCGGCGCAAGCGGGCAACCCTTGCGCCGTTCGCCGTTCTGGATTCCCCAGTCTGTGCCTCATTGGAGTCGTGATTGAAGCGTTTTTCCTTACTAGTTTTTAGCTACGAAAAATGACTCTCCTGCTCCTTATAGGACTTTTAGCTCCCGATGGATATCACCGTTGCCGTTGATGCAATGGGTGGCGATCATGGCACGCACGTTACTGTGCCTGCCGTGCTTCGCTTCCTAAAAGAATTTCCCAATGTAAACGTCGTGCTGGTTGGTTTGCCTGACGTTCTTGAAGTTGAATTAAAAGCTTGCCATGCCACGGTAGGCCCTCGCTTGCGTGTTCATGCCGCTAGTGAAGTGGTCACCATGGATGAATCGCCCCAGTCCGCGATGAAGAATAAAAAAGATTCTTCGATGCGCGTGGCGATTAATTTGGTGAAATCAGGCGAAGCCAATGCTTGCGTTTCAGCCGGCAATACCGGCGCGCTGATGGCTACCGCCCGTTTTGTGCTTAAAACCATTCCGGGTATTGATCGACCTGCGATTGCCAAGATGATGCCATCTAGCCGCAACGAGACTTGCGTACTGGATTTGGGCGCTAATGCGGTATGTACTCCGCATAATCTTTTGCAGTTTGCCATTATGGGCTCGTCGCTTGTGGCAGCAACCCGCCATATTGAAAACCCAACTGTTGGCTTGCTCAATATTGGTTCTGAAGATCAAAAAGGCAATGAAGTCGTCAAAGAAGCTTCCGAGTTACTAAAAGCTTCTCGCCTTAATTTTTATGGCAATGTTGAAGGTAATGATATCTATCGTGGCTCGGTTGATGTGGTGACCTGCGATGGCTTTACTGGCAATGTGGCGCTGAAAGCTTCTGAAGGCTTGGCGAAGATGTTGGCCGAATTTTTAAAACAAGAATTTACCCGCAGCTGGTGGACGCGCATTATTGCGCTCTTGGCGTGGCCGGTGTTGGCGCGTTTTAAAGCCAGAGTTGATCCGCGGCGCTACAACGGTGCATCCTTGCTGGGTTTAAAAGGCATCGTGGTGAAGAGCCATGGTGGTGCAGACAAAGTGGCTTTTTATTGGGCACTGAGGCAGGCGATGGATGAGGCACGCTCGGGCGTGATTCAGCGCATCACTGAACAAGTTCAAGATCAGCTTGCAGAATTGGCAGCTCAAGAGGAGTAATTGCAAAACGTAGCGAGAGGCCTGAGGACAAGGCAAAAAATGGTGAAAAACCGCAGTTTACAAGTAGTAAATGAGGATTTTTAGCCATTTTTTAACGCAGTAATCAGGCCTCGCAGTAGGTTTGCAATACTCCAAGAGACTGTCATCGAATAAGGGGTTATGTATGTACGCTCGCATTGTTGGCACAGGTTCTTATTTACCATCTCGTGTAGTTTCTAATCAGGAAATTGCCGAGCGCGTTGAAACAAGCGATGAGTGGATTTTTTCGCGCACTGGTATTCGTGAGCGCCATATTGCCGCCGAAGGTGAGATGACGTCTGATATGGCGCTGAAAGCCATTGAGGCTGCGATTGCTGCTGCTGGTGTTAGCAAAGAAGAAATTGATTTATTAATTGTAGCAACAACGACTGGCGATCAAATTTTTCCTTCGACAGCCTGCATCTTGCAAGATAAATTAGGCGTGCATGGCTTTCCGGCATTTGATGTGCAGGCGGTGTGTGCAGGCTTTATTTATGCACTGAGCACAGCAGAAAAATTTGTAAAAACCGGTGCTGCCCAGTGTGCGGTGGTGGTGGGCGCAGAAACGCTGTCGCATATTGTGAATTGGGATGATCGCGGTACATGTATCTTGTTTGGTGATGGTGCGGGCGCAGTTGTGTTGAAGCCATCCACAGAAACCGGTATTTTAGCCACGCATTTACGTGCTGATGGCCGTTATCGTCATATTTTAAAAGCAGACGCTAAAGTTAAATATGGTGCTTTAACGGGCAGCCCTTGGCTGTATATGGAAGGCAATGCGGTCTTTAAATTTGCAGTCCGCGCCTTGGCCGATATTGCAGTAGAGACGCTTGAAGCCGCAGGGATTGAGCAAGCTGAAATTGATTGGCTGGTGCCGCATCAAGCTAATATCCGTATTATTGAATCTACCGCAAAGCATCTTGGTTTAAGTATGGATAAAGTAGTGGTGACGGTGGCCGAGCATGGCAATACTTCTGCCGCATCGATTCCCTTAGCATTAGATACCGCGGTGCGGGATGGCCGGATTAAAGCAGGCCATAAAGTGTTAATGGAAGGGATTGGCGGTGGTTTTGCTTGGGGTTCGGTGTTAGTCCAGTTTTAATTCTTAACGGCGCTGCAAGAGCGCCGTTTGACTATCCGGCATTAAAATAACTGTTTGAATTTGGCTAAAGTGATGCACTTTAGCGGCGTGTAGGAGAATAACAATGGCATTAGCATTTGTGTTTCCGGGCCAAGGCTCACAATCGATCGGTATGATGAATGGCTGGGCAGATTTGGCCGTAGTGAAAGCAACGTTTGACGAAGCTTCAGCGATCTTAGGGCAAGATTTATGGCAAATGGTTGCCGATGGCCCTAGCGAGCTATTAAACGCCACTGTGAATACTCAGCCTCTGATGCTGACTGCCGGTGTGGCTGTATGGCGTGCCTGGCAGGCTCAGGGCGGCGTACAGCCGGACGTATTGGCTGGGCATAGCTTGGGTGAATATAGCGCGCTAGTGGCGGCTGAGGCTTTGTCTTTCGGTGATGCACTGCAATTGGTTCGTTTACGTGCGATCGCGATGCAAGAAGCTGTGCCAGTGGGCACGGGTGCAATGGCGGCAATTTTAGGCTTGGCAGATGCCGAAATCATTGCTGCTTGTGAGGAAGCGGCTCAGGGTGATGTGGTCGCCGCAGTTAATTTTAACTCGCCGGGGCAGGTGGTGATTGCGGGTAGCAAGACGGCTGTAGAGCGCGCTTGCGAGGCTTGCAAGGCGCGTGGTGCTAAGCGGGCGATGTTATTACCAGTGTCTGTGCCGTCACATTGCGCTTTAATGCGCCCTGCTAGTGATAAGTTGAAACAAAAGCTGGATACAATCGTTATCAATACGCCTGTGATTCCGGTCTTGCATAATGCCGATGTGGTCGCATATAGCGATGCAGCACAAATTAAAGACGCGCTGGTTCGTCAGCTTTACGAGCCAGTACGTTGGGTGGAAACTATTGCCAAAATGGCAAACGATGGCATTACCGTGATCGCTGAGTGCGGGCCGGGTAAAGTATTAGCAGGCTTAAACAAGCGAATCGCAACAGAAGCACAGCAAGTGGCCTTGGTCGACGTTGCGGCACTGCAAACATTACAAGCGATGCTGTAAGTATTTGTAGGGCGGGTGCAACCCGCCGAGGTGTCTTGGTAAAATGGCGGGTTGCTCCCGCCCTATGATTTGTTGCTTTAGCGATTGATGGAGATTTTGCATGAGTTTTGAAGGTAAAGTGGCACTGGTAACCGGTGCATCACGAGGAATCGGCCAAGCGATCGCGCTTGAGCTGGCTCGTGCGGGTGCGCTGGTGATTGGCACGGCCACCACTGATGCGGGTGCAGAGGCAATTACAGCTTATTTAAAAGAAGTGGGCAATGCAGGTTGCGGCTTACGTTTGCAAGTAACTGAAGAGAACGCTTGCGAAGAGATTGTTGACTCTATTACCCAACAATTTGGCCCTGTGACCATTCTCGTCAATAATGCGGGGATTACCCGTGATAACCTCCTGATGCGCATGAAGGACGAAGAATGGGATGTCGTGATGGCCACCAATCTGCGTCCGGTGTATAAGCTATCAAAAGCCGTGATGCGTGGCATGATGAAGGCGCGCTGGGGGCGAATTATTAATATTGCTTCGGTAGTGGGTGCTACAGGTAGTCCTGGGCAAACTAACTACTCTGCGGCTAAGGCCGCCCTGTTTGGCTTTACTAAATCGCTGGCGCGCGAGATCGGTTCCCGTGGTGTGACAGTGAATGCAGTCGCCCCTGGTTTTATCGATACCGATATGACAAAGTCGCTTGCAGATGAACAAAAGGCTAAACTGGTCGAACAAATTGCCTTAGGATGCTTAGGTAATCCGCAAGATATTGCAGATGCGGTGAGTTTTTTGGCGTCAGATAAAGCTGCTTACATTACAGGCAATACCCTGCATGTAAATGGCGGAATGTATATGAATTAGCGTGGTATCCATGCTGTACGCAGAAGTTTTTTTGCAGCTCAGCGTGGTTTTTTGGTTGTGCATTTCACCGAAGTTACTCGACAAACGTATGCGGTGACTGTTTTTTTGGTAGAATGCCGACGTTTTTTTTAGTAATTAAGACAAGGCTTGGGACATAAATTCATGGAAAACATCGAACAGCGTGTTAAGAAGATCGTTGCCGAGCAACTTGGCGTGCCGGAAACAGACGTTAAGATTGACTCATCGTTTGTAAACGACCTCGGTGCCGATTCTCTCGATACCGTTGAACTCGTCATGGCACTGGAAGAAGAATTCGAGTGCGAAATTCCTGACGAAGAAGCCGAAAAAATTACTACCGTTCAGCAAGCTATTGACTTCGTCAATGCCCATCTGGAAAAGTAATTAGTTTTTCTCGAGGCCCCCGCGATGGGCGCGTAAGCGTTTATTGTGGGGGTCTTGTTCCATCTGGTTTCGGCAAACCTGCTTGAACCATCTTACGGAGACTGCCCCGTGTCTAAACGCAGAGTAGTTGTCACTGGCTTGGGACATGTCTCGCCGGTAGGCAATGATGTCGCTACTGGCTGGGCAAATTTGCTCGCTGGTCAGTCTGGCATCGCTCAAATTTCCCGTTTCGATGCTAGTGACTTAGCTTGCACTATTGCTGGCGAAGTTAAAGGTTTCGATATTACCGAGTACATCTCGGCCAAAGATGCACGCCGTATGGATGTGTTTATCCATTATGGTATCGCCGCTGCCTTGCAAGCCATTAAAGATGCAGGCCTCGATGATGTTGCCGATTTGGATAAAACCCGCGTTGGCGTGAATATTGGTTCTGGTATCGGTGGCCTTTGGTCTATCGAGCAGACCAGCGCTGCCTTGCTTGAAGGCGGCCCGCGCAAAATTGGCCCGTTTTTTATTCCAGGTTGTTTAATTAATCTGGTTGCGGGCCATGTAACTATTTTGAAAGGCTATCAAGGCCCAAGTTACGGCATCGTATCTGCATGCACCACAGGTGCACATAGCATTGGCGATGCGGCTCGTATCATCCAGTACGGCGATGCCGATGTGATGGTTGCTGGCGGTGCTGAAGGCGCGATTTCCCGCCTTGGCATGGGTGGCTTTGCGGCCATGAAAGCGCTATCAACTCGCAATGACGATCCTGCTACGGCATCCCGTCCTTGGGATACCGGCCGTGATGGCTTTGTAATGGGTGAGGGCGCGGGTGTGTTGGTACTGGAAGAGTACGAACACGCTAAAAAGCGCGGCGCAACCATCTACGCGGAGTTGATTGGGTTTGGTATGAGCTCAGACGCTTACCATATTACTTCGCCAACGGCAGAAGGCCCAGCGCGCGGCGTGACCAATGCCTTGAAAGATGCGGGCGTTAATTCGGATGAAGTGGATTACGTTAACGCACACGGCACGTCTACTCCACTGGGTGACTCTAATGAAACCAATGCGCTTAAAATTGCCTTTGGTGATCATGCTAAGAAGCTGGCGGTGAACTCGACTAAATCCATGACTGGCCATTTATTGGGCGGCGCGGGTGGGGTGGAAGCGATTTACTCTATTCTTGCTCTGCACAATCAAGTTTCCCCTCCAACAATTAATATCTTCGAGCAAGATATTGCTGGTGGTTGTGATCTGGATTATGTGGCGAATACCGCAAGAGACATGAAGATTGGCGTTGCGATCTCTAACTCTTTCGGTTTTGGCGGCACGAATGGCACGCTGGTATTCCGTAAAATTTAATTAAGAATATCAAGCATAAAAAAAGGCTACTTCGGTAGCCTTTTTCATTGCGGGTTGCAGAGCGTTAATCCACTCGCTGTAAAGTGTAATTGAGCTTGCTGATATCAAAACCCTGCTCTTTGGCAATGTCTAGCGCGGTATTTAGATCTTGGCTGCTGATGGTCTGGCTACGTGATAATAGCCACAGATATTTATGGTTGGGATTGCCAACTAAGGCCCATTGGTATTCCTCGCCCAAGCCAAATACCCAGTAATCCGCAGAGAATGGCCAGAAGAAGCTAACCTTCAATTTAGCATTGCCACTATGCGGCACAACACTGGCGTGGCCGTCAGCCTCGGCAAAGCTACCGTCTTGCTTGCGGCAGCGATTAACCACGGTGATTTTATCTTCGCTTTGCTTGCTATATTCCGCTGTGGTGTCTGCCACGCACATGCGCTGAAAATACATCGGAAAGCTAGCAATCTCGTACCAGCGGCCCAGATAGCGGTCTATATCGAGTGCGGGCACGGTAATAGGTTCTGCATGGGTGACGCTGCTGATGATAAGGCCGAGGAGTAAGACAGATAAGCGCATGATTGCCTCCTTTTTTTGCGATGTTTTTCATATTCTAGCAGCTTGCCAAGTCGATACGATGACCTTGAAGTAGGGGGCTAGATCAGTAGGCCCCATCACAGAATATTTGAAGTGCCACGCTATCATTTTTAATGAGCCACGTTGGTGCAGGGGAATTTGTTAGCCAGCAGATGGGGCATCGGCCCCTGTATTTTATACAACGCTATCACTTGTTTAAGTGATAAGGTATAAGGCTGCACTTGCCTTGTTAAAATACCGATCATGTTCTGTTTATCTCTAGCCAAAACTCCTGATTTATTAGCGCTGCATGCCAGCGATCCTGTCCGATTTCCTGCCCTTGCCGAGACCGGAGGAGGGCATGCGGGTTGGGATATTTTATTTGCCTTGCCTCGTGAAGTACGTATCTATGCTGCTGCTGAGGGCGATGCCTTTGTGAGCGATTTGCGCAGCTTGCCACTGGATGCCAAGTTGCCCCGCCCAGAAGAGTTGCCTATTGATGCGCCTTTTGCAGGTGGCTGGTTTACTTACGCAGGCTATGAGCTGCTTTCTACCTTTGAGCCGCATGTTGTACATCGTCCCGAGGCAGACTTTCCCGTTGCAGCACTGCTACGTATTCCTGCGGCGGTGTTACTTGAGCACCCATCTGGCCTGGCCTGGCTGGTGGCAGAAACGCTCGAAGAGCTAGAAATGCTAGCCGAGCGAGTGGCTAACACGCTTGAGTTTAATCCTGCATTACCGCAAGTTGCATCAATCACAGAGGACGATCCAGCTGCCTTTTTACAAGAGGCAGAGCGAGCTCTTATATATATAAGAGAAGGCGATGTCTTTCAGGTGAATTTATCCCGAGGCTGGGATGTGCAACTCGCACAAGCTTTAAGCCCTGCCGAGCTATTTGCTAGCCTGCGTGTGCGTAATCCCGCACCGTTTTCTACCCTGCTTGATTTAGGCAAATATGGTGCCGTGGTGAGCTCATCCCCAGAGCGCTTAGTTAAAGTGAAGGGTGATCTGGTTGAAACACGGCCGATTGCCGGTACGCATCCCAGATCGCTTGATCCTATCGAAGATGCGGGGCTTAAAGCGCGGCTCTTAGCGACACCCAAAGAGCGTGCCGAGCATATTATGCTGGTTGATTTAGAGCGCAATGATCTGGGCCGTATTTGCCGGCCTGGCACGGTGCAAGTGGACGAGCTGATGGCTGTGGCAACCTATGCTTTTGTTCATCATATTGAATCCAATGTGCGTGGACAGTTAAGTGCGGGGCAAACACCGGCTGATATTCTTAGGGCGCTTTTCCCCGGTGGAACCATTACAGGTTGCCCTAAGGTTCGCTGCATGCAAATTATCAGAGAATTGGAAGATAGGCCTCGTTATGCTTACACCGGTAGCTTGGGTTATATCAATCTGGATGGATCCATGGATCTTAATATCCTGATTCGTACTTTCTTACAAAGGCAAGATCAGCTTTATTTTAGAGCGGGTGCTGGCATTGTGATTGATTCAGATCCAGAGCGTGAGCTGCAAGAAACTCGTCATAAAGCACGCGGCTTACTGCGCGCCTTGGGCGTGCAAGGTTAGACTGTTTTGTAGGGGCCCGCCTTTGTGCCCATGCGTGAATGGATCAGTTAGGGTGGCAAAGCAAATCGTTTTGTTCACCCTTTTTTTATGGAGTTTTAGATGAGATTGCTTAATGGCCTGCCCCAAGACCACATCAGTATGGCTGATCGGGCGTTTCAATTTGGTGACGGGGTGTTTCGCACCATGCGTTGCACAGGCGGAGCGATTGAATTTTGGGCCAGACATTACACACGCTTACAGCAAGACTGCGCAGCTTTGGGAATCGTTTGCCCCAGCGAGGCGATCTTGCTAGAAGACTTGCGCTGCCTTACACCCATTGACGCAGCACTTAAGATAATCATTACCCGGGGTGAAACCGCTCGTGGTTATGTCGCGCCTGATCAGCTAGCTCCTAATCGAATTGTGCAGTTGGCTGCCTTACCTGCCTACCCAGAAAAATTGCATCAAGAGGGAGTAAAAGTGCGTGTTTGTAGCACGCAGGCGAGCTGGCAACCTGCCTTGGCTGGGGTTAAGCATTTGAATCGTTTAGAAAATGTTTTAGCACGGCGGGAATGGAGCGATCCAAGCATTTTTGAAGGGCTGATGCTGGACAGAGACGGCTTGGTGATCGAAGGCGTGATGAGTAATGTGTTGGTTTTATGCGACAGCGTTTTAAGTACGCCAAAACTCGAGCAAAGTGGAGTGAGTGGGGTAATGTGTGAGGTGGTTTTTGATGCTGCAATGCAGCATGGTTGGAGGGTAGAAAAACGAGCTTGGACGCTGGATGAAATCAAAAAAGCCGATGCCGTCTGGCTGACAAATAGTCTGATGGGATTATTGCCAGTGGCTGAGTTATGCGATCAGTATTTTTCCCCGAATGCCGCGCAGCCACTGCTGTCGGCGGCGGTGAATCAGTTGCGCCAAAAGGAAAAATTTGCGATTGTTGCTGTGCCGGATATGACGGAAGGGTAATTTTCACTGGGTGGAATAGGTAGTTAGCCGTACTCTGGCGCGCTTCCAAAACAAAAACGGCAAGCCCGAGGGCCTGCCGTTTTTGATGATCTGGAGGAGAGAGGGGGATTCGAACCCCCGATACTCTCGCGAGTACGCCTGATTTCGAGTCAGGTACATTCAACCACTCTGCCACCTCTCCAAAGAGGAGACGAATTCTAGCGCAATTTTTACCTAAGGCAAAGCAGTGTTTGTCATTTTAGGAGGAATTAGTGCAGAATGCGCCCGGTATCAACAAATGGGATGCGCATGAAACATTGGCTCATGGCTCTAGCAACAGTTGTTCTAACGGGTTGCGGCGATATGCCGGAACAATCTTCCAACCGGGTTCTTCCTTGGGCAGAATCACAAGAACTCGTCGTACTGGTACAAAACGGTCCGACCACACTCTATGTCGATGCTGAAGGCAATTACGCAGGCTTGGAGTACGACCTCGTTACTCGCTTTGCAGTAGCAAATGGGCTGAAAGTGCGTTTTATCGTCACCAGCAGCTATGCCGAGTTACTCTCGAGGTTGAAGGGAAATGAAGCTCACTTTGCGGTGGGAGTGCAAAAAGGCTTTGAAAGCGAAGGACTCGCATTCGGCCCTGCCTACCAAAGCATTGAGCCGGTGCTGATTTACCCTAGCAACAAAACCGCTTCCAGCGTCTTAGCCGAGCTAAGTGCAGGTCAGGCCAGCATCAGCACCTTGCCGCAATATGCGATGGCGCTGAATAAGCTCAAGGTCAATAAACCGAATTTGAGTTGGCAAGTGGTCGAAGATGGCGATAGCGAAGACTTGATCGAGCGCGTTGCCAATGGCCAGCTTAGCTATGCCATGGTTGATTCGCACGCTGCGGATGTTGCTCAAAATTATTTCCCTAAAGTCGCTATTTCTCGCGAAATGGGCTCGGCGCAGCAGCTTGCATGGGCAGCCCCTGAGGCAGATAGCGAGCTGTTTACACTGTTTCAAGGCTTTTTTAGCAAAATGGCCCAAAGCGGTGAGATGCGCAGCTTACTCGACCGATATTACGGCCACGTGAATCGTCTTGGTCAAATGGATGCCATGGCGTTTCTGGATAAGCGAAAAGCCACTTTGCCACGCTATAAAAAGTGGTTTAAAGAGGCTGAGGCCAAAACGGGCCTAGATTGGCGCTTGGTTGCCGCACTGTCTTATCAGGAATCGATGTGGGACCCGGAAGCGGTTTCGATGTCGGGTGTGCGTGGCATGATGATGCTCACCAACGATACGGCAGAGCGCCTGGGCGTGAATCGCCTCGACCCCTATCAAAGCATTCAGGGGGGCGCTCGTTATATCCAGACCATGAAAGACAGCTTGGCTGAGAATATCACCGAGCCAGATCGTACTTGGTTAGCTTTAGCCGCCTATAACGTCGGTTTGGGTCATCTACTGGATGCCCGCGCATTGGCGGTGAAGCTGGGCAAAAACCCAGATAGCTGGGTCGACGTAAAAACAACCTTGCCACTTTTGCGTAATCCGCAATATTTTAAATCGGCTAAATACGGCTACGCCCGTGGTGGCGAACCAGTGATTTTTGTTGAGCGCCTACGTACTTACTACGATATTTTAGTGCGCTTTGAGAGCCCTGTGCAAAACACGATGCCGGTGTTAAGCGAGAATATTGTGGTGCAAAACCCAAATAACTTGCCGCTGAACATCAATAACCGTGTGCTGGCAGCAAAGCAAGTGCGTACTGCAGCGCTTTAGGCCTGCTTTTGTAGGGCGGGTGCAAGCTGCGTTTTGATTCTTGATGTATTTTTTTGCAGGTTTACGCAAAAACACGCGGGTTTCACCTGCCCTACGAAGTGTCGCTTTTTTTGAGAGTGAAGCCTGTAGGGCGGGTGCAACCCGCCGATGCTTCTAATCCGCTACAATATCGCCTTCCACGCTCTATTCTCGGTAGCTTTTCTATGACTGTACGTACTCGTTTTGCCCCTAGTCCTACGGGCCTGTTACATATTGGTGGTGTGCGCACCGCGCTGTTTTCTTGGGCGCATGCACGCAAAAATGGCGGTGCATTTGTACTGCGTATTGAAGACACCGATTTAGAACGCTCAACGCCAGAATCGGTTAAAGCGATTATGGATGGCATGCATTGGGTAGGTATTGATTACGATGAAGGCCCGTTTTACCAGATGCAGCGCATGGATCGTTACCGTGAAGTGGTAAAACAGCTATTAGCCAGTGGCCACGCTTATCCTTGCTATATGTCCAAAGAAGAGCTTGATGTCATGCGTGCGACGCAAGAAGCTTTGGGCCTGAAAGCCAAGTACGATCGCCGTTGGAGACCCGAGGAAGGCAAGGTTCTGCCCGAGCCTCCTCTTGGTGTGCAGCCGGTATTGCGCTTCAGAACACCGCTTGATGGTGTGGTTGCCTGGGATGATCTGGTCAAAGGCCGTATTGAAATTGGCAATGTCGAGTTGGATGATCTCATCATTGCCCGCCCTGATGGCACACCAACCTATAACTTCTGCGTGGTGGTCGATGACTGGGATATGGGCATTACCCAAGTGATTCGCGGTGATGATCATGTTAATAACACACCACGCCAGATTCATATCTTTAACGCGCTAGGGGCTGCGGTACCGCAATTTGCCCATTTGCCGATGATTCATAATGATCAGGGCCAGAAACTATCCAAGCGCCGCGATGCCGTGAGTGTGGTCGATTACGATAGCGCCGGTTATTTGCCGGAAGCACTGCTCAACTATCTAGCCCGTTTAGGCTGGGGCCATGGTGACGATGAATGCTTCTCTATGGCGCAGTTTGTAGAATGGTTTGACCTAAAAGACGTATCAGCCAGCCCAAGCCGCTTTGATAAAGAAAAACTGCTGTGGCTGAATGCGCAGCACATCAAGACCGCCGATGCTGCACGCCTTGCTGATCTTGCTAAACGGTTCTTGGATGAAAAGGGCGTAGACCTGAGCCAAGGGCCTGCACTGGTCGATGTGGTTACGTTGTTAAAAGATCGTGTACAGACCATCGTAGAGCTGGCGACTGAGGCGACATACTTCTATCAGCCACTCACTCCATCGGATGAAGTGGTGGCTAAGCATCTGACAAGTGACGATCTGGCCCGCCTGACTGTCTTTGCGAGTGAAGCTGCTGCATTAGAAGTATGGGATACCACAAGTATCGCCGCCTTTATCAAAGAGTTTTGCAAATCGCAAGGCGTGAAAATGGGGCAAGTCGGCATGCCACTACGCGCTAAAGTTTGCGGCACCACGCATACGCCTTCGGTGGATGCGGTGTTGGCTTTGCTGGGCAAGGCAGAAGTATTGAAACGACTGGCTTAAGCGCGGGTGGTTTCAAAAAGCCGAACGATTAATCGTTCGGCTTTTTTATGGGCGGAGGGCAGATATTTTGCCTTTGTAGGTCGTGGTGAGCGAAGCGTAATCCGACATTTAGGTTGCCATGGCAAATTACTTTGCTCATCTTGTCAACATTACAAAGCGCGTAGGGCGGGTGAAACCCGCCGCATTATAATGGCGAAGTTCTATCCTATCCCTTCTTGGAGTATCTCTCATGCACGCCACTGAACGCTTACAATCGCTTACCCTTAGCCAGAAAGTAGCCCAGTTGTTTATGGTGGGATTTGATGGTCTTGTGCCCAATTCGCATATTGAAGAGATGCTTAGAGCGCATCAGATTGGCGGTATTATTTTATTTCGTCGTAATGTTGAAACGCCTTCCCAGCTTGCTGCCCTGAATTTACGCTTACAAGAAATCAACGCAGAGCAAAGCAATGTGCCGCTCCTGATTGGTACAGATCAGGAAGGCGGCATGGTGATGCGGATCGAGCATGGCGTTACGCCTTTGCCGTCAGCGATGGCATTTAAAAGCGCTGGCAGTGAGGCAGATTGCGAAGCACTCACCAAGGTGGGTAATGCCGAGTTGAAATCGCTGGGGATTAATATCAACTTCGCGCCAGTGCTGGATATTAATAATAATCCGCAAAACCCGGTGATTGGCGTGCGTGCTTATGGTGAAACCGTGAGCGAGGTCAACCAGTTTGGTTTGGCCGCTTTGCGGGGCATGCAATCTGCTGGCATGGCAGCAACGGGTAAGCATTTTCCGGGGCATGGCGATACGGCGGTTGATTCTCATCATGGGATGCCGGTGGTGACTCATGATAGAGCACGATTAGATGCCGTTGAGCTTGCCCCGTTTAGAGCAGCTTTTGGCGCTGGGCTGGATGCCTTAATGACAGCTCATATCGTTTTCCCCGCCATTGAGCCAGATGAGAGTAAGCCTGCAACTATTTCACATGCCACTCTCACTGGCTTATTAAGAAATGAGTTGGCCTATCAGGGCGTGGTGATTACCGATTGCCTAGAAATGGATGCGATTGGCAAGGGGGTGGGCACCGTGGCAGGCGCGGTATTATCGATTCAAGCCGGGGCCGATATTGTGTTGATTTCGCATACTCCTGCTAAACAAGCGGCGGCTTTGGCTGCCGTGTTGCAGGCGGTTAAAGCAGGCGATATTTCGGTTGCGCGTATTGATGAATCTGTACTGCGTATCCTCGCATTAAAGCAGCGCTATCAAATGTCGGATTGGGCAAACCTTGCGCCGTCTTTACTGGCCCCTGAAGCATTGCAATTATCAGCGCGTGTACATCAAGCTGCGATTACTGGCCAAGCCTTGCGATTAGATAAAAATAAGCCGGTCTTTTTAATGAGTGCCGAAGTGCGTAGTCATACTGAAATCGATGAAGTGGCGCTTGGCAAAACGCCAGAGGCGCGTAACTCGCTGGCTCAGCCATTAAGCGAGCTAGGCTACAGAGTGAATGAGCAGTGGATTGCCTTGCAGCCTGATGCTGCTGAGCTTGATGCGGTGCTTAGCCAAGCGGCTCATGCTGAGCAAATTATTTTTGTATCTTACAATGCAACCTTATTTGCTGAGCAGCAGGCTCTGATTGCCGCTTTACCGCAAGACCGGCTGTGGCTGATCGCGGGGCGCTTACCTTATGATTTAGATTTAGCGCCAAAAGCGCTTGGGCGTTTAAGCTGCTGCGCTAACCGGCCCGCTGCATTACATGCATTGGCGCAAAAGCTGTGCACTGGCTGAGTGCACGATTACTGAGTTAAAAGCTAATCCCCGTGGTGACTGTCGCCCGGGGTGTTTTCTTGCAAGGCATTTGTTGATCTGGTTTGCGAGGCGATATGCAGGCAATTAGTTGCATGCTAAATCTATTTGCTGTGATGTAGTTCTCGCCATTATATTTTGTTCTAATACCAATCATTCTTTCATATTTTTATTGCTTGCTTTCATTTTGTCATACAACCATGGTTGGTTGCCTTTTTTATGAAAGAAAACGGATTTTATGTATTTAAAATCTATGGGAAGACGCATTTCTTCGTCTGTATTTTATGAAACTAAAAACCACTTAGTGCTCGTGTGATTTTTTATATATATCGCTAATACCAGATAAGTTTTTTTAGGAAAATTGCAGATTGAAATGATGGGCTGTTGTGGGTACAAATACGCCCAGAAAAAGCAAATTAAGTAGTTAGCCCATCCTAAATAAGTACTTTTTCTGTGCTGCAATTGCAGCTGAAATTGTTATTTTTTTAATAGATAAAGGAATTGCGATGAATATCTTAAAAAATACAGCTGCTGTTGTGGTATTAGCCAGTTTGTTTAGCCAAGCATATGCCGTTAATGCTTATGTAGATCAGTTTATTAGCTTTAAAGATGGATCGGGCAATAACGCAACCGCCTTGGGTAATGTGAGCGGTTCATCTGCTTTTTATACAGTAGGCGCAGTGAATCCTGCCCTCGTTACCGGTGCACCGGTTGCGGGTGAATGGGCGTCTTTGCCGCAAGCTTATGAAGCGGTGTATGGGTTTTCAAATCAGCAAGCTACAGGGTCCCTTGGGATTTACAGTGTGGCAAATGGGGCGCATGAGGTTGCCAGTATTTTTGGGCGCTTAGGTAGTACGGCCAGCTGGACATTTATTGGTAAAGTAACTGAAGGTGGCGGTGTTGGTTTGGGTACACAGCTCGCATCACTTAGCTTAGTAGGCACAGGGTTAAGCGCGGTAAATCAAGTCATGGTTCGCAGCCAAGGCAGCGCGGGCGGTTCGCCTGGCTTTGATTTAATGGGTATTAGGGGAACGGGTATGGTGGCAGCCCCTGTGCCAGAGCCAGAAACTTATGCATTGATGGGCTTGGGCTTAGTTGCCTTGATGGCCCGCCGCCGTAAAAGAGTTTAATCCCTATAAAAAAACGCCCCAGTTTGGGGCGTTCATTTTTATAGCGTACTGATTACATGCCAATATATCGGTCGGGACGATGGTTAATTGCAATCGCCAGATTTAAAGCAAATGCGCCTAAAACAGAAATTAATAATTGCTTGTGGTCAACCACGCCAAAACCCACGCATAAAATAAATAGATCGACCACCAATTGCACATAACCTGTGCGCCAGCCAAAGCGTTTTTGCAAATACAGAGCCAGTACGGTGACACCACCTAAGCTGGCTTTATGCCGGATTAGCATCAAAATTCCAACACCTGCCAATAATCCGCCCATCAGCCCGGCAAAAATGGGATTAATATCGCCTAGATTAATTAAATCGGGTAGCCAACCGCATAGCAAGGCCAGCGTGCCTACACAGGCAAAAGTTTTGAGCGTGAATTCTTTACCCAGCATGCGGTAAGAAAAAATATAAATAGGCAGATTGATCAGAAACAGCACCGTGCCATACGACCAGTGCGCAATATAGTGCAGCAGAAAAGCTAAACCGGTTGCGCCACCAGTAAGCAGCCCCGCTTGTTTAAAAAACTGAATCGCCAGCGCCATTAATAAGACACCCGTGAGTAATCCTTGCAAGTCTTCTAACAGAGTGTGGGCGTGTTGAGGCTGGGACATACAATACCGATTTAAAATAAAAAGCAGGGGCGGAGCATAGCTACGAATGCTATACGGGTAAACGGAAGGAAGTCGCAAAGTTTACATTTATTGCGCAAAATCAAGCCGCCGATCAGGGCGGGTAAGATGTGACTGAAGTTAAGTCACTTTGAGGCCGATAAACTGGCGTATACCTTTATGCAAGACATTATTGATAGGGAGCTTTATCGTGATTAACTCTGTTTCTCAATCGAACCCCGTGAGCAGCGCTGCTTCAGCAAGTAAAGACATCAAAGAGAGCAAGGAAACAGATAAAAAGCCTGAAATCAACGCAGCAAGCATTCGTGCGCAAGCTAATCAGCAAATCTTGCAAGCTTCTTTGCAAGTCTCGATCAGTAGTGGCGATAAGCCGATGCAGCTTTTATTTAGAAGTGCCATCGATAAAATCAATGAAGTATTGCAGCCTGAATTTGGCGACGACGCGATTAAAAACGCGATGGGGCAAGATAATTCACCAGAGGGCACTGCCGGACGAATTGTGGCACTGTCCACTGGATTTTATGAAGCATTTGCCAAGCAAAGACCGGGGCAAGACCCGGAAAAAACCGCCGAAGAATTTACCAAGGTGATTCGCGGCGGGGTAGAGCAAGGCTTTAAAGAGGCAAAAGAGATTCTGAAAAGCTTGCAAGTATTGGATGGCACGATTGCCAGCAATGTGGAGAAAACCTATGAGCTGGTGCAAAAAGGGCTGGATGACTTTTTGGCTAGCAAAAAAGTTAAGGCATAGCTGTTTGTTAGTGCTTCAGCAACCCTTAGAGTAAATCTCTGGCTTGCAATCGTTTCTGATGATTATTGACGCGAATCGCTGGCTATTTAACAAAAAACCATCGAAATATCACCCAATCTGCTGTTTTCACAATAGGGTAGTCTTAAGCCTGACGCGTTGCGAAGGCAGTCCATTTGAAAGGCGGCGTAAGCCGCCTTTTTTTATAAAGCCAAATGGTGATAATTTTTAAGGTTTTTTGAACTGGTGCGAAATACGGCCTGCAGCCGCACGACGAGCGGTATTACCTCTCTTGATAAGATAACTGCTCAATGATTTTGGACTGGCTCAGCGGCTTCTAAAATAGGCCAGATACGAGCTATCTTCGGGTAGATATTTGCCAGAAGAGGGCTGCCAGAGCAAGCTCTGATCTCGCAATGCGCTGATGGCCGCTTGCACAGTTGAAACCGTGAGGTTGGTATTTTCAGGCAGCTCTGCGGCATATTGGCTTATTGCATTACTGGAAAAAGGCGCAAAGTTATTTTGCGAGTTGAGTGTGATCGTTTTAAAGATCGCACGTTGAATGGGGGTTAAAGCATTCACCGTGGTTTCAATCTCAAAAGCGGCTGATCTCACCATATTCAGTGCCACATCTTGGATGGAGTGCTCGATTGGCTCCAGCATATATTTACCTAGCGCATCAATCAGCAAATCAGGCTTGCAGCCTAAGATTTGAAAAGCCCCCAAAGTGCTTTCGCGCTTTAGTTTTTTAGCTGCGTTGCTGCCGATGGCATCGTTGACTGCATAAATAAAAAACTCAATAAAATTGCTGTCTAGCAGCGGAAACTCCTCTACCGAGCTGCCATAAAATGCGCTCGTTTTCGGGCTGCAAAGATTGGACAGCTTATCCCGCTGCGAGCCGGTAAAAACCAGTACAAAATCATGCCCTGCCTGGTCAATTTGCTGATTAGAGGTATCACGGATTGATTTCAGCGCAAAGGTCGATTTTTTACCATCATCACTGCTTAAAGCCTGCTGCGCCTCATCGACTACCAGCATCACCGTATGGTTTTTTGCCCGCTCTTTCAGCTGCTGATAAGCCTCGCTAACTGATGTGGGGATGTCTTCAGCGGGAATGGTGAAATCAAGCTTGAACTCCCCTGCGCCAATTTGCCCGCCCGCAATTCCTGCCGATCTGGCTGTGCTTAGTAATCGGCCTTCCATTTCTTTACTTTTTTGATGCAAAGCTTCGCAAATCAATGCGCTGGGCGATTTATTCTGATCACTCCATAAATCCACATAAATAACTAGCCAGCCACGGCTTTGTGCCTCAGGGATTAAATCATTATTAATAAATTGCGTTTTCCCCACCCGGCGCGGGGCAGCAAGGAATAGGTTTTTTGTGCTGCTGATTAAGCTCAGCCCACTGAGCGTATCGCAATAACGCTTAGCCAGATCGGTGCGGGGATAGTGTTTCATAGTGAATTATTTTATCTACTATAAGTTTATAGTTGAATGAATAATAAACTATATAAGAGGCAAAAAGAAGAAAAAATGAGCTGCATGATGGGGGATGAGCGTACTGAGCTGTAGCGAGTGTAATACCAGTAGCAAGTTGCTGTCTCTATGTTTGCTATTGGCTTAATTAAATCTTAAATACAGGGGGAGATTGCCTCTTTTTCCGTGTTTTTGCTCATTGAATACCAAGCTTAAGTGCCAAAAACAGCTGGGGTTTAGCTTGACGACGAGGGTTTAACTTTCATATTCCTATTCTCTAGTCAAGTGCTGTTGTAGTGAACAGGTGGCTTGAAAGGAACAGGCGAATGCAGTGCTTTAGAAAAAAACAAGATAAAAACAAAGTACTTATTGTTGGCTTATTTATGTTTTTTAATAAAAACAATGACTTATAAAATATTAAAAATAAAAGACCACCGTTCACCTTCTTATGCAAGGGTAAATGCGCTTTTGTGATTGCAATCACATTTTTAAAAATAGGGTGAGAGAACAATGCATTTGTCCGAGGCGCAATCCATTATGGAAAAGCCCTGGCGTGAAGCTGGACGATAGCTTACATAAACTTTTAGGAGTTCGTAAAAATGGCAACTGCAGCAGCATTAGCATTCGTGCAAAAACTCTATGTCGCTTATTATCAACGTCCAGCCGACTATGCTGGGCAGCAATTTTGGGCGGAAAAATTTGATAAAGAAGGCGGTGCATCGGCAATTGCCAGCGCATTCGCTACCTCCACAGAATCTGTAACATTGTATGGCTCGCAAGCTTTGGCCGCACAAATCAACGCTGTTTACCAAGCCTCATTTGGCCGCGCGGCAGAAACTGCTGGCTTGCAATTTTATCTAAACGAAATTAGCCAAGGCCGTATGACTGTTGGCACTATGGCGGTCGCGGTATTGAATGGTGCACAGGGTACGGATTTAACCACCTTAAATTCTAAACTGGCTGTTGCTGCGGCTTACACCACAGCCGCATCTGATGCGACTGGTATTTTAAAATACGTAGGCACTACAGCAGCAGATACCGCACGTACTTTCCTTTCCGCGGTAACGACGGCGAATCAAGCGGCGCAAACAGCAGCAGTGACGACCAATTTGAATTCGATTGTTACTCAAGGCTCAGCCTTCACCCTGACTACCGGTATCGATAGCTTTACGGGTACAGCAGGCAGCGATAGCTTCAGCTCTACAGCGGTAGGCGGTTTTGGCGCTCTGGATAGTCTGGATGGTGGTGCGGGTACGGATGTTTTAACCGTTTCTGATACGACAGCGATTGCTACTTCGACTAGCCAAGTGGTTAAAAATATTGAAACTGTCACCTTGTCGTCTAGTGCAGGTGTAACTGCAGATATGACAACTTGGACTGGGCTTACAAAGGCCACGATCAATGGTGTAGGCGCAATGACAGTTACCGCGGCAGATACCGCGAATGTCAGTGTTGCTACTTCAGGCGCGGGTAATGTGGCCGTGATCGGAACAGGCGGTGATTTAGCAGTGGTTGCAGGTACAGGTAATGTGACAATTGGTGGTACTGCCGTAGCTAATAAACTTGCTTCGGTAAGTGTAACCAATGGTGCTGCGGTAGCTGTTACTGATCGTAGCGGCACGGCGGCTGCAACGGGTAGCACGCTGAAAACAGTAACCGTAAGTGGTGCAACAGGCGCATCTACGATTACTGGCGATGGCGTAACTACACTTAATCTGACCAATTTAAATGCTGCAACAACAGTTAACAATGTGACACTCACGGCAACAGCTGCAACACGGGCTTTAGTGCTTAATTTAAACGGTGTGGATGAAGGTGCTGCGGGTACTGATGCGGGTACAACGGTTGTTACCGATGCAGAAGCTACATCCTTAACCATTAATGCAACAGGCAGCCGCTCATTCGACGTAACCGCCACTACTGCAAAAGCGGTGTCGCTAGCGGTAAAAGCAGATGTAGATTTGCAAGTGGACGCATTAGGCAGTGCTGTTGCAACTACGCTTAATGTTTCTGGCGCAGGTAAATTTACAGCGGATGCACAAACACTGACTGCTGCAGGCGTGATCACCAGCACCAGCACAGGTGGCGTAATTCTTACAACAGCTTTGGCCGCAGGTCAGCAGTTTGTAGGCACTTCATCTACCGGCGCTGATACTATTACCGTGGCAGCATCCACCGTTGCTCATACCACGGGTGCAGGTAACGACACGGTAACAGCAGGCATTATGGGGACTGGTGGTAGTGTAAACGGTGGCGACGGCACGGATATCTTGTCGATTGCTTCTGCAACAGCTGTTGCTGTAACCGTAACGACTGCAGCCAATGCCGCTAACTACACCAATTTTGAAACGCTACGTCTGAATGATGGCTTGGGCGCTTCGATTGATGCAACCAAGCTGGTGGGTATTAACACGATCAATGTGCATGCTGCAGTAACAACAGGCGCTGTTGCGACCGTTAACACGGGTACAACCATTGGTCTGGGCGCTAATTCTGCTGGTACGATAGGCGTTACTGCTACTCCAACAGTCAATACCAATACATTAACGCTGAACACAAATGGCTGGGATGTAACTGGCCTGATTACTACAACTGGCGTAGGTACATTAAACCTGAGCAGTGGTACAGCGACTGCTGCTGTGGCTGGCTCGACTACTGTACTGGGCCTAGCATTTGATGTTGCTACATTAACAGGCGGCTTGACGATGGCGGGTCTGTCCGGCGGTACTTTAGGCACGATCAACCTTACCGGCAGCAATGATATTACCTTTGCTGGAGCCATTACCGGCGCTTCCACAATTAATGCTTCTGCATTAACGGGCGCCTTAACGATGCTTGCGACAGGTGTGGTGACTGCTTCAATTACTGCAACGGGCGGCTCGGGCAACGATGTCTTGGTTGGTTCTACTGTGGCAGATACCTTGGTGGGTGGTGCAGGTAATGACACCTTAGCCAACCGGGTATCAGGTGCTGCTACAACGGCTGCCGATTCATTAACAGGTGGCACAGGCGCTGATAACTTTGTCTTGCGTGGTGATACGGCGTCAGGTGCGGTATCCACGATCATTGGTACTGCGTCCCGCGTGATGGACTTTGTAATCGGGACTTCTGCAGCAACTTCAGACGTATTGAATCTGTCTGCAACAAATGCTAATTACTCAGGAGGCGCCTTAAACGGAACAGTCGCAACGGCTGCAGTATCAGCAACAGTTGTTCAATCTGTTGCTGTTAATGCTTCTGCTGCAGCGATTACTACGGGTGCAGATTTAATCAAGCTAACTACCGGTGGCACTACAACCGGTACCTTGCAAGCAGCATTTGATGCTGCGATTGGTACTTCAACCATTACGGGTCTCACTGCTTCTGCTGAGATTTTTGTATCGCTGTATGACACTACCAATAGTCGTATGTTGATCCTGACTGCTGATGCCAATGGCGGTACCAATACCATTTTGGAAACAGGCGATGTTGTTACTCTGGTTGGCTCCATTGATATGACTGCGGCCGATTATGTACTCTTTACTAACGCTAACTTGGCCATTATCGCTGCGTAAAGCTCAATGCAGCAGGCTGAGATTTTAAACACCTGCTGCGTTTACCCAACCCCCGCATCTGTTATGGATGCGGGGGTTTTTCTATAAATTATCTAAACACATAAATAGAATGATGCCTGATGAGTAAGAGCCATCATTATTTGCTTTATCTGCTGTGTGATTAAACCCCAGAATACTCCCGCAAAAAATCAGCTAAGGCCCAGCCATCCAGTAGCCCGTCCCCGTCCAGATCAATGGCGGCCCAGCCTTCTTTTTCTCTTAATACAAATACCTTCTTTTGCGCAGGCAGCAGCTCAAGGATAGAAAATTCTAAACCGGCCCCCGAGCGCAGATTTAAACCCTTGCGCGCAATCACCTGATAGCCGTGCTCATCGGCAGAAACGCTTTGCGCCATGGTGCTGGCGTTAATAAAGCTATCGTGGCTCTCCAGCCATAAGCTGGCTTCTGCGGCCCGTCGGGCGACCAGGCCTTTGAGTACTTTTAGCTGGCCACTGGCGGGCTCACGCGCTTTATTCCATCTGGCCATTTCAGCGGGTACGGCAGCATCATGGCCTGCGTTTAGTTTTTTAAGCAGGGTGCTGTGCTGCAAGCTGCTCACACCTACATTGAAAGTAAAACTGCAAAGCGCTGAAAACTGATTGCTGTGCAGCTTTACTTTAACCAGCTTCTCAATGGCGGCAGCCACTTTTGCCAGATCTTTGGCAAGTAAAGCATCGGCTTCCGCTTCACTGATATTCGCCGTACTGGCGTTGATGCCATCTGTGTGGCCGTAGCCTATTGTCCATACTCCCGCCGGGCAGGTGTAGGGTTGCAGATAAAGGCCTTCAAACTGTTTAACCAGCTTAAGACCTGCCGGATTGATCTGGTGTGACATGGTTTTGCTCCTGATTGCTTATCAAAGAGAATAGCCTCGGGTTTTCTGCCAGGTAAGTTCTGTTTGGAATACGAGCCGACACAGTGTTGTTCGCTATGGCCATTACTTCGTTTGTGCAGGCTGGCGGAGGCAAAGTAAATGTGCAGTGGTTTTTGTTTGGAAGTGTGACGGAGGTGATTGTGTGGCAGATACAGAGTTTAAATACGATCTGCTACCGCTGTATTTTGGTGCTGAAAATGTATGCAAGATTGACTTTAGCCACAGGCATGTCATGCTGAGGGCTGTTAACGCAAAATGATGGATTTGAGATTATGGCTAAGCCAAGGGTAGAGAGAGCGCCAAAATTTGATCTGGTGCAGGTTGATTTTCCAACGCTCCAAAAGTATCTGCCTTTATATGATTTAACCGATAGCAAGGGCCGCTATCTGCATTGGGATAAGCTGAAATGGCGGGTTCCCAGAGATGAAGCGCAAAATATTTGGTTTGCGATCAAGTTTCAGCGCTTTATCCAGATGAAGGAGATCGATTTATTCGACGAGCAAGGCGAATCCTTTAGCTATTGCATCCCAAATTCGATGGAAGCCAAGCTGCATCAGGTGATTAAGACGGCAGGTGGCAGCGTGGCGGTGGTGGCTGGAATGGCCGCTACGATGCAAATTCAGGCCAAATTTCTTGTCTCCTCCTTAATTATGGAAGAAGCCATCAGCAGTGCGCAGCTGGAGGGCGCGGCTACCACGCGTGAAGTGGCAAAAAAAATGCTGGAGGATGAAAGAGCGCCGCTTAATGAAGACGAGCGGATGATTCTTAATAATTTTTTTCTGCTTAAACAAGCAGAAAAAGAGTGTAAGCAAGCATTAACGGTTGATTTGATTTTAGATTTTCATCGGGTAGCCACAGAAGGCACAACGGGCAATAGCGTTTTGCCCGGGCATTTTAGGGATGCCGACGATATTTTTGTGGAAGACGGCAACGGGGGCATTGCGCATCAGCCGCCTAAACACCACTTAATTCAGGAGCGCTTGCAAGCGCTGTGTGATTTTGCCAATGCCAATCATTCCGGCCTAGATGGTTGCGAGTTTATTGCGCCGGTAGTGAAGGCCATTATTCTGCATTTTATGCTGGGTTTTGAGCACCCATTCAGGGATGGCAATGGCCGCACAGCCAGAGCTCTGTTTTATTGGTTTATGCTTAAGAATGAGTACGATCTGTTTAAGTATATTTCTATTAGTAAATTACTTAAAAACAGCCCCAAGGATTATGGCCTGTCTTATTTATATACAGAAACAGATCAGAACGATTTAACCTATTTTATTGATTATCAGCTGGATATTATTATTCAAGCCTTTGATGAGCTAAAAAAATACCTTGAAGAAAAAACGCAAGAGTTTAATCAGGTTGTAGCGCTGCTGGAGAAATCAAAATTTGGTCAGGCACTTAATTTTGTGCAAAAAGATATTATTAAAAAAGCCAGCAAATCACCGGGCAGGTATTTTTCAGTAAAAGAAATAGTCAGCGATTATGGCATTGCGGATAATTCCGCCAGAAGCTATTTAAACAAGCTGGCGGAGTACCGTTTGCTACTGCCTAGCAAAGATGGCAGAACTACTTTATATATTGCGCCATTAGATTTATTGCAAAGACTGGTTTAAATGTTTTGTACAATTACAAGGATTAAATCATTGTAGGGCGGGTAAAACCCAATCCTATCAACTTAAGGCAAAAAACAGGGCAAGATTTAGTTTTGCGTAGGGTGTGCAAGTCGTTTTTCTTGCGCACCGCTCTCGGTGCGCAACGACTTCGTCGTTGTACACCCTACGAAATGCCGCTTTATCCTAAGACAAAAACTTAAGTTGATAGGATTGGGGTAAAACCCGCTAGCTGAATAATTAAACCTCATCCGGCTATTTCCAGTTTGTAGGTTGGGTTAGCAGGCTTTATCGCGTAACCCAACATTCTTTTGCGCCTAAATGTTGGGTTACGCTGATTTATCCGCCCTTAAATAGGCGAATAAATCAGCTAACCCAAACTACAAAAGCATTATGCCCCGCTAGTTTCGCTTAAGCTGACAGAATTGGAGCAAAACCCGCTAGCTGATTTACTAAGCCTTACCCGGCGATTCCCAGCGCTTTAAAGATGCTCAGCTGCTTTTCTGAAAACGTTTGCGCCTGGCGATTTAATTCGGCGAGATTGTCTTCTTCCGTTTCTAAAGTTTGCCCTTCTTTTACCAAGGTTTGGTTTTGCATGGCTAAGATTTGCCAAGCAAATTGTGCCCATTCTGCCGGGTGCTTTTTGCCTTGGCTGCGGGCCAGTAAAAACAACTGCTGAAAGCGCCCGATGCTAATGCCCCCGCCTGAAACAGGGCTAGCCAGATGGCTGATATCGTGGCTGCCACGCGCCTGATTGCATAAATAATGGTTGAGTTTTTCGCAGGCTTTTTTGGCTTTGGCAATATGGGCATCGTCTTGCACGGCCACCACGCTGCCTCCGCCAATTAACACGAGGGCGGCTTGTAAAATTTGTGATAAAGCCAGGCCAGTGGCTTGTTCGATTTGCCCAAGGCTGATGATCTGATGATCGGCCATGGTGTTTAAAATGGGCGCATAAACATGGTCTTGCATAGTGGCTTCGCCCAGATTGCCTGTTACTTTGAGCGATACATCGGCACGGTGTTGAACCAGCAGCACGCGCAATTGCCGAGCTTGCTCTGCCTGCGCTAATTTACTGAGTTTGCGTGGCCCACGCACCCAGTAATCGCGGCGAAATTGCTGATTCACCATAAAATCACGCGTGGTTTCTTTGAACATAGCGTCTGGAATTTCCGCAAGAAATTGCTGCTGCTCCGCTGTTAAATTAATCGCATCAATATGATCCATATAATGCGCAGAGCAGGCAAAGCTGAGCTTGGCGGGCTCTAGCCACTCTGCCATGGTGGCAAAGTGCATAGGCAGCCAATCCCGATTAAAATATTCATGTGCCAGATAGTGGCGATTTTGTTCTTTTATTTTTTGTATTCGCTCCGCGATTTGCGGGTTTGCCCGTGCATACATAGGCTGGGTGGCAAGTAGTTTTTCAGTGAAATCGAGTGCGCCATTAATCCGGCTCACAATGCCATTGCCTTCTGCACCAATAATCTCGGCGTGTTCGGTCATTAAATGCCGTATTGGAGCAAAGCTGGCCCAGCCGGGCTGGGTGTTATAGCTAATATATAAAACACCGCCTACTTTTAGTTTTCGGCGAATAAATTCAACAATTACGCCACGGTTTTCATCTGATATCCAGCTCCAAATACCATGCAGGCCGATATAATCGAATTCGGGTAAATCACTGCGGGCAGCAAAATCAGCAAAGGCTTCATCAAATAATTTAGCCCCTCCACCAGAAATACCGGCCAACTCTTGGGCAAAGCCCGCCTGAGACGGATTGAAATCGGTGCCATGCCATTGCGTTACACTGGCGGCTGCATGCAAATTAGCACTCATTCCCTGGCCAAAGCCTAATTCACATGCATTACCCATTTCTGGATAGGCTAAGCCAGCGCTCAGAAAAGCCAGCTTTACCCGTAGCGGATTAAGCTCACTGTAATAGCCAAATGTATATCCGATATCTGCTATATAGCCTGCTGTCCAATCGCTCATGCTGATTTTCCTTGCTTGTTAATAAATAGATAAAGGGTGATTTGATCAACGAATTATTTAATGAACATAATGCTGACGCAAGTTTAAAAATGGCAATTCAATACTACGCCAGCTTAAATCGGCTAGCAGGCAACTTAGCAGTAGTGCCAGAGTGATTTTTCCTAGTAAAATAGGGATAGATAAATCGCTAACCAGATAATGACTTAATAAATAAAGAACCATGGCATGCAATAGATAAAATGAATAAGAGCGCTGCCCGATAAAAGATAGAAATTTTTCTATTAGATCAGGTAGACGCCATTGAGTATTTGCATAGGCATAAATAAACAGCCCCCATAGCAATGCTTCTAAGGTATACCAGATTACTAAAATAAAACTGCGGCTGCTTTCATTAAATAAAATAGCGTATTGGGAGCGGAATACGCTGATCGAGATAATGATTAGCGTGGTTATTATTAATGCATAGGGCCTTTTAAAAAAAGAGCCGAGCGCTAATGTGGCAAAGCCCATGCCAATTAAAAACTGATCAAGCCGGCCAATGAGTGTGGATTGCAATACATGGGCAGGGTGTGCGGCAAGACTAAGTACACATAATTTTAAAACTAAAAAAATAAGCAGCATTCTGCCAATATAGACCAAGCCTTGCTGGCGGACAAAGAGTGCTAGAAATGGAAAAATAAGATAAAAAGTGAATTCAATTGAAATAGTCCATGCTGCACCGGTTACAAAATAATCAGAAGTGGCGGGCTTACCAATATTACTGATGAATAAATAGAGTAAATCCTGAGGCTGAAATTTATCACGGCCTAGCGAAATGGCTAAGAAAAAAACCAGTAAAAATAATGGAAAAATACGCAAGAAACGGTTGAAAATAAAGCGGCGATAATCAATATTTCCGCTGATGGCTATTTTCATAAATAAATAGCCGGAAAGAGTAAAAAATAAACCAACGCCAATATGGCCTTCAGTAAAAATGGCGAGTAAGGGCCAGGAAGGAAACGATTGCCAGCTGCCATAAAAATGATGAAATGCGTGATAGAAAAAAACCAATAGCGCCGCCAAAGCGCGAATATGCTCTAGCTTGGGGTTAAATGCGATATTGCTGGAGTGTGGCGACATCGATTCCCTCGTTTTATGGTGAGTGTTTTTATTGTGTTTGGCGGGTGAAACCCGCCGTTGTTGTTCAATCATCGTATGGCATAACAATATTTTTATCACCTACTCCACCCCAATTCGCTGGATAGGTTTTGCGTGCAATATATCGGTGAAATGATGACCAAGGCCAATCTGCGATCTTTTTGACCAATCCATGCTTTACAGGGTTGAAATGTAGATAATTCATGTGATTTTCATAATCTGGATCATCTCTAATTAAGTGCTCCCAAAAGCGTGCCTGCCAAATGGTTGAATTTTGTCTGTTGATCCGTCTTTGGCTTAAAAGATCAGGATTTAAATAATTGGGGCCACAGATCACGCTGACATCTCTTTTAATTAATCGCCAACGATTAGAAAAGTCAGCATCACCTTCTGGTAGTGTCCATATGCAGTGCAGGTGATCGGGTAGCAATACCCATGCATCGATTTGAAAAGGATGGGTGATCCTAGTTTGTTGAATAGCCGAGCGTAGTGCAGTTCGTATATCAGGATTGGTAAGTATCTTTTGCCGGTGTTCGGTGACCACGGTAAAGAAGTAACATGCGCCTCCAATATTTGATCGAATGTAATTGGGCATTGTTTCGTCTTTATTATTTAAAATAAAACACGGCGGGTAAGCACCGGCTCTAGGAAAAAATATGAATTTGAAATTGCAAATTTATATCAATTTACAAATAAACCGTAGGGCGGGTGAAACCCGCCGTTTTTCGTGTTTCATCGCAAAGCTTGGCGGGTTTCACCCGCCCTACGAAAAACATTTTGCTTCCTCAACGCAATACCTGATCTACCGCTTGCAAATCTGTTTCTTGCAATGTACCGGCATAAAATTTTAGGCGGATATAGCCGCTTAGGTAGGTGTATTGGGCGGCTGTGTGTTTTTGTTGGGCTTCAAAGAAGCGGCTTTGAGCATTGAGCAAATCCACATTGCTGCGAACCCCGGATTGGATACCTTTGCGGGTGGATTGGATGAGCACATCACCAGAGCGCACGGCTTCTTGTAGGGCTCTGATTTGTGCAGAGCTGGAGCTTAAGTCCAGATATTGCTGGCGTAAGCCCAGCTCAACTTGTTGCTGCATGCTGCGCTGATCTTCGGTGGCTGCGGTGTGCATGGCGACGGCGCGTTTGCTGCGGGCGTTGATTTCACCTCCGGAGAAAACCGGAATGCTGGCGTAGACCATGATGCTATTAGATTTGATCAGATTATCTACCGTGGTATAGCTGGGGCTGTGCTCATAGCTGCTGCGCAGCCGCAGATCAACGGTGGGTAGGTGTTGATCGATATTTTTGCTGATTTCTAATTGAGCGGCGTTCACCGAAGCCTGGCGCTCAAAGAGGATGGGATTGTTTTGCTTGGCCTGATTAAGCCATTCGGCCAATGGGTAGCGCAGGTGCAAATCGGCCTGCATATCGGTGGGTTTACGGTGGGCCAGTCTGCTCATCGGCTCCCCAACGGTAACGCTGAGTTCATGCAGCTTGCTGCTGTGTGCAGCTTCGGCAGAAAGAATATCGGCATCAACAAAATCTAGGCGGTTTTGCGCTTCGTTTACATCCGTCACGGTGCCGTGGCCTGCTGCATACCATTTGGTGGCTTGGGTTTTTTGCTCCTGATAGGCCTTTTTTTGCTCGCTTAAGAGCTGAAGCTTGTCAAAAGCCAGCTGCACATCAAGGTATTGCTGGGCCAGCCTTAAAATAAGCTCTTGCTGGCTGCGATCAAGCGCGTGATTGGCTTCTTTTTGCTGAAACTCGGCTTGCGATAGATTATCCCATGCGGCCATTTTGAATAAGGGTTGCACAAGGGTGGCGGCGTAAACTTGGCCATTAAATAAATAGTCTTTAGCAATGGTTTGCTCTTTTGCGCCTTCGCCTATATCAAATTCGGTTTTAACCCACTCCCGGCTGCCTTGGGCAGAGAGTGATAAATTAGGTAGTAAGGCGGCTCTGGCAATGGGGACAATTTCTTGCGCGGCTAAGTTTTGTGCTTTGGCAAGGGCAAAGCGGCTGTCGTTTTGCATGGCCTTGGGGTAAAGCTGGGCTAAATCTGCGGCATGGCTGGCAGCGCAAAATAACAGGGGGATTAAGCAGATCTTGCTGTGCATAGGGATCTCCTTATTTCTCGGTAAAGGCAAAGGCAAGGCGATTAAATAACGGACGGGTCAGGTAATCCAGAAGGCTGCGCTCGCCGGTTTTGATGACGACTTCGGTAGACATGCCCGGCTGGATGGCGAGCTTTTCACGGCTTAGCTCGGCAAGGCCTTTTTTGGTGACCACTACTTTGGCACTGAAATAAGGATTGCCGTGCGGGTCTACAATTCGGTCGGCAGAAATACTTGTGAGCTCTCCTTCCAGAATTGGCGCTGTGCCTTTGTTGCCTAAGGAGGCGAAGCGAATATCAGCCAGCAGGCCGGGGTGTACTTTGTCGATTAAATGCGGTGGCAGCTGGATTTCAACGACTAGTTCGTCGTTTTCTGGCACGATTTCCATCAGGGTGTCGCCGGGGCGGATAATGCCGCCGATGGTATGAATATTCAGCCCCACTACGCGGCCTGCTGTGGGAGAGCGTAAAACGGTGCGGGCCAAGTCTTCTTCCCGGGTTTTAAGCTCATTATTCCAGCGGTTTAAATCACCTTGAATCTGGCTGTACTGGGTTTCTACTTCTTTGTTGAATTCCTGAGTGCGTTGCAAAATTCTGAGGCTAAGCTCGCCTTTTTGCCGGCTGGCTTGTTCTATGCGGCTGAGGCCTTCGCCGTATTCACCAGACACCTGAGCAAATAAGCGCTCCATTTCAAAAAGGCGGGTGCGCGGGGCAAAGCCATCGGCTACTAAATCGCGCAGACCAGCGATGTCTTTTTCTAGCAATTTAATTTGTTGTTTTCGCCCCGCTTCTAGGGCGCGCAGGCCGTTAATTTGCTCATTAATCCCGGCAATGGTTTGTTGCAGAATATTGCCTTCGTTGATCAGTGCCGTGCGGCGGGTTACAAAAAGCTGAGATTGCGTTTTCATAATATCTTTGGCTTGGGGATTGCTCTCTTGCCGCATTTTTTCATTGAAGGTGATTTGCGGTGCGTGCTTAAGCTCGGCACTCAGCCGATCGGCCAAGGCTTGGGTTTGCCAGAAGTTATTTTGCACGGTGGATAAAATGGCATTAATTTGTGTTTGATCGAGCAAGATCAAGGGCTGGTTTGCGGCCACCTCTGCGCCTTCTTTGACCAGAATTTTAGCCACCATGCCGCCTTGTAAATGCTGGATCGCCTTGCGTTTGCTCTCTACACTCACCACGCCATTGGTGGGTACACCTTCATCCAGCGGGGCAAAAGCGGCCCAAAGCAGAAAGCCCCCCAGACCAAACAAAAGAATAAACAAGCCTAGCCGGGTGACAGAGCGGGTGTCGGTGAGCGAGTTATCAACATCTAATACCGGTTCGGGGGAGATTTGTTTGGCAAGCTTTAACATGATGCAGCCCTCAGTTATTGGGGTTTTGGCGGGGTGTACCCGCGTACAGACTGTTGATTAATCGTTTTTGTAGGGCGGGTGAAACCCGCGAGCAATGCTAAAAAATACGCGGGTTTCACCCGCTCTACGATGATTCGAAGTGCAAGCCGCCGTGCTTCAATACAATGAGTAGACGCTTTAAGATTGCTGCTCTGCCATGGCCGGTGCGACGGCTGGTGGCGGGTTGAGCGCAGCCAAAACTTGATCGCGTGGGCCGTAATAACGCAAGGTGCCGTCGGCGATCACCAGTAATAAATCGACTACGGCCAGTACGTGTGTGCGATGGGTGATGAGCACGATGGTGGCACCGCCTTCTTTGGCCCTTAAGATGCCTTGCACCAAGGCGCGCTCGCCCAGCTCATCCAGATTGGCGTTGGGCTCGTCCAGTACAATTAAGCTGGGATTGCCGTACAGGGCGCGGGCTAGGCCGATGCGCTGGCGCTGGCCGCCGGATAATCCTGATCCACCCTCGCCAATGGCGGTGTCGTAGCCCTTGGGTAGGCGCAAGATCATTTCGTGGACATCGGCCATTTGCGCTGCTGCGACGACTTTTTCGCTGTCTATTTCGCCAAAGCGGGCGATGTTTTCAGCGATGGTGCCAGAAAACAATTCAACGTCTTGCGGCAGGTAGCCTAGATGCGGGCCCAGCTCGGCTTTATTCCAAGTGTAAACATCCACGCCATCTAGCCGTACTTTGCCCATGACGGTGGGCCAAATACCGACTAGAAGTCGCGCTAGCGATGATTTACCGCTGGCACTCGGGCCGACAATGCCTAAAATTTGCCCTGCTGCCATGCCAAAATTGATGCCCTTAATCACCATATTCTGCGTACCGGGAATCACGGCGGATACGTTATCGACCAAAAGCTGGCCGCTAGGGCGGGGCAGGCTCATGCCTACAGGGCGAGCAGGGAAGGTGGCCATGAGTTCTTGCAGGCGGGAATAAGCCGAGCGCACGCTAATAAATTGCTTCCATGTGCCAATGGCTAGCTCAATGGGGGCTAAGGCCCGGCCCATTAAAATAGAACCGGCAATCATCGCGCCCGGCGTGGTGGAGCCTTCAATCACCAGTAGGGCTCCTGCGCCTAAAATCAAAGATTGCAAACTAATACGGGTGAATTTGGTAATGGCCGAAATACCACCAGCTTTATCGCTGGCTTCGCCTTGCAAGGCCAGGAATTTACCGTGATGCTTATACCAGCGCTGCATTAGCCCATCGAGCATGCCCATTGCCTCGATGACTTCGGCATTACGTAAATTATTATTGGCAAATCGAGTGGCTAAATTGGAATGGGTGCCTGCTTCGGCTATGGGTTTTTTACTGACTAATTCGGTGATATAGGCAAGCCCAGTCAAGAGTACCGCGCCCACCACGGCTAGCCAGCCCAATAAGGATCCAAGCATAAATAATACGGCCAGATAAATAGGGGCCCAAGGCGCATCAAAAAAGGCAAATAAACCTTGGCCGGTTAAAAACTGGCGAATATTATTTAAATCGGCCAAGGCAAGGCCTGCATCACTATTGCCCGCTCTTAAATTGCGCTCAAAAGCGGCTGTAAATACCCGCGCATTAAGCTGTGAATCTAATTTACTACTGATTCGCACCAATAGCCTTGAGCGCACCATTTCTAGTAAAGACATTAAGCCGTACAGCCCCAGCGTAATCACCGTAATCATGACTAAAGTGGTTTCATTTCTGCTGGCTAGGACTCGGTCGTAAACTTGCAGCATATAAATGGAAGGCACCAGCATGAGTAAATTAATAAAGAAACTAAATATGCCCGCTACCCAAAAATGCTGGCGTAAACCGTGTAATACACTGGCCAATTCAGAGCGAGGCTGTAAATGCTGCTTCATAAAATATCCTTTATTGAAAAGTGATTACACGCTTTCTTCATTCGTTTGGGGCGAATCTAAAGTTAATAAATACTCTGGCCATTCATCTTGATGGGTGGATTGTGCTACTTCATCTAAATTTAAAAAAATAAAACTAAGCAAATAATGGGGATGGCTATTGGTAAGAACAATTTCTCTTAAACGCTGAGAGCTAAAGCTGCCAATTACTTCAGGGGGGAGTTGTAATTGAAAGCGCAATCGTCCCTCTAAAGTAAACATCGACAAAATATTGTCTTTAATGCTTAAAGTATGGCGGTCGAAATAAACGGGTGCGGAGGGTAAAAAATGTAATTTAGGCAAAGGAGATTCGGCAGGCAGATTCTTCCATTTGCTCAGGGGGTGCTCATAAAGGGTGCGATAAGCTCGGCAAACGGCATAAATGGCATTACAAGCCATTTGCGCGCCTAAATCTGGCAGCTGCTCACGCAGTACACGGTAAGCTAAATGATGTAAGGTTACGCGGTGCCAGCAGCGGTGTTGCTGCGCAATGGGAGCAACTAAATTACAACCATTACAAAACTCTGCCTGCAGCGCCTGTAGCCTTTGCTGCTGCGGGTCCGTCGTTAAAAGAGGGATGGAGTATGTGATAGGCATAATCACCACTCTAGGAAAGATTTCTCCTATATGAAATGCCTATATGAAGTTTTTTGCCTACGTTTGTCGGCTGGGATGAGTGGCAGAGCGATATGCAGGCTTGGTTTAGCTTGTGAGGTTTGTAGCAGGAATTTAATTATAGGGCTGTGTCGTACAGCTATTGTGCTTGGTGTTACTAGGGGGCTTGCATGTTTTGTGGTGTTGCGTAAGCACTATGTCTGTATTGATCTACAGTGGCTTGGCAATGTTCTTGTAATCTTATTCTTTCTTCAATCTATCGTTAGCTTAAATTTTGCTTATGTATCTTTCTTGCTGGTCATCTGGCTATTGAATCTTCATGGGGCAAGCGGTGAGCAGTACGGAAAAAGACACGGGTTTCACCCGCCCTACATGGCTAATGCCTAGGGTCTGTTGACGTTTGATTCGCGCCTGCGCTGGGCCGGAAAATGACCCGTCACAAGACATGCGACGAAGGCAATAACTAGTTATTTCCGAGGAGCATAACGCAGTGAATTGCCATTTTCCGGCCCAGCCCCATCGCTGAGCGAGGAAAACCCCTCACACGCGGAGGGTTTGGCTCATTTTTGGGGCTGCACGGCGTTAAAAATAGCTAATGGTACTCGTACAATGTCGCAATTTTTGCCTTGTTCAGCCCCAAAACTGGGCCAAACGCAGCTGTGAATCAAACGTCAACAGACCCTAGGGCGGGGTATCGGTTTTTACACCAGCACCACATCAAATATTTCCTGGGTGTAGGCGCTTTCTACCTGCAGGTAGATGGGTTTTTGGATAAAGTCGGCGAGCTGAGCGAGGTTGGCTGATTCTTCGTCGAGGAACATATCGATCACGCTTTGCGAGGCGAGGATTCGGTATTCTTTGGCGTTGAATTGACGGGCTTCACGCAGGATTTCGCGCAGGATTTCGTAGCAAATGGTTTGCGCCGTTTTGATTTCGCCGCGCCCCTGGCAGGTGGGGCAGGTTTGGCACAGCACATGGGCGAGGGATTCGCGGGTGCGTTTCCTTGTGATTTCAACCAAGCCAAGGCTGGTAAAGTGGCTGATGGTCACCTTGGTTCGATCGCGGCTGATGGCTTTTTTTAGCTCGTCCATCACCGCGGTTTTGTGCTCTTCATTATCCATATCAATAAAATCGACAATGATAATGCCGCCTAAATTACGCAGGCGCAGCTGGCGGGCAATGACTTGGGTGGCTTCAAGATTGGTTTTAAAAATGGTGTCGTCAAAGGAGCGGGTGCCGACAAAGCCGCCGGTGTTTACATCCACCGTGGTCATGGCTTCGGTTTGATCGATGATCAAATAGCCGCCAAATTTGAGATCAACCCGGCGCACCATGGCATGCTCGATTTCTGCTTCTACGGCAAATAATTCAAAGAGCGGCCGCTCGCCAACGTAGTGCTTGATGCGGGGCAATACATCGGAGACAAAGGAGCCAGCAAATTCGCTCATTTTGGCGAAATTTTCGCGGGAATCGACCAGTACTTCTTCGGTTTCGGTATTCACCATATCGCGCAAGACGCGTAATTGTAGTGATAAATCTTGGAATAATAGTGAACGAGCGGGCAGGGTGACGGACTTTTGCTGGATATCAGCCCAGATTTTATCTAGATAATTGATATCTGCTGTCAGCTCTTCATCCGTGGCGTGTTCGGCCGAGGTGCGGATGATATAGCCTTGATGCTTTGATTCGGCGAGTAATAATTCAAGGCGCTTACGCAGCTGATTGCGTTCGCCATCGTTGTCGATGCGCTGGCTGATCCCGATATGTTTTTCTTGTGGCAAAAAAACTAAAAAGCGCCCTGCAATGCTGATCTGGGTAGAGAGCCGAGCGCCCTTGCTGCCGATCGGGTCTTTGGCCACTTGCACCAGCACCGGTTGGCCTTCGTGCACAATGCGCTCGATTCTTTGCACTTCATTAGGGTGCTGGCGCTGCTCAATGACATCGGCGATATGCAAAAAAGCGGCGCGTTCCAAGCCAATTTCAATAAAGGCGCTTTGCATGCCGGGTAAGACGCGTTTCACCACGCCCAAATAAATATTGCCAACCAAGCCACGGTGGGCAGATCGCTCGATATGAATATCTTGAACCACACCATCTTCAACGGTGGCCACGCGGGTTTCTTGTGGGGTGATGTTGACGAGGATTTGTTCTTTCATTGGGGGGCCCTGTTTTTTTATATTTGGTTGGGTCGATCGTAGTGGCGGTTGGTTCTGTTCAATGTAGGGCGGGTGAAACCCGCCGGTTTGTAGTATTTCACGCCAGAGGGTTTCACCTCAGAAGCACTAACTAAAGTCTAAAAACTCTTTTTAGTGCCTTCAGCACCTTGATTTAGGCGCGGCATCCCCGCGGGGACTCCCTTTCTTGAACGGCCAAGAAAGGAAGCAAAGAAGGCCGCCCCGGCCAGCACGAAATCCCCTCACTGCGGATAATCGGCTCGGCGACAAAGGCTGCTCGCTCGCTGCCTAGCTACCCCTTTGTCGAAACCCCGAGCCGCTTATTCCTCGCTTCGGCGTGCTTTAAGGGGACTTTAAAGCCCTATGCGGAGAGCGTGGCTATTGTGTTTTTTCGTTGCTTATTGATGTAGAAGCAAATTGCTTAGTGTTTTCATCCACCCACCCTACCAGATTATTTTTTCCTTAGCAGCGGCAAGCACATCACCATCAGTTCGTCCCACACTTCGCCTTTGCCTATGCCCTTATTCATTTGATCGATCAGGGCCGCGTGGGCGAGGGCGGTTTTGAGTTGGGCGGCTTTTACTCGGGCAAGCGCAGGCTCGACTAGTTTTTGTTTTTCGCCCCAGATACGTAATTCTTTAAATAATTGAGCGCTTGGCGTGCCACGTTGCTTGCCAAGGCCTAGGCGATAGAGGGTGCGGATTTCTTCCGCCAGCGACCATAGCACTAAATGCGGCGCTTCGCCTTCGGCACGCAGGCCTGCCAGCATGCGGGCAAAGCGGGTGGCATCCCCCGTGAGTAAGGCTGCGCCAAGTTGAAATACATCGTAGCGCGCTACATTGGCAACGCTGGCTTGTAGATCACTTACGCTGATTTCACCCGCAGGGTGCAGCAGGGCTAGTTTTTGGATTTCCTGAAAGGCGGCCAGTAAATTGCCCTCAACCCTGTCGGCTAAAAATTGCAGTGCTTCGGGGGCGAGTTTTTGCTGCTGGCGGGCGAGTCGCGCCGCTATCCATTCGGGCAGTTGGCGGTGTTCGATGTTTTTGGCTTCGAGCACTTCGCCCTTGGCTGATAGCGCTTGAAACCACTTGCTGTTTTGGCCCGTTTTATCGAGCCGTGGGCAGGTAACTAAGGTAATCGTATCGGGCGGCAGACGCTGGCAATAGGCTTCAATGGCCTTGCCGCCATCAACGCCCGGCTTGCCGGTGGTGATGCGTAGCTCGATCAGTTTTTTATCTGAAAACAGCGAAAAGGAATTACCCTGCATTTCTAGGCTAGACCAAGCAAAGCCGGGCTCTACGGTAAGCACTTCACGCTCCGTATAGCCTGCCGCCCTCGCAGCATCTCTGATTTGCTGCGCGGCTTCGAGCACGAGGAGGGTTTCGTCACCATGCAGGGTGTAAAGCTCGGCAAGGCCTTTGCCAAGGTGTCGGGGAAGATCATCAGGGCGCATGCTTAATCCTTGCGCTGAGTATGCAATTTACGGCGCATCTTTCAACTTAGCTAAGGCGCTGATGCGGCGCAGAATTTGCTGGGCAGCGTCTTGCTGCATATCGGTTATCAATAGCGTGGCTTCGGCATCTTTACCCAAGCTATTGTGTTCGTCGTAGCTGTAATCACGGTTGAGCTGCAATTTGCCATTTTCAATCAACTGGCGCTCGCCCGCCTGAACGCTGTAACTTACTCTATATAGCAAACGATATTCGCTGACACGACCTGCATTATTGACCGTGAGCACTTTTTGCTCAGTGCTATCACTCATGATATTAATCACAACAGCGGGCTTAACCGCATTGAGCGTAACGCTTGGCAGTGTGGATAAGCTTTGCTTCAGCTGCTGGGCAACTGCGCTATCGCCGATCACATGGGCTGTGGTGTATGGGAACGTACCCGGCCCAGTGCCACGCAAATGAAAGCCGCAGCCTGTAAGCAGGCTAAACAGAAGCAGAGAGATAAAGGCTTTAAGCATGGGGTTGCCTTGTTAGGGTGGGCACGTTTTTGTGCCCACGCGTGATGAATAGTTGCTTGTTACGCGTGGGCACAGGTGCCATATGCGCATCGGTTAGGCGTTTGTTTACTGGTTGCCGCTCATTTGCAAGCATTGACTTATTCGTAGGGCGGGTGAAACCCGCCAGACTTTGGCATGAAATGCTAGAAAACGGCGGGTTTCACCCGCACTACAAAAAAGTCAACCCATGCCATTGGCTTAAGTTGATGCGTATAACGCGTGGGCACAAGTGCCCACCCTACACACTTAAGCTTTTGTAACATCCTTAACAAATAGCGAATTATCGTAGGGCGGGTGAAACCCGCGTATTTTTTAGGATTGCTCGCGGGTTGCACCCGCCCTAGGAAAAACATTTCGCTTAAGTTGGGTCGTCGCGTTGTGGTCGCTTAAACCACAATACTGACTAAACGGCCAGGAACAACGATGATTTTCTTCGGTGTGCTGGTGATGAATTTCAGCACATGTTCATGACCCAGCGCCAGCGCCTCAATTTGCTCTTTTGGCGTGTCTTTGGCAACGCGAATGCTGCCACGAAGTTTACCGTTGACCTGAATCATCATTTCAATTTCGTCTTGCACCAGTGCTGTGGTGTCAACAACTGGCCAGCTTTGATTCAGTAAGTTGGAGCCCGGTACTAGTGATGCCCAGATCGATTCGCAAATATGCGGCACGATCGGCGACAGCATCAGCGCGGCGGCTTCCAGCACTTCCTGAGCGATTGCCTTGCCTGCATCATCGGACAACTGGCCTTTATTTAGCATGCTGGAGTAAGTATTTAACAACTCCATGACAGCTGCAATCACGGTATTAAATTGCTGACGGCGGCTGTAGTCATCGCTGACTTTGCCAATGGCGGTGTGTAGGGCAAAGCGCAGCGCTTTTTGTTCCTTACTGATTTCGCCTGCGGCGTATTTCGCCACCACGCCAGTGCTGACATGATCAAACGATAGCTTCCAGAAGCGTTTCAGGAAGCGATGTGCGCCTTCTGCACCCGCATCAGACCATTCCAAAGATTGCTCAGGTGGCGAGGCAAACATCATAAACAGGCGGGCGGTATCAGCACCGTATAGATCAATCAGCTCTTGTGGATCAACGCCGTTGTTTTTGGATTTGGACATTTTTTCGACGCCGGCGACCATCACTGGCAAGCCATCGGCCTTGCTAACCGCCGAAATCATTTTGCCCTTGGCATCGCGCTCGATTTCTACATCGGCAAAATTAATCCAGTCTTTGCCGCCGTTATCCATATCACGGTAGAAGGTCTCGCACACCACCATGCCTTGCGTGAGCAGCTTTTTAAATGGCTCGTCGCCAGAAACTAAGCCTTCATCACGCATTAGCTTGTGGAAGAAACGCGCATACAAGAGGTGCAGAATGGCGTGTTCAATCCCGCCGATATACTGATCAACCGGCAGCCAATGATCGGACGCGGCTTTGTCTACTAGGCCGGTTTCGCATTTTGGCGAGGCATAACGAGCGTAATACCATGAGGATTCGACAAATGTATCCATAGTGTCGGTTTCGCGCTTGGCAGCTGCGCCGCACTTCGGACATGTTGTCTCGTAAAACTCTGGCATACGTGCCAAAGGCGAGCCAGCGCCATCTGGAATCACATCTTCCGGCAGTACAACGGGCAAATCTTGCTCTGGTACGGGGACATCACCGCAGGCATCGCAATGAATAATAGGGATTGGGCAGCCCCAGTAGCGTTGGCGGCTAATACCCCAGTCGCGTAAGCGGTACTGAGTTTTTGGCGCGCCTGCATTTTGAGCTGCTAATTTAGTGGCCATTGCATCGTAAGCTTGCTCGAAATTCAGGCCATCAAACTCGCCAGAATTAAATAACACGCCGTGCTCGCCATAAGCATCTTGCCAAGGCTCGGCAATGTCTCTGCCTGCCGATGTTTCAATTACTGCCTTAATTGGCAGATTGTATTTATGGGCAAAGGCAAAATCGCGCTCGTCGTGCGCAGGCACGGCCATGACTGCGCCAGTGCCGTAATTCATCAGCACATAGTTGGCAACCCACACCGGCAGTAAATCGCCTGTCAGTGGGTGGCGTACTTTGTGGCCGGAATCCATGCCTTTCTTTTCCATGGTTGCCATATCGGCTTCAGCCACGGAGCCGCTTTTGCATTCGGCAATAAAGGCTTGCAAGTCAGCATTGCCCACGGCTGCTGAAGTTGCCAGTGGGTGCTCGGCGGCAACGGCCACATAAGTCGCACCCATCAGGGTATCGGGGCGAGTGGTGTAAACGGTGAGCGAATCGTTGCCATCGATATGGTTAGCGGCAGGAAAGGTCACATCCATGCCGCGTGACTTACCAATCCAATTGCGTTGCATGGTTTTAACTTGCTCGGGCCAGCCATCTAGCTGATCCAAATCTTGCAGCAATTGCTCGGCGTAATCGGTGATCTTGAAGTAATACATCGGGATTTCGCGCTTTTCAACCACTGCGCCAGAGCGCCAGCCGCGCCCATCCACCACTTGCTCATTCGCCAATACGGTTTGATCAACCGGATCCCAGTTTACCGAGCCATTTTTTTTATAAATCACGCCTTTTTCAAACAGGCGGGTAAATAGCCATTGTTCCCAGCGATAGTAATCTGGCTTACAAGTGGCGATTTCACGATTCCAATCCACAGCCAAGCCCAAAGACTTGAGCTGGGTCTTCATATATTCAATATTGGAGTAAGTCCAAATTGCTGGAGCCACCTTGTTTTTCATGGCGGCGTTTTCAGCAGGCAGGCCAAAGGCATCCCAGCCCATAGGCTGCATGACATTAAAACCATTCAAAGCATGGAAGCGTGAGAGTACATCGCCTATGGTGTAGTTACGCACATGACCCATGTGCAGCTTGCCACTTGGGTAAGGGAACATCGATAGACAATAGTATTTAGGCTGACCGGCCTTTTCGATGGCCGCAAAAACCTGATTTTTTTCCCAATGCTGCTGGGCTGCAGCTTCGATGGTAGACGGTGTATAGAGCTCGATCATGCCGGAAATCCAGTTGTACTTTCACAAAGCCGATGATTATATCCCGAATGTTTGCGCTTCGGGTTTCATAAGGAAGTTGATATGCGTTTAGTGCTTTTAATAGGTTTATTACTTACTTCTTTTGCCTATGCCGACCCGGCACGGGTGGAATCGGTGCAATTGCCAGCATGGCTGGAGCGGGGAGGGGTGAAAAAACCATTGGCACCGCAAATGCAACTCTTACCTAGCGACCGGATTATCACCGGTGCAGGGGCAAGGGTGTATGTGCAGCTACCTGAAGGCAGTAGGGTGAAGCTGGGTGAAAATGCTAATTTGCAACTTGATCAGCTCAATGAGGCCAATGGTAAAGACGGCAATGTATTTAAAGCTGCACTGAAAATGGTAACCGGGGCTTTTCGTTTTACCACCAATACCTTGAATAAATCTGCGCAAAGAGATGTGAGTGTCACCGTATCTACCGTGACAGCGGGGATACGCGGCACGGATTTATGGGGCAAGGCCGATGTAGATAAAAACGTAGTGTGTCTGCTGGAGGGAAAAATTGCGGTTGGGGCAGAGGGGCACCCGCAGGTGGAGCTAACCGAGCCTTTGAGTTTCTATATTGCACCGCATGATAAAGAGCCTCTGCCGGTTGGCAAGGTAGAGCCGGAGAAGCTTAAAAAGTGGGCCGCTGAAACCGAAATAGAAGGCCATGCAGGTGCAATCAGCCAACAGGGAGCATGGCGTATTGTGTGGGGTAGCTACGCCAAAATTGATCAGGCGTTGGCTCTTTACGATAGCTTGCAGGTGGCGGGCTATCCGGTAAAAATCCGCAGCCAGTCTAAGCGTCATCGTGTGGTGCTGGTGGGCTTGGCTTCCAAGGCCGATGCACAGGCCGTTGTTGCAAAAGTGCATCAGCAAGTTGCAACTCCGCAGGCAGAAATCGGGCGTTAGTTTATTGAAATAGAGGGTGGGCACGCGGGGCCCATCCTCAATTTCTGTTTATTTTAAAGCCTTATCCAAAGTGGCTTTAAATGCGACTGCATCTTGAAATCCCACAGTAGAAAACTGCTCTTTTCCTTGCGGATCAAAAAAGATAATGCCCGGTGGGCCGAAGAGTTTAAAGCGTTTGAGCAGGGCTTTATCCGCATCGGTGTTCGCAGTGACATCGGCTTGCAAGAGGCGCATTTGGCCCATTCTGGCAGCCACTTCAGGGTCGCTAAAAGTAAACTTTTCCATCTCTTTGCAAGACACGCACCAGTCGGCATAAAAATCGAGCATGACGGGCTGCTTGCTGTTGGCTAGCTTGCTTTCCAAATCAGCAACCGATGTGACGCGCTCAAACTGGCTGTGCGGGGCTGCAGTTTGTGCAGCCATCCCCTGAAAGCCTTGTAGCGGCTGTAATGGATCACGGTTACCGCTTAAAGCCCCGATCAGCATGGCGGAGCCTGCTAATAAGGCAATGACGCCCAAGCCTTTGCAAAAACGTGGACAGCCTGCGGTTTGCGGGGGGAGTGGATCGAGTGCATGCAAGAAAACGGCCGAGATAATCAGCAGTGTGCCCCAAGCCAACATGGAAAAGAGGGCTGGTAATACTGGGGATACCAACCAGATGGCCACACCTAGCAGCAATACGCCAAATACTTTTTTGATGTTTTCCATCCAGCCACCAGCGCGGGGTAGGGCAGATGCGGCGCAGCCGACAATAATCAACGGCACACCCATACCGAGCGCCATCACAAATAAGGCCACACCACCGAGCAAGGCATTATGTGTTTGCGCAATATAAAGCAGAGCGCCAGCCAGTGGTGCTGCTACGCAGGGGCCAACAATCAGCGCCGATAAGGCACCCATAATCAGCACGCCGAGCAGGGAGCCGCCTTTTTGCTGATTGGCGCTATTGGATAATTTGCTTTGCAAGCTGGCAGGCAATTGCAGCTCGTAAAAGCCAAACATCGACAAAGACAGCAGTACAAACACCATCGCAAAACTGCCTAACACCCACACATTTTGCAAGGCGGCAGAGAGTAGCGAGCCGGATAAACCCGCTGCAACGCCTGCCAGTGCATAGCTGATTGCCATGCCTAAGACATAGGCGAGAGATAAAACGAGTGCGCGTTTTTTGCTGATGTTGTTTCCTGAGCCCACGATAATCCCAGACAAAATCGGCATCATTGGAAATACGCAGGGTGTAAGTGCCAGCAGAAGACCAAAGCCAAAGAAGCTAAGCAGAATCAGCGGTAAATTGCCGCTGCCTAACAGGCTGGTTACCGAGCCGGTATCGCCTTGGGGGGCTTCTTCAAGGGGGGCCGTGGTGGCTGCCGCTTGAACAAGGGGAGCTTGAATATTTGTTTCAGCAACGGCCACAGTATCTGGCGTGATTGCATGCACTGGCGCAGGTGTCGCTTCTACGAGTTGGGCTGGAGCGGCTGGCAACTTAATCTCTGTTACTAGCTTGGTAGTGGCGGCTGGTAGTTTGATATCAGCAACTTGGGTAATGGGCGGATAGCAAAGCCCTGCATCGGCGCAGCCTTGCGAAATCACCGTCAGCTTAAATGAAGTAGCGGCTGCGTTTTTGACTTGAATCGGCAGTAGCACTTGCTGGCGATATGTTTCTACTTTGCCAAAGTTAGGATCGTCGTGGCTCAGCGAGGGGGGGAACTTGGGCGCTGCCAGCTCTACACCAGAATCGGCCGAGAATTTGAGTTTGTTTTTATAGAGATAGTAGCCCTCTGCAATGGCAAAACGCACTTCTACCGTTTGATGATCTTTGGCTTTGGCGCTCATTTTGAGCGCTTGTTCAGGCTCTAAAAAAACCGGATCCTCGGCCCAGCCCTGACTAAAGCTCAGCGCCAGAAGCGCGGCGCATAGCGTGTTTTTGATGGTTTTAAACATGATTTCTCTGGTGAAACGTGTTGGGTGGGGACAAGCTGCGACGCGAATTAAATCTAAATACGTTTTCATTCTCAAGCTATGGGTTTTCGTAGGGTGTGAAACGACATAGTCGTTGCGCACCAAGGGCCGGTGCGCAAGAAAAACACTTGCACACCCTACGCAATATCAATTGTTTAATCTCTTAGCGATATCCTGCCACAGTATAAAGCTTATCAACCACGTAATTTAACGCCGGAATACCGATTTCAAGAGCGCGTTTGTTGTGGTAGCGCTCGCTGACGGTAGCCTGCGCCGTAGTATTGGCCGCAGATTAAAGCACCGTCTTGTAAAAGCAGGGCAAGTTGGCGGAAATTAGGCGCAGCCGGGGTGCTAGGATTCAGCGAAAAATCGGTGGCGCTAAAGTGGCCGGTGAGTGCGCGATTAGGCTGGCCGATTTGTAATGGTTTCCATGCCCGCTGGGGCGGCAACATTGCTGGCTGCTGCTCCCGTTAAAGTGGCGCTGCCATTGGTATTGAGCTGCAGATTCAGCTTAGGTGGCGCACCATTTGCATCCGGTTTTACCCATGATTCAATTTTTACCCACCACTTTTGAGCAAATCAGCCTAGCTGATTGGTAAGGGAAATAGAGGCGTTGTAAGCTTTGTGAAAATTATTACTGCACCTTAAACGCGCGCTTTATCTTGCAGTGCATCATTTTGGCGCTAGGTAGATCGCTGTATCATTTCTGCACTTAAAGCGGTTTTCTTGCCAAAGAATGCGCTGATGAGCCGCTGGAGGCGCTTGTTTTTCTAAAATAGAGCAGGGCACGTTTATTGCTGGATCAGTCCTATCCCTCTGCTATTGGCTTTATTATGCTGCGCATACTTTTAGTCAACGAAAGCCCAAAATCATCGAAAGCTCTGGGGCAAGCCCTGCAAGATGACGCTTATACGCTGCTGCCAGAGCTCAATAGCGCTAGCTGCCTATGGCAGGAAGCCAAAAGATCCCTGCCCGATCTGATTCTGATCAACACCCGCATCCCCTCTCAAACCTTGCTTGAACAGCTGCAAGCGATGCGCGGCACCGTGCCGGTATTGATGCTTGCAGAAGGGCTGAATCAAGTGCAGATTCAGGCTGCTTTGCAAGCAGGAGTTAGCCATTTGATCGATGGTTTTGCAGTAGAAAAATTAGCAGGGGCGGTGATGATGGCTTTTGCTCAATTTGAGCACAGCAAAGCCTTGCAGCAGCGAATTAGCCTTTTGGAGCAGCAATTAGCCGATCGAAAAGTGATCGACCAAGCCAAAGGGCTATTAATGGACAAGCGCCGCCTAAGCGAAGGCGAAGCCTACGAAACCCTACGCCGCCAAGCCATGAAACAGGGCATGAAGCTGGGGGATGTGGCAAGGCAGGTCTTAGCGATGGCGGATTTGCTAGGGTGAGGTGGGCACGTTCTTGTGCCCACGATGCGCATCAAGATAGCTGATTGCCATAAGCCGTTCGCACGGTTGCAAACATTGAATCACCGTAGGGCGGGTGAAACCCGCCGTTTTCCGTAGCATTTCATGCAAAAGCTTGGTGGGCTTCATCCAATACGCGCTAAGCAAAGTCAAAAAGATCTTTTTAGTGCCTTCGGCACGTTGATTTTGGAGCGGTTGCCACCGCGGGGGCCTCACTTTCTTGAACGGCCAAGAAAGTAAGCAAAGAAGGCCGCCCCACGAAACACGAAAGCCCCTGCGCTGCGGACAATCGAGTCGGCGGCGGGCGGGATTGGCTCGCTGCCTCGCTCCCTTGCCGAAATCCCGCCCCGCTTGTTCCTCACTACGGCGTGTTTCAAGGGGACTTTAAAAAGCCCTATGCAAAGAGCCTGGTTGTTATGCTTTTCGCTGTTTGCTAATGAAAAAACAATTTGCTTAGCACTTATGTGGTTTCGCCCGCCCTACAAAAAATGCACCTTTATAACGCCTCTGTGCAAATCCTGTGCAAGCTTATGTTGCGCTGCGTCATTATGGTGCGGCCCCTCCCTTTTTTTTTGTGCGGTATGATTCTATCTGTTTGATTTTTATTGTTTTTATTGGTTTGCTAATGCTGGCACAGCGTTTGCTGAGTAGATAACTAGGGCCGTTTAGATTAAATAAACCAAGCCCGAAAAGATTCAAAACCGAGTGCAATGCTGCGCTGGGTGTGGGGAAGGTCAATGGTGGCCCATCTCCCTCAAGGACAACGGCGTCCCTTCATGATTTTGTAATCGTGGCGGGACGCTTTTTTTTGCAGTCTTTCTAGAGGTAGACATCATGGACAAATCCTTTTGGCGTTCAGGCCATACCCCCACACTTCTTACTGCTTTTCTCTATTTTGATCTGAGCTTTATGGTCTGGTATCTGCTTGGCCCCTTGCAGATACAGATTGCCACCGCGCTTAGCCTATCGACCAGCGAGCGCGGCCTGATGGTGGCGACGCCGATTTTGGCAGGCGCTTTGCTGCGTTTGGTTTTAGGCGTGTTTGTGGATAGCATTGGTGCTAAGCGCACCGGTCTTTTTGCCCAGCTGATTGTGATTTTTGCGCTCTTAAGTGCTTGGCAGCTGGGTGTACACAGCATGGCTGAAGCGCTGCTGCTTGGCGTATTTCTAGGCTTTGCAGGCGCTGCATTTGCGGTGGCTTTGCCGCTAGCTTCCCGCTGGTATCCACCACAGCATCAAGGCACGGCGCTGGGAATCGCCGGGGCGGGTAATTCTGGCACCGTGTTTGCTGCGCTATTTGCGCCGGTATTGGCGATGATGTTTGGCTGGCAAAACGTGTTTGGCCTAGCGGTGATTCCACTCTTGTTTGCTCTTGTGCTCTACACCGTGTTTGCCAAAGACGCACCGGGATCGGTCAATCCTAAAAGCTTATCCGACTACGCCAAGGTATTAAATAATAAAGATGCTTGGTTATTTATGGGCTTTTACGCCATCACCTTTGGCGGCTTCGCAGGCTTTGCCAGCGCCTTACCCGGCTACTTTCATGATCAATTTGGCTTTGCTCCAAAAATGGCCGGCTGGTACACCGCGGCCTGCGTATTAGCAGGCTCGGCGATGCGCCCACTTGGCGGTGTGATTGCGGACCGAATTGGCGGTACTCGCACTCTACTAATTGTTTATGTTTGCTCGGCAGTCTTGATCGGCCTCACCGGCCTTGGCTTAGGCGGATCTAGCGTGGCGGTTTGCCTATTTATTGGTGCAATGCTCTGTCTTGGGGCGGGCAACGGTGCGCTGTTTCAACTGGTGCCACAACGCTTTGGAAAAGAGCTAGGCGTGATGACCGGCCTGATCGGCATGGCCGGTGGCGTAGGCGGCTTTGCTCTGGCTGCGGGCCTTGGCATGGTGAAACAAGCTACCGGCAACTACAGCTTGGGCCTGTGGCTATTCTCTTTTCTATCCCTCATCGCATGGTACGGCCTCTCCGGTGTAAAGGTGCGCTGGCGCAGCGCGCTGGGCGGCGATCTGGCACAGGCAAGGATTTAGGGATGAAACCCAAATCTTAAAACACGGAGTTAAGGAGAACACGGAGGGCCACGGAGAAAACCTTATTAAATAGTGAATTTTGAATACATTAGAAATGACGGTTTATGGGGAAAAATGAAGGAGAGGTTTTCTCCGTGAAACTCCGTGTTCTCCGTGTTCTCCGTGTTCTCCGTGTTCTCTGTGTCCTCCGTGGTTCAAGGTTTGGGTTTACAAATAATTTTAGGTTTATAGATCAATTCATCATAAAGGAATCCAGCCATGACTAAACCCAAGCTTGTCGTTGTCGGAAACGGCATGGCCGGTATTCGTACGGTGGAGGAGCTGCTGGCGCTTGCGCCTGATCGCTACGACATCACCGTGTTTGGCGCAGAGCCGCATCCTAATTACAACCGTATTTTGCTCAGCCCAGTGCTGGCGGGTGAGCAGACTTTTGATCAGATCGTGCTGAACCCTTTGAGCTGGTATAGCGACAACCATATCACTCTGCATCTAGGCAAAAACATTGCCAAAATTGATCGAGTGCGGCGGGTGGTCATTAGCGACGATGGCCTTGAGGAGAGCTACGACAGGCTGTTGCTCGCTACCGGCTCCACGCCCTTTATCCTGCCTATCCCTGGCAAAGATTTAAATGGCGTGATTAGCTACCGCGATATTTATGATACCGAGGCGATGATTGCCGCTGCCAAAGTCAAAAAGCACGCCGTGGTGATTGGTGGTGGTTTGCTCGGGCTGGAGGCCGCCAATGGCCTGATGCTGCGCGGTATGGAAGTCTCTGTGGTGCACTTGGGCGATTGGTTGCTGGATAAGCAGCTGGATATCACCGCAGGCAAGTTATTGCAGGATTCGTTAATCGACCGGGGCTTAAAGTTTCTGATGGGCCAATCTACTGCCGCGATTCTGGGCAACGAAGCTGGAGAAGTGGTCGGTGTGCGCTTTAAAGATGGCAGCGAGCTGGCGACAGATTTAGTGGTGATGGCCGTAGGGATACGCCCAAATACCAAGCTGGCCGAAGCGGCGGGGCTGTTTTGCAAGAACGGCATTGTGGTGAGCGATGCCCTGCAAAGTTATGACCCGCGAATTTACGCCGTGGGCGAATGCGTAAACCACCGTGGCGTGGCCTATGGTCTGGTTGCTCCCCTGTTTGAAATGGCCAAGGTGGCCGCTAATCATCTGGCGCTGATGGGCTATGGGCAATATAAGGGCTCGGTGCTTTCGACCAAGCTAAAAGTGACCGGTATCGATTTATTCTCGGCTGGGGATTTTATGGGCGGCGATGAGTGCGATGAGATCGTGCTGTCTGATCCTGCCGGTGGCATTTATAAAAAGCTGGTGATTAAAGACGACAAGCTGGTTGGCGCCTGCCTCTATGGCGATACCACCGACGGCGCGTGGTATTTCAAGCTGCTGCGTGAGGGCCGCAGCATCAGCGATCTGCGCGATAGCCTGATGTTTGGCGAATCCAGCGTCGGGGACTCGGGCGTGCAAGGGCAAAGCCGTGCGGGCGCGATGCAGGATAAGGACGAAGTGTGCGGCTGTAATGGCGTATGCAAAGGCACCATCGTCAGCGCCATCAAAGAAAAAGGCCTGTTTACGGTGGATGACGTCAAAAAGCATACCAAGGCGGCCAGCTCCTGTGGCTCGTGCACCGGCCTTGTTGAGCAGATTTTGATGAATACCTTGGGCACTAATTTCCAGGAATCACCTAAGACTAAGGCCATTTGCGGCTGCACCGATCACACCCATGCGCAAGTGCGGCAAGCGATTCGCCAGCACAAATTAGTCAGCCACGCCGAAGTGTACGAATTTATGGAGTGGCGCACCCCAAGCGGCTGCGCCACCTGCCGCCCCGCCGTGAATTACTACATGTTATCTACCTGGCCTAAAGAAGCCGTGGACGATCCGCAAAGCCGTTTTGTTAACGAGCGAGTGCACGCCAATATTCAAAAAGACGGTACGTTTTCGGTGATTCCACAAATGAAAGGCGGCGTGACCAACGCGGCCGAGCTGCGCCGCATTGCCGATGTGGCCGACAAATACGCCGTGCCACTGGTAAAAGTCACCGGCGGCCAGCGCATCGATTTACTTGGGATCAAAAAAGAAGATTTGGTAAATGTCTGGGCCGACTTGGGCATGCAATCGGGCCACGCCTACGGCAAATCAATCCGCACGGTTAAAACCTGCGTGGGCAGCGAGTTCTGTCGTTTTGGCACGCAAAACAGCACGCAAATGGGCATCGATCTGGAAACCATGCTGGCCAATATGTGGAGCCCACATAAGGTGAAGTTGGCCGTATCCGGCTGCCCAAGAAACTGCGCCGAAAGCGGCATTAAAGACGTGGGCATTATCGCGGTAGACAGCGGCTGGGAGCTGTATGTGGGCGGCAACGGCGGCATCAAAACCGAAGTGGCGCAATTTTTCACCAAGGTAAAAACCGCCGATGAAGTGAAAGAATACAGCGGCGCATTTTTACAGCTTTACCGCGAAGAAGCCTACTACCTAGACCGCACCGTGCACTACATTGCCCGCGTGGGCTTGGATTACATCAAGCAAAAAATCATCGACGACGAAGCCAACAGAAAAGCCCTCTTCGAGCGCCTGCTGTACTCCCTGGAAGGCCTGCGCGACCCATGGGCAGAGCGGATCAACGGCAAAGCACGGCAGGAGTTTATTCCGATCAAGGTGCTGGCTTAGGTAAACCCAAATCTTGAACCACAGAGAACACGGAGGACACAGAGTTTCACGGAGAAAATCTGGGAGGGTTATGTAGGGTGGGCAAGGCGTTTTATCTTGCCCACGCGCTCGACATACTGCGTGGGCACAAAAGCATGCATGTGCATTAAATGAGTAGTGAATCGGCATTTCGTAGGGTGTACAACGACGTAGTCGCCCTGCACCGGCATTGCAGCTTCCCCCTTTGTAAAAGGGGGATTGAGGGGGATTTGCCTTTTTAGCTACTTTATTTGGCATATTTTGTCACTCAAACAGTGCTAAATCCCCCCTAACCCCCCTTTTTCAAAGGGGGGAACAAGTGTGCTGACTTGTGTAGATACTTATGCCTGCGGTGGCTACCGCTCCAAAATCAACGTGCCGAAGCTACTAAATATCGTTTGCGGTATCCGCTTCTTAAGGACAAACCAATGAATATGAAAGCTAATCAACCTTGGGTGAGTATTTGCCAAGTGACAGATATCCCCAAGCTAGGTAGCCGTGTAGTGCAGCGCCCTGCGGGCAATGTGGCGGTGTTTCGCTCTGCAGCCGATGTGGTATTTGCGCTGCTGGATCATTGCCCGCACAAGGGCGGGCCTTTGTCGCAGGGGATTGTGCACGGCGAATCGGTGACCTGTCCTTTGCACAGCTGGAATATCGACCTAGCCACCGGTGAGGCCCGCGCCCCCGACGAAGGCTGCGCTAGGCGCTTCCCAGTAAAAGTCGTCGAAGGTGAAGTGTTTTTGAGTTTGTAGATTTTATGTAAACCCACTTCTTAAACCACGGAGGGCACAAAGAACACGGAGGTGCACGGAGAAAACCTAAGAATCTGGGTAACTACTCAGGCGAGTTAAAAACAAGGTTGCTGCCCACAAAAAACACCAAAGGCACGGAAAAACCGGCCATTTCTCTTGGTTTTCTCCGTGAAACTCCGTGCCCTCTGTGTCCTCCGTGGTTCAGGATTTGGGTTTTATTTTAATAGCGTGAAATTTGCCACTTTGAAAGAGAAAAACCATGACCACCATAACCCGTTCTACCTGTTGCTACTGCGGTGTGGGCTGCGGGGTGTTGATCGAGAGTGAGGGCGAGCAGATTGTTGGGGTGAGCGGTGATCCGGCTCATCCGGCCAATTGGGGCCGCCTTTGTACTAAGGGTTTGTCTCTGGCTAAAAGCGTGCAAAGCCCCATCGGGCGGGCGATGTATCCGGAACTGCGCACTAGTCGATCAGAAGCCCGGCAGCGGGTAGATTGGGATAGCGCGCTGGATGCGGTGGCGGATCGGTTTGCGGGGATTATTGAAGAGCACGGGCCGGATTCGGTGGCGTTTTATGTCTCTGGCCAGCTGCTGACCGAAGATTACTATGTGTTTAATAAGCTGGCTAAGGGCCTGATCGGCACCAACAATATCGATACCAATTCGCGGCTTTGTATGTCGAGCGCGGTCACGGCTTACAAAATGGCCCTAGGTGCGGATGGCCCGCCAACTTGTTATGAAGACTTGGAATTAGCGCAAACGCTGCTGTTTGCTGGCAGCAATATGGCTTATGCCCATCCGGTGTTGTTTCGCCGTTTGGAGGCGGCCAAGGCGGCTAATCCTGATATTAAATGGATCGTGATCGATCCGCGCCGCACCGATACCGCCGCGATGGCCGATTTGCATTTGCAGATTCAGCCAGGCACCGATGTGGCGCTGTTTCACGGCATGCTGCACCATATTTTGTGGGAAGGTTTGGCGGATACCGCCTTTATTGAGGTGCATACCAGCGGCTTTGCCGAGCTAAAAGCGCGGGTGCGGCAGTACACGCCCAAAATGGTTGCCGAGCTATGCGGCGTGCTGGAGGCCGATTTACTGCAAGCAGCAGAATGGTTTGGCCGCTCGCCTGCGGCGCTGTCTTTGTATTGCATGGGGCTGAATCAATCCAGCCACGGCACAGATAAAAACCTAGCGCTGATTAATCTGCATCTGGCGACGGGGCAAATTGGCAAGCCCGGCAGCGGGCCGTTTTCGCTGACCGGCCAGCACAATGCCATGGGCGGGCGCGAAGTGGGCGGCATGGCCACCATGCTGGCCGCGCATCGCGATATTGCCAATCCGCAGCACCGTGCCGAAGTGGCGCAATTTTGGGGTGTGGATGCCGTATCAGGCAAGCCGGGCCTGCCTGCGGTGGCGATGTTTGACGCAATTAAAGCGGGGCAGATCAAGGCGGTGTGGATTGTTTGCACCAACCCCGCGCATTCCCTGCCAGATTTGCCCAATGTGCGTCAGGCACTAGAAATGGCCGAGTTTGTGGTGGTGCAAGATGCCTTTGCCCACACCGACACCACCGCCTTTGCCGATGTGCTGCTGCCCGCCAGCAGCTGGGGCGAAAAAGAAGGCACGGTGACTAATTCTGAGCGGCGTATCTCCCGTGTTCGGGCGGCGGTGCAGCCGCTAGGCGAGGCAAAATCAGATAGCTGGATTGCCCTGCAAGTGGCGCAAAGAATGGGCGCGCGCTTAAAGCCAGAGCACCCCGGCCTGTTCTTTTTTGACAGCCCTGAAGCTATTTTTAACGAGCACCGCGCGCTAACGGTAGGTCGCGATCTGGATATTGGCGGCCTAAGCTACGCACTGCTAGAAGCATCCCCACAGCAATGGCCTTACCCTCAGGGCGCAAGCACTGGGCAGGCGCGGCGCTATTCAAACGGCGTGTTTGCTACCGACTCTGGTCGAGCCAAATTTACGGCGGTGGATTATTTGCCGGTGGCCGAGCCGACCAATTCACGCTTCCCTTTTCATCTGCTGACTGGCCGTTTACGCGATCAATGGCATGGCATGAGCCGCACTGGCCGCCTGCCACAGCTCTTTGCGCATAGCCCCGAGCCAAGTTTAGAAATGAACCCGGTGGATGCCGAGCGGCGCAACTTAAAAGTGGGCGATTTACTCCGCATCAGCAGCAAGCGTGGCAGCCTGATTTTGCCATTGGCGCTCTCTGCCGATCTGGTATCTGGCTGCGTTTTTACTGCCATGCACTGGAGCGGGCAGTTTTTAAATAGCAGCGGCAGCAATGAAATTGCCAGCAGCGCCACCGACGATAAATCGTTTCAGCCCGAGCTAAAACACGCCGCCGTGCGCATCGAAAAAGTCGAGCTGCCGTGGGTCTTATTAGCCGCTCGCAAAGGCGATGTATTGGCGCTGCACGCCGCCGTACAGCCACTTTTAAAATCCTGTAGCTACGCCAGCATCAGCCTGCAAGGCCGTGACGAGCCAGTCTTAGTGCTACGCGCCGCCGCCAAAATGCTGCCCGAAGGCCTGTTAGAAAAACTCTTTGCCGCACTCGATCTTTACCCCAATCACGACGTACTCGAATACCACGACGCCCGCCGTGGCCTGCTTAAACGCGTCGGCTGGCAAGAAGATCAACTTACCGGCTTTGTACTGGCAGGCGACACCCAAGGCGGCGAAGCACTCTTGGAGCAGTTAATAGCAGGCAACCCATGGCAAGGCCCACGCCTCAACGCCTTCTCACCAAAAAAACTCGGCAACACCCCGCGTGACCCGGTGATCTGCAACTGCATCAACATCCGCGAATCCGCCATCCGCGCGGAAGTAGCGCTGGGGGCGGATGTAGCAGGCCTAAAAGCCAAACTAGGCTGCGGCAGCGTATGCGGTTCTTGCGTGCCGGAGCTAAGTAGGATGTGTAATCAGGCGATTAAGGCGTGAGGTTGGCGGAGCTAAATATTGAACCCTTGATCCAACCGAGGACACAGAGTAGGGCGGGTGAAACCCGCGAGCAATGCTGAATAAATACGCGGGTTTCACCCGCCCTACGAAGTCATAGGACGCACGGTAGGGTGTACAACGACGAAGTCGTTGCGCACCGAAAGGCGGTGCGCAAGAAAAACGACTTGCACACCCTATGAGCTTGTTGGGAGAGAGTTAAATCTTGAACCACAGAGAACACCGAGAACACAGAGAAAAACAGCTTTTTAGTTAGGTCGTGTTTTGAAAGAAAGCCTTTTCAAGGTCAACCAATATCAACGGTTCTATCGCTGCTCATAGCACGGGGCTTAAATCTCCCCTTGAAACACGCCGAAGCGAGGAACAAGCGGGCGGGGTTTCGGCGAGGACTGTCTGAGCGAGCTTGCGAGCGAGTTCCGCAGCCGCCGCTCGATTGTCCGCAGATGAGGGGCCTTCGTGTTTCGTGGGGTCGCCTTCTTTGGCTTCGTTTCTTGGCGAAGCAAGAAAGGAAGGCTCCGCGGTGGCTACCGCACCAAAATCACCGTGCCGAAGGCACTAAAACGAATCAAACCCACTGGAAAACCAACCATGAAACAAGGCAAAGTGATTTTATTAGGGGCGGGGCCGGGGGATTTGGACTTGCTTACCATCAAAGCGATGAAAGCGCTGATGCTGGCCGATGTGGTGCTGCTCGATGATTTAGCCAACCCAGAAATCGCCAGCCTTGCCCCGCAAGCACAGCTGATTCGGGTAGGGAAACGAGGCGGCTGTAAGTCAACGCCACAAGATTTTATCCAAAGGCTGATGCGCCGCTACGCCTTACAAGGCAAGGTCGTAGTCAGGGTAAAAGGCGGAGAAGTGCTGCTGTTTGGCCGCGCTGGGGAAGAGATCAGCTTTCTGCAAGCCGCTGGGGTCACCGTTGAAATCATCAACGGCATCAGCTCCGGCCTTGCCGCCGCCGCATCGCTCGGCATTTCGCTTACCCACCGCGAACACTGCCAAGGCGTCACCTTTGTCACCGCCCACGCCCAAGACCATAGCGAGCCAAACTGGCAAGCACTCGCCCAAACCGGCACTACGCTAGTGATCTATATGGGAATGAGCCGCATCGCCCAAGTCACCGCCGGCCTACTCAAAACCCTAAGCCCCAACACCCCCGCCGCCGTAGTCCAATGGGCCAGCACTCCCGCCGAGCGCCGCTTAATTAGCAGCTTGGAGTATTTGGCGGTGGATGCACAGGCGGCTCAAATGGGCAGTCCGGCGATTATTTTGGTGGGGGATGCGGTTGGGGAGGCTAGGGAGAGGGTATTGGAAGAGGCTGTTGCGGCGTGATGGTTTGAGCTATCCGACGGGTGTAAATGAATCTATTTTGTGTTGCTTGTAAGATTTATTTTGTTTTTTGTAAAAATAAATTGTAAATAAATTAAGGTGAGCTGACAAAATATATGGGTATTGGCGTAAAAAATCGCTACTTCGAGTGTAGTATGACAGCATAAAATACATGAGACCGCACTCAGCATCACTACTGAGGGGGCGTTTTTATACACCTTAGAGGCTGGTTTTTCTGCCATTTAGGGTATCTATATCTTGTTAGGTTTTCAATGTCGATCAATAAATCGAGCTCATGTGCAAGCGGTGAGTATCTCGTTCTTGGAGAGATGCTCAGGCGAGGATACGAATGCTATTTAGCAAACGGCCCTACTCAAAACGGGTGGGACATCGTGGTTCTTAATGAACATGGAGCAAACATAAGAATCCAGGTCAAGACTATCGATTGGCCAGAAAAAAATGCCATAAACGGCAAGCTCGACCATGGATTCGATATTTTGATCGCTGTTCTTCTGCAACGAAATATGCCCCAAGCAAAGTATGTCATTGCTTCGCTCGATGAAATTGAACCCTATCTTTCTGCCGTGTCGACAGACGAAAGCACCAATAGGGGAAAAAATGGCGGCAAAGAACGTACTTTGAACCTTGGAGAAAAATTCGAAACCCAAGAGGGTAAAAAAGACCTCAAAGTGGATGAATTGGGGTGGGAGCACTTGAAACAATTGATCAATAACCTAACAACTCATTCAACCGGTCCTACGCAAAAAGCCTCGAAATCCGGTTAATTAAGACGTTATGCGAAAGGAGTAAATATGGATTTCGTAGTAATCGATGTAGAAACCGCCAATCCAGATTTGGGAAGTATCTGCCAAATTGGCGTTGCAATTTTTTCTGGAAGTAAATTTTTAGAGTCATGGTCATCGCTGGTGAATCCAGAGGATTACTTCGATGACTTCAATGTTTCAGTGCATGGAATAACTGAGGCAATGGTTTCATCCGCACCTACTTGGCCAGAAATTCATGCACGCCTAAAACTCAACTATACAAACATTATCGTTGCTAGCCATACGCCATTCGACAGAACTGCAATTCGTAGAGCCTGTGAAAAAAATGGAGCAGAGCCATTTGAATGTCGGTGGCTAGATACTGCAAGAGTTGTTCGGCGCACTTGGCCTGAGTTCTCAAAATCTGGTTATGGCCTTTCAAATCTTTCTAAGCATTTTGGTATTGCATTCAAGCATCATGATGCCGAAGAAGATGCGCGTCTTGCAGGTGAAATACTTATATTAGCAATTAAAGAAAGTGAAACAAGCGCTTCTGAGTGGTGTACGCGGGCATTGAAGTCTTCTGCTGTGGCAAAGTCTTATACTGCTGTAGAGGCAAATCCAGAGGGGCCACTGTTTGGGAATGTTGTCGTATTTACAGGGGCACTTTCAATACCACGTCAAGAAGCCGCAAGGCTTGCTGCTTTTTCTGGTTGTGAAGTTGGCGCGGGAGTCACTAAGCACACATCTTTACTTGTTGTTGGAGATCAAGATATTCGGGCATTGGCTGGTGCAGAAAAAAGCTCTAAGCATAGAAAAGCAGAAGAGCTTATGGGGAAAGGTCAGGCAATTCGAATAATTGGAGAAAGTGATTTTGAGCGCTTAATAAGCGGCTAAAAAACCCATAGGGTCAGGTCTTACATTTGACATGAGCAATCAATTTAACTTGTTTTGCAAACCACTATAAGTTTTATTTGACGCAAAAGTAATGCCTGACCCCATTACTTTCTAGGGCTTGCCTATTACTCTGCAAAGACTTAAAGCGCAGGCAGAAGGCACTCAGGTTGCGAATGTTTAGTTGTGCAATAGGAATGTGATAAGTGATGGTAATTAAAAAAGGCGGTGCTAACTTAATATTTAATTGAGCCAGCATCGCCTTTTTAAATCGATTAATTAACCATTTTTTGCAGTTTGGGTTTTTTCTTTAGCAGACCAAATACGGTAGCGTAATTCAACGCCTTCGGGTAAATAAACCACCATAGGCAATTTATCGTTATAGCGGTATAGCTCTTCAGAATAGACGCTCACAAAAGCTTGTTTTTTCGGCGCATTCGGTGGGCATCCCATCATGGTGCTCATGCCCGGCTCAATTTGTGGCAATACCCAATAATCATATCCCCAGCCCTGAGCCGTTTCTTTTTTTAGCTGTCCGCCCAAATTTCTGGTATTGCAATCTACTTCCATCATTTTGCCAGGCAATAGCTGCACCCGATAAAGTTCTGGATTTTTTACTTTAGGCAGCTGGATTACTTTACGCACAAAGCCTGCTTCTGGGGCAGGAAAGGCTTTCATTGGGTCTGGGCTTGCAGCAAAGGTGCTGGCGCAAGTAATGGCGGTAAGGATGGCTAGTTTAATTTTCATTTAATCTTCCTTAATAGTTTATTGATGCAATTTTTATGAAAAAACCTATAGGGTCAGGTCTTACATTTGACATGAGCAATAAATTTAACTTGCTTTGCAAACCACTATAAATTTTATCTGATGCAAAATCTAAGACCTGACCCCATTACTTCACGCGCAGGGGAAGAGATCAGCTTTCTACAAGCCGCTGGGGTCCGCGTTGAAATCATCAACGGCATCAGCTCCGGCCTTGCCGCCGCGGCATCGCTTGGCATCTCGCTTACCCACCGCGAACACTGCCAAGGCGTCACCTTTGTCACCGCCCACGCCCAAGACCACAGCGAGCCAAACTGGCAAGCACTCGCCCAAACCGGCACTACGTTAGTGATCTATATGGGAATGAGCCGCATCGCCCAAGTCACCGCCGGTCTACTCAAAACCCTAGGCCCCAACACCCCCGCCGCCGTAGTCCAATGGGCCAGCACCCACGCCGAGCACCGCTTAATTAGCACCTTGAAGCATTTGGCATTGGATGCACAGGCTGCTCAAATGGGCAGCCCGGCGATTATTTTAGTGGGCGAGGCGATTGGAGAGGCTAGGGTTGGTGTATTGGATGAGGCTGTTGCGGCGTGATGTGAGAAGTAGCTGACGGTGATGAACGAGTAAATTCCGTATGATTTGTAAGTTTTTTTTGGTTTTTTGTAAAAATAAACTGTAAATAAATCCAATCTAGCTGACAAAATTTATGGGTAGTAACGCAAAACCTCACTATTTCGGGTGTAGTATGACGGCATAAAATACATCAGGCCACCCCAGCATCTCTGCTGGGAGTGGCTTTTTATACTCCAGCGAGGGTATTTTCCGCCATTTTAGGGTATTTATATCTTGTTAGGCCTTTTGAAGCTTTATTTACACCACTCGCGCAAGAAAGAGATAGTCATGTTTGGTTTTTTTGGAAAAAAGAAGAGGTCCCCTCTCGACGCTGTGTTCGATGCCTTGGATAAACAGAGTGTCAAGTCACTAGGAAGCGTTGCGAATGTTCTGGTTACTCAACTACTCCATTGTCGAACTCGGCCGGCTGAGCTTCAAAGCAAATTTGTGCGAGGCTACCTATTCGGTTTCTTTGACGCAGCCCTACAAAGACTTGGCCTTCCCTATAGATCCGAGCAAGATGCAATTCTTAGGATCATTGCAGGCCACTCATTTGTTTTTCACGATCAAAACATTGATGCCATTCAATACGTGAAAGACTCTGTCAACCTACAAGATGATCCGACTTACAAAGCCGCTCATCAGAAGGGTGTTGATGAACTGTTTGAGTGCTTCGGAGCTGAAGAAAGACAGCCTTTGGGTCTGATTAAGTACTTCACGGAGCTTGATTGAAAGCCAAATGGACTACTTAGCAGGTGGGTCCACTACCCCCGCGCACCAGCCTAAAAAAGCGGTAGGTTTTAAGCCTCCAGCGGCAATCAGAAACCCACCAAACAAAGACAAGGCACGACGATGGAATTAGTAATTTTCGCGACTATTGTAATCTTTATTGCATTTTTCTTCCTGATGAAGCGAGGAACAAAGGCTGTTCAGGCTTACGTTTATCTCGCAGCGCGAAGCGAAGGGAAGAGTGAGTTTGACGCCAACGATATAGCATCGCGAATCGACACGCATAGCGCTGGCCATCTAAATCAAGCAATGTTGGTCTTCTGCAAGCACTGTTACGGCGAGGGCCAGTTAGCAATGATATCCAGCGCTAGGCTTGATGGCTTTCGCAAGTAATAGCTTTGTAGGGCGGGTTAGTTGTATCAACCCGCGCTGAGTGATATTGCCAACTATGAATACCAACTTAATTTCCGCTCAGCTTTCCATCCCTGAATCGCGGGTTACGCCTGCGGCTAACCTGCCCAGGGATTGGACAGCCGCTTCAAGTCGCAGTTTTGTGGTTTTGCTGCGCTAAAGTAGTTCATAAAATCACAACTTAAAAACTGCCGTTTAATTCGGCGTTAGGTACTAGAGGAAATTTTGTGTTGCCCGAAAAAATAATTGAATGGCTTAATAAAACAGGCTTTCCACTTGAAATGGAAGCAGCATCTGCTTTTCGTAACGCAGGATTTGATGTTCGTCAATCAGCTACATTCCGCGATTCACAGTCCGATAAAGGACGTGAAATTGATGTAATAGCGGAAGATCCAGATTTTATAGGTGTCATAGAAGTTTCTTTTGTCATTGAGTGTAAGTCGTCTTCCAAGCCTTGGGTTGTATTTACATCTGATGATGCTCTGTCTAATTACAATAGACTATCCGCTTTTGGTGTCACATCCAGTGCGGCTCGAGAAGTCCTTGCCAATAGATTTATTGATCTTCCCTTGCTTGGCCCTTATATAAAGAGGCCGCAGCGAGGTGGCTACGGTTTCCGCCAAGCCTTGGGAAATGAGTCTGATCCAGCCTATACCGCCGCCATTGGCGCCTTAAAGGCCTGTCATGGCGTAGCGCAGGATCGTTCTTCGTCCACAATTCCCCGTTTTGCATTTGCATTTCCAGTTGTCGTTATAGATTCCCCTCTATTCGAGTGCTCCAGAAAGGAGTGTGGTGAGTTAGAGCTTACTGAGGTAACAAACAGCGAATTCCTGTTTTCCGCACATATTCCAGATCACATCGGTTGCTGCATTAAGGTAATCACAAAAGAACATCTTCCCTCCTTCGCAAATTGGGCAAAAAATCTTGCAAATACAATTCGAGAAGAACTAAAGAATGAAGAGGCTAATGTTCTCAAGCGCATCAGAGGTGTTACAGACACCTAACAAAGCCCTTTAGCCCTGTAGGGCGTGCGTTTATCAACCCAGCATGAGCCATGCTGTCAATCACAAACCACCTGCTCGATTACTACTCAGCCTGCATGTCTGAATCGCGGGTTAGGTCTGCGGCTAGCCCGCTCTGCAGGGCTTTTTAGTGCCTTCGGCACGTTGGTTTAGGTGCGGGAGTCCCCCGCGTGGGACTCATTTTCTTGAACGGCCAGAAATCCTAGTACGCAAAGAAGGGCGCCCCGACCAGCACGAACCCCCTCTCTGCGGACAGCGGTGGCTGCGGAACTCGCTTCGCTCAAATAGTCCTCGCCGAAATCCCGCCCGCTTGTTCCTCGTGTCGCGGCTTCAAGGGGATTTTTAAGCCTCATGCGATGAGCCAAGAAATCAACTGGCTTAACTTTTTCGCAATAGAATACCCAATAAATTAATACATTAAACTGACAAATTTCTGGCATTTACCTCAATGCTTGGGTGTAGTATGTTGTCATAAATTGGGTTGCCCTTTGCAATCTGTGGGCGTGTATGTCTGCTGTTAACTTGGAAAAAGCTATGAATATCGTAGAGAAGCAAGTTGTGATTGCCGCTGCACCTGAAACGATTTTTCGTATTTACCAAGATGTTGATAATTGGAAGGGCTGGGATCCGGATACGAAGGCCTCTTCATTAAAAAAGGGCTTAACGCTTGGCTCTAAAGGCAGTTTGACGCCCACCAAGGGCAATACTGTGCCTATGGAAGTGACGGCTATTCAGCTAAACCGTAATTTTACGGTAACCAGCAAGACCTTCTTGTTTCGCATGGATTTTGATCATGAGCTGGAGGCTGTGGAGGGCGGTACCAGAGTGGTGCACCGTGTGACGTTTGCCGGGCTGCTGAAACCACTCTTAATCAGAATGCTTGCCCCGCTGGTGGATAAGGGCCTGCCTATTACCCTGCAAAGACTTAAAGCACAGGCAGAAGGCGCTCAGGCTGCGAATATTTAATAAGTATTCAATATTTGTAGGGTGGGTCAATTTGATGTTGTATTAGCAAGCAATAAGCCATGACCTGATTATGCCGCTTGCTCAACAACATTATAAATATCGTAGGGCGGGTACAACTCACGTATTTATGCGGCATCGCTCGCGGGTTTCACCCGCCCTACGAAATCATTTCGCTTAAGTTGATAAGCTTGGCAATAGTGCTGTTTATTTTTTTGGTATTAGCAATGATATAAATGCTGGGGATTAAAAAAGGCGATGCTTGCATTGAGCTGCATCGCCTTTTTTAATATTTTAATTAACCATTTACTGCAGTTTTGGTTTTATCTTTAGCAGACCAAATACGGTAGCGTAATTCAATGCCTTCAGGTAAATAAACAACCATGGGCAATTTATAGTTATAGCGGTGCAGCTCTTCTGAATAAACGCTAACAAAAGCTTGTTTTTTAGGCGCATTAGGATCGCATGCCATCATGGTGCTGATGCCCGGCTGAATTTGTGGCAATACCCAATAATCATACCCCCAGCCTTGAGCAGTTTCTTTTTTTAACTGGCCGCCCAAACTTCTGGTATTGCAATCCACTTCCATCATCTTGCCTGGCAATAACTGCACCCGATAAAGTTCTGGATTTTTAACTTTAGGTAGCTGAATCACTTTGCGAACAAAGCCCGCTTCTGGCGCAGGAAAGGGTTTCATTGGATCTGGGCTTGCGGCAAAAGTGCTGGCGCAGGTAAGGGTGGTAAGGGTGGTAAGGATGGCAAGTTTGATTTTCATTTAATCTTCCTTAAACGTTTATTGGATAGTTTTTATTGAAAGGTATTGCCTAATTAATAAGGCATAATATTGGTGGTCTGCTTTAAAGAATAGCAATTATTTACAGAAAGTTAATGATGTTTGTCACATTTTTTATTGTAATAAAATTAATTATTAATTTTATTTGGCATTATTATTTACCTGATTATGCCTCTTGTTCAAACTCATTGTAAATATCGTAGGGCGGGTGAAACCCGCCGAGCTTTGTAATGAAATATGAAAAACGGTGGGTTTCACCCGCCCTACAAATTCAAAAATCGAGCACCACTCTTAAGAAATCAATTTACACAGAGATGATTGAGCAAGAGGCATAGTCAGGATTGTTTAAGCTAAAGTTAATTTTAAATATAATAGTGCGAGTGAGATTCAACCCTATCAACTTAAGGGGCGTTCGTAGTTCGTAGGTTGGGTTACGCTGGTTTATCCGCCTTGATAGACGAATAAACCAGCTAACCCAACCTACAAAAGCATTATGCCCCGCGGGCAATAAAATACGCGTGTTGCACCCGCCCTACAAGTTCAAAAATAGAGCGTAGTGAGTAGCAGGAATAATCGGGAATTTGATGTAATTAATTTCAAATAAATAAAATAAATATTAAATTTTCTTAATGAGCTGAATTGCCACTTCTTTTTGCACGCATTCCTTGCGTGATCCGCCCGCTGTATCCACTTTAAATCCGCAGGCTTTGGCAATGAGATAGCCTTTGCCTTCTGAGTTATTGCTTAAGAAGGAGTTTACCGAAGTGGGTACGCCAGAGAGCGAGATATTGTCTTTTTCTTTTTCCCATTTCAGTGTGGCCCGTGAGTTTTTCTCTGGGTTTAGCGTAAAAAACAAATCGGTATCATCACTGCTAACCAGCAAATCTTTACTCAGGTGCAGATTGAAAGTGGCTACATCCGTCGCTTTTGCATCCCATTCTACGGTAAAGAAGCCGTCGTTAATTGGGGTGATGCCGCTGGTGTCTTTTTCCCCGGCAAGCACTCGCAGGGCATTGATTGTGGGCACGGTATCGACGGCCACAACGTTGATGCCGTCGCTATTAACTGTGACATCGCCACCGCCACAGGCCACTAAGGTGGAACAAAGAATACTTATTAGGAAGATGGATTTCATGGGGCACTGTCCGAGTTAGGCACTAATGTGGGCAATATACAGCGGCTATCTCTTGGTATATGTAATGGTTTATTTTTTTACTACTCAGGTTTGGGAAAAAATAGGTATCCACGGAAAATACGAACAAAGCCGGAGGCGCATCAGCTTCTAATCTGTTGATTTTCTCCGTGTAACTCTGGGTCCTCCGTGTTCTCTGTGGTTCAAGATTTGGGTTGCGTACTGTTTTTCATCCAGCCATCCCAAGCCGGTGGCTCGCTCATTTGCGCGGGCAGAAAGTCGATAAAGCTGCGGATTTTAGCGGAGAGGTGGCGGCGGCTGGGGTAGACGGCGTAGAGGGCGAGCTGGGGTGTGGTGCAATCGGGCAGCAGGATTTCTAGCGCGCCGCTGGCTAAGTCTTCACCAATTAAAAAGCTTGGCTCGCAAATGATGCCTTCCCCTGCAAGGGCTGCGCGGCGCAGCAGATCGCCATTATTGGCGCGAAAATGTCCAGCTACTTTAATCGTGATATTGCCATCCGCCCCGCTAAAATCCCACTCGCCACGGCGGCTGCCATTGGTGTAAATCAGGCAGTTATGATTGGCTAAATCGGCGGGAGTGAGCGGCCTGCCGTGTTGTGCCAGATAGCTTGGCGCTGCTGCTGTGACGATACGAATCGTCGCCAAACGCCGCGCCACCAGCGTGTCGGTGATCTGGCCGGAGATGCGTAGCGCCAGATCAAAGCCTTCTTCAACTAGATCGACACTGCGATCGGATAGCTCGATTTCTACAATCACATCGGGATGGGCTTTTTGGTAGGCGGCAATGAGCGGTGAGAGATGCAGCTGGCCAAAAGACACTGGCACATTAATCCGCAGCAAGCCAAACGGCCGCTGGCCTTCCTGCCCCAGCTCCGATTCGGCCTCGACCACATCGCCCAAAATCTGTAAACAGCGAGCATGGTAAAGGCGGCCCGCTTCGGTGAGGCTGAGCTTGCGGGTGCTGCGCTGCAAGAGGCGGGTATTTAAATGCGCTTCCAGCTCGGCCACCAAACGCGATACCGCGCTGGTGGAGATATCTAGCTGATTGGCAGCCTTTACAAAACTACCCGCGTCAACAACCCGGGTGAAGACTTGCATGGCGGTGAGTTTGTCCATGATGGTGGGCTCAAGTTGGGGCGGGTGAAACCCGCAGATTGTTTGGTAGAGAGCGATCAAAACCCAAGTCTTGAACCACGGAGGACACAGAGGACACGGAGTTTCACGGAGAAAACAGATTTAGAGTTAAGTTGATTTATTTGAATTTTGAGATTTTTCAAACTTGGTAACGAGTAGCTTGTCATGGCTGGCGGCATAGGGCTTAAATCTCCCCTTGAAGCACGCCGAAGCGAGGAATAAGCGGCTCGGGGTTTCGGAAAAGGGGTAGCGAGGCAGCGAGCGAGCAGCCTTTTTCGCCGAGCCAATTATCCGCAGTGAGGGGCCTTCGTGCTGGTCGGGGTCGCCTTCTTTGGCTTCGTTTCTTGGCGAAGCAAGAAAGGAAGGCCCCGCGGTGGCTAACCGCTCCAAAATCAACGTGCCGAAGGCACTAAAAAGATCCTTTTGACTTTGCTTTGAGCTACACCACCCCCCATCCAATTATCCCATATTCAGGGATAATTATTTGAGAATATCTGTATTTATCCCTCAGGTGGCAATCGTCATACTGCACTCCATCGATGCCAAACACATGGCGCAAACCACTGGAGATTCAAAATGATTGATAACAAAACCGCCCCCTACGCAGCTCTTGTTCTTCGCCTTGCTCTTGCCATTATGTTTCTGGCGCACGGTTTAACGAAGGTGTTTGTGTTTACTCTGCCGGGTACGGCACAGTTTTTTGCCTCGGTAGGTTTTCCGGGCTGGATGGCTTATCCGGTAGCGGGGGCTGAGGTGTTTGGTGGCTTGTTCTTGCTGCTTGGTCTTTATCCACGTTTAGTGGCAGCGGCATTGTTGCCAGTATTGATCGGTGCAAGCACGGTTCACTTTGCTAATGGCTGGTCGTTTGGCAATGCAAATGGCGGTTGGGAATACCCCGTGTTTCTGATTGCTGCAGCCTTGGTACAAGTATTGATGGGCGATGGCGCATTTGCTCTGAAACGCTCACCTCGTTTTGCGGATTAAGATTTCAAAGCAACATCTTGAAACCCAAATCTTGAACCACAGAGAGCACAGAGGACACAGAGCTTCACGGAGAAAAGCGATTCTCTGTGTGCTGTTTTGAATCTCTGTGCTCTCTGTGTTTACAGACTTCAGGTTCTTAAAATATCTAATACCAAGGAATTCACCATGTTTCCCAGCTTCTATATTTCTCACGGCTCTCCCATGCTGGCTTTGGATGCTGGGAAAGCGGGTCTTGCTTGGCAGGCTTTGGTGGCGGATTTGCCTAAGCCTAAGGCGATTTTGATGGTGTCGGCGCATTGGGGCTCTTTGCGGCCTGCGGTGGGTGCGGCTAGCCAGCCTGAGACAATTCACGATTTTGGCGGCTTTCCTGCGGCGCTGTTTGAGTTGCAATACCCAGCGCCCGGCGCGCCGTGGTTGGCAGAAAAAGTGGCCGCTGTATTAGAGGCTGCAGGTTTACCGGTGGCGATTCACCCTAGCCGAGGGCTGGATCATGGCGCGTGGGTGCCGTTGCGGGTGATGTATCCGGATGCCGATGTGCCGGTAGTGCAGCTGTCGATTCAGCCAAGGCAGGGCCCAGAGCATCATTACCGCTTAGGGCAGGCTTTGGCGGGTTTGCAGCAGGAAGGCGTGATGATTATCGGCTCGGGCAGCCTGACTCATAATCTGTATGAAGTAATGGGGGACATCACCGAGGGCGATCCACGTGTGCCCGCCTACGTGCCCGCATTTCAGGCTTGGATGAATGAAAAGCTGTTGGCAAATGATATCAACGCCTTGCTCGATTACCGCCGTCAGGCTCCGGAAGCCAGCCGCGCCCATCCAACAGACGAGCATCTGTTACCGATTTTTGTGGTGATGGGCGTAGCCCAAGGCGGGAAAGTAGAGCGTAGCCATAGCGGTATTACCGGCGGCGTGTTGGCGATGGATGTGTATCGTTGGCAGGATTAATGCCGCTGCACTTGATCAAATGTAGGGCGTACTTGCAGCACTCAAGCGGCGATTTTTGCCTAATGTAGGGCGCACTTGAAGCACCCAAGTGACGATTTTTGTCGCTTGGGTGCGCAGTGCGCCATAGGCATGTACCAAGGGCCGGTGCGCAAGAAGAACGACTTGCACACCCTATAAAAATCAGCTCTTTGTCTTAACTTGCTGCCCACCCAACATTACTTCTGCAATTGCTTAGTCCATGCTTGCAGCGCCACCATTTGCGCTGCAACATTTTTGCTGATGGTTTCATCAATCACATTGCCATTGGCGTCAAAGCCCCCCGCAAAGGCGTTGGCGAAGACTTCGGGTTTTGCCAGTGGTAGCAGGTTTACAAAGACGCATACCTGGCGCAAATGGTATTGCGAGCGAGAAGATCCCATGCCGCCAGCTGCGCCTAAAATAGCCACGGGCTTACCGTTCAGCACTTTGTTATCGGCTTCGCGCGATGCCCAGTCGATCACGTTTTTAAGCGCTGGGGCTAGGGAGTAATTGTATTCGGGGCAGGCTAATACCAGTGCATCGGCGGCGGCGATTTTAGCCAGTAGCTCAATCAGCACCGCAGGGCGATCGCTTGCTGCGATATCACCGTTATAAAAAGGAATGGCCGAGATATCGACGATTTCTAATTCCATACCGGCGGGTAAATTGGCTTTGGCGCAGCGCAGCAGCCCGCTATTAGTCGATGCTTTACGTAAGCTGCCAGAAAAACCGATTGCTTTGATTGTCATCTTAATGCCCCTTGGTAAAAGTGGATGATGCAATGCGCCTTTTATAAACGGCGCAAATTGCACATCTAGTGATACGCCGCAGAGATCAATTGCGCAAGCTTACTTAGTCTTCAATTAGCGTACGATTTTTCACAATGCAGATGAATCTTTACAGAGCTGGTGAAATGATCCCCAGCCCGCCACCCTAATTAAGCCGCTTGCAGGCTTACTTTGCTAAGCACTTGCCCCGCAGCAGGGTATTCGGTGTTCATATAAATTTTTACAAAAGAATGGCCCATGGTGTCTTTCGTGGGGTGAAAACCGATGCTGATATTGGATGGCAAAGTTTTTTTAATCAGGCGCAGCCCGTTAATAACCTGATCCCATGATGAGGTGATATAGCTAGAGCCTGGCATCAGGTATTGCGCTGGGCTGGCGGTTCCCACGCTGCTCACTTTGCCCTGTGCATTATTAGGGCCAGAGATCAGCATATTTTGCTCGGCATTGGCGTAAAGATTGCCTTGTGAATGCGCCACCAACACCAGCTTGCGGCCTTCGGCTAGATATTGGCGGTACATTTTTAAATGCTCGGGTAGCTCGGGCATTGAGCTGCTGCTAAAGGCATTTAAATATTTATCGTAAATGGCCTGGCTCATCCAGCCAGCCTGCGCCGTACCGCCGTCCAGCATGCGCCAGAAATCCTTGGCATCTTGCGTTTCATTGTTTTTTTGTTGAAACACCTGCCATATATCACTAAAAAAGCCATTGCTGGCGTTATAGGCATTGCCATAGACAAAGTCTTTATCTAGTTTTTTGGCCTTCATATTGCCTTTAAGCACCAGCATGCTGGCGACAGAATCATCAAAGGTATTTTGAATGCCATTTACAAAAACCACGGCAGCAGGCGCAGCAAAGGCTGGGCCAGCCATCAGAGAGGCGAGCAGGGCAAGGCGTTTCAGCATGATTAATTCCTGTTAAGGGTGGGTAAATCGTGGTGTTAGCTGCTTAATTCGGTAGGTTTAAAATTGCAGGGTTGATTACCGGGGTCTGCAAAATATTGACCGGATGCCAGTGTCTGAAAGCGTAAATAGGCTTCGGTGCGTTTGGGGGTGCCTAGCATTTCGGCGCGGGTTTTCAGCAGCTCGTCGTACATGGTCTGAGCTGTTTTACCGGTTTTTTGCGTGACGTCATCGCTCATCAGGCAGGCAATGCCGCGGGCAATTTTTTCGCCAGCTTGCTTGGCTTGGGCAGGGGTAGAAATATCATTGATGGCTTCGCCCCAGCCTTGGGCGAGCTGGGTAAAGGCCAGCTGATTCGTTTTGGATGCGGCGTAGGTGTGATCGATATAGGCGTTTACATCGTCGGGTACGCCATCATGATTCTGATCGCTATCGCTCTTTGTATTGGCGGTGCCTACGGCTGAGGCGGTGGCTAACCAGGGAGTGCTGGCCGATGGCCGGGAGGGAAAGCTAGAAGGGGAGCTGCCAGCCGCTACTGCTGCGGGGGCAGATTGTGCCTCTGTGGGCCATTGGGAATAAGCGCCAAGCGCAATAAGGGTCACTGCAGCAATCAGATAAGGCCATTTCATGGCGATATACTCGGTAAGTGCTCAGTTTTAAGAGTCAATCGAAGCAACGGTTTTAGCGCCTTTGGCAGGGGCTTTTCGTGCTTTTTCGGATAAACAAGGCAGCACCAATTTGGGTCTTAAGCACAAACTGGTACCACCTTTGCCTTGTTTATTCCTTGATCGGCAGGGCTAAGCGCTAAAGCAGCTTGCCCATAAAGCGATCATCGTTATGTTTACCCATATTGCATATAAGCTATTTAATTTACCTGTTGCGTAAGATACACGCAGGCAATCTAATAAGATTTATTGAGCCGAAATCACCCCGCCATCGATAGTCTGCGCCTTGTTTGTTACACCCACTTGAAGCACCGGTGTAGTGCCCGAGCTGATTTTTTCTATGCCATTAGAGATCACTGCGCCAGCCGAGGTCGATGCGTTAATCCCTACAGATACCGAATACTCCTGGCCGCTAAGTTGATGTGTTTCAACCTGGCCGATATCCACTTTGCCCGCGGCGGATTCAACTTTAGCGCCTGTCAAAACCGATTTACCGGCCACATCCAGCGTTACACCTTGCTTGCCGCTGATGCCTGATTCGGTTTTTACAAAATCACTGGCGCTATGCTTAACGGCTAAATCAAGCGATGGGGTAATCGATGAGCCTTCTTTATCATTACCAAGTAAAGCATCTTTAATCCCATTACCTGCTTTACGCGCCAGCCCATCTACTTTGCCACCCTCAGATGGGCCGCTAGTGAGTTGCTCTGGCAGGGTTACGCTGCCGCCGTCTTTGGCAGAAAAGCTCACCGCTTGGGTGGTGTCGGTTTTTAAGCCTTTGTTAAAGGCCAAGCTTTCATATTTGTCTGCTACTTTATCCGCTGCCTTATTGACTGCGCCGGTGGCTTTGTCTTTTACGGTATCGCCAAGTCCACCTAATTTATCGGCAACCAGGCCATTTTTGCCCTGATGTTTTTCAGCATTCAGGCCAAGGCTTATATCTACCTTTGTGCTGTGATCACGATCTTGCTGGCTACTAACGATTAAATCACCGCCCACTTTGCCGCTCACTGCATCGGCCTTGATATTGCCGCCCTGAATACTCACATCTTTGCCGCTATTGATGCTGACCTTGCCCGCTTCGATATTGGCATTTTGGTGTTGCAAGATATCTTGCTTATCCACGCCTACCGCAACTTTAGCGTTAAAGCCGTAAGTGTCTTTGCCCTCATCCAGCTTACCCTTGCTGTCTTTATTAAAAGACTGGCTCGCTTTTGCACCGCCGCCAATGGCCACATTCCAGTTATTACTCTCTTTGCTAGATTGGGCAGATTGAATGTTGATGCCACCATTGGCTGCATCCAGTGCCACGTTTTCTGCTTTAACTTGCGTGCCAGTTAGGCTTACCGCGTCTTTAGCAGCGGCTCCGGCGCTGATCACTACATTGCCCGTACTATTAATGCTGCCTGCAGTTTGGCTATGGGCCGATTCATTGACCTTGCCGATATTAAAATCGGCAGCAAAGTTCACATTGCCAGAAGATTTTTCGCTGCTTTCACTAGAGCCGCCGCCTGCGCTGATATTGCCGCCTACAGAAGATCCGGTTTTGCTGCTGCTATTGCTACCGGCTTGAAAATCAACCTTATTGGCAGCTTGCAGCGTGACATCGCCTGCGGCGTTTTGCTTACCAATTTGCGTGCCTTGCAGGGTAAGGTCTTTGCCAGATTTAACTTCTACGCCGCCCTTGCCATCTAGGCTAGCAACAACGGCTGTGCTGGCCTTACTTTCGCTGCTATTAATTTGCCCGCCCACACCTGCACCACCGCTGGCCGACTTGCTCACATTTACATTCAGTTTGGCGTTGCCATCAACGCTGTTGCTGCTGGCGCTTTGGCTATTGTTAGCCTGATCAAAGCGCACATCGCCACCTGCATTGATCACGGTTTTGCCTTCGCCTGCATTGATTTGGCTGCCTTGATAGCTGGCCTGATCTTGCACATTAATATTGATGCCTTGCTTGGCATTAATGCTGCCGGTGATGGCATCTGATTGGCTGGAGGCGGTGGTTTGATTGCCGCCCTTGCCGCTGGCATTTACATTTACGTCTTTACCGGTTTCGGTATAAACCCGCGCATCAGCTTGGCCCTGCACGGTGTTTTGTGTGGACGATTGCGTATTGGCTGCGGCGCTTAAATCATGGCTGCCCGCTTGGATATTGACGGAGCCATCCGCCTTGTATTGCGTGGCTTGATCGTTCAGTGCGCCCTTGGTATTGATGCTGATATCTTTGCCGCTGATCTGGCTGACAATCGCCTTGCTGCTGTCACTGCTGCCTTGGCTATTGCCCGCTTTAACTTGCACATCGATCCCTACATTAGGTGCTCCCACTTTTCCTGCTGTAGAGGCGATGGCAAGGGTGTCGCTTACTTTGCCGGTGATCAGCCCAGTGACCGCTTTTTCAACCGGGCGGGTGATTTTGCTGTAATCCACGTTGGCACCAATATCCACACTCCAGTTACTACTCTTGGTGTCGGTATGGCTGGTATTGCTGGCGGCTTTGTTATCAATGCTGTCGGCTTTAAGTGCAACATTGCCGCCCGCTGCCAGCTGTGTACCTTCATTACTGATCTTGCCTGCATTGATATTTAAATCGCCCGCTGTTTTCACCGATGAGGTGTTGGCGGTGGATTTGTTGCTATCGGTTTGCTGGCTGCTTTGGCCTACTTCATAGCCGCTGCCTGCTTTATCAATGCCGCCGGTGTAGTAGAAGCCACCGCCGGTTACGGTGTTGCTGGTGCTGGATTTTTCAGTATCTTGCGAGGCGGTAATGGCTACATTCTTGCCGCTGATGTCTGCATTGCCTTTGGTGGTTTCAACGGTAGAGCCTTTAATGGCCACATCGTTGCCAGCGTTCACACTGACGCTGCCGCCACTGACTACCGAGCCGGTGTTGCTGGTTTTTTCGATATCGGTTTTGGTTTCGGTGTGCTCAATGCGCACGCCAGCGCGGTATTGTTTATCGCTTTGCTCTTTAGCGTAGCCTTTGACTTCTAGCTTGGTTTCCGTGCCTTTGCTGGTCTCGGTATTAGCGGCGCTGCTGATATCAACATTGCCTTTGGCAGCAAGGCTAAGCTGATCCTTGGCCTTGATATTGCTGCCAATCACTGCGATATCCTGAGCAGAAACGATGTTTAAATCTGCATCTGATTGCAAAGTAGATGCCTGATTGGTTTCAACGCTACTTTTGGTTTGATTAGAGCTACTGGTGATATTAAACACCGTGCCATTACGCTGATCGATGCTGGTTTTGCTTAAATCACGCGCGCTATCAATGATAACGCCGCCTGCTGTGGCTTGGGCATAAGCGCCTTGTTTGGCTTTAACGGTGCTGCCATTAACGCGAATACCTTTTTCGCCAATCAGGCTTAATTTGCCATCGCTATTAATATTGGAGCGCACATTAATGCTTTGCTCGGTGCCATTGTTTTTTTCGCCACCGCCGCCAATCCCGCCCCAATACTTTTGCTGGTTTTGAGTTTGGCTGCTATTGGCAATGCTCTGTGTGGCGATATTAAGCGTGCCTTTGGCTGCAATCTGGCTATCTGCCCCTGCATTAATTTGCGCGCCCGTGGCATCGATATTGCCTGCGGCATTAATAATCAGCGACTTACCACTTTGCAGTGCCGTGCTCACTAAGCGCTCGCTGCTGCTGCTATTGTCCCAGGAGCCGGTTTGCAGGCTGGCGCCGTCGTTTTTACGATTGCCCTTATCTGATTTGCTATCACGCTCTGTTAAGCCTGCCAGTGCGATATTGCCGCTGGCTGCCAGCTCTAGCTGATTTGCCGCCTGAATGCTGCTGCCTTTTAGATTGAGGTCGCCAGCGGTGGCGCTGATTTGAATATCGTTTCTGGCTTTGATCCGCGTGCCAATTTGCTGCTCTGTGCTGCTTGATTCGGCCTTGTTATACGCCCAGGAGTTTTTCCAGGCGTTATTGCTGCTGCTTTCACTATTGCTGAGTAATTGGCCGTCTAAATCAACTTTGGCTGCGCTAAGGTTTAGATTATTGCTATCGATATCTGTGGCGGCGAGCGATGCGGCATTGCTAGCCTTGATATTGATGTCATCGCCCTGAAGGCTGCTGCGCTCAATGCTGCTTTTGCTGCTGGCGGATTTTGTATCGGTTTCGCCGGTTTTCCAGATAAACCAGCTTTCATTATGGCTTTGGTCTTGCGTGTTTTTAGTACTGATCTTGCCACGGCTTTCGATATCTTGGGCGGCTAGGCTGATGGCTTGGCCCTTAAGCTGGGCGGCGCTCAGGCTAAGCTTGCCAGCGCTTTCAATATTAAGCGCTTCCTGCCCTTGAACTTGGCCGGTGATATTGACCCCAGCGCCCGCTGCGGTGCTAATCAAATTAACCCGCCCCGCCTGAATTGCACCAAGGTAATAGCTATCTAAAGAGCCGCTGACTGTTGGGGCTGCTGTGCTGGTGAGCATTTTGCCGCTGATGCTATCCACCGAATGATCGAAGGCTACGCTATTAAAGCCAGCGACTGCATTAATGGCTTTTTCTGCCTGCACATTGCCGCGCACATCAATACGCGGGGCAATTAAATCTAATACCTTCTCGCCGCGCGCGCCGCCTGTTTGTACCTGCAATAGATTATTATTTTTTGCAGCTTCTAATGACTGGATCTGGCCATCTTGCACATTGGCATTCCCCACCAGTAAAGAGGCGCGAGGGGTATTGATAAAGCCGCAGCCATCGCAAGTAATGCCATTGGGATTGGCTAATACATAATCGGCAGCCATACCAAAGATTTCTTGCTTACCTAATAGCAGCGAAGGATTGCGGCTGACTACTTCATTTAAAATCACTTTAGCGGCTTGATTGCCCAATTGGCTATTGGCGTTCAGCTGCCCTGCTAGTTGTGATTGGCCCGCAATAGTGGAGTTGTTTAAGACAGCACCGGCGGTGCCTACATTAAAGTCTTTAAATTGGTTATGCGATAAACCCGCTGCGCTAGGCGCAACAATATTCACCACGGCTGCGCCATTATTCGCGGTGCTAATTTGCGCCTGTTTGGCTGCATCGCCCCCCGCCACAATGCCGTTGGCAGATACATTCTCTGTAAGCACAAAAGCCATAATGAGTGCCGCAGAAATTTTGCCGCTGATAGAAAGATTAAAGTTCATTATTCGTACCTTTAGTTTGTTGAACAGAGTGCCAATCACCGCATGGTTTATCGCAGAAATACTTTTAAGTTATTATTAGCAAAGGCTAATACAGCCTTATAGGCCTTGCCTAATAAGGTATTCACACTAAGGGGCATTTTTTTCTGAAAATAGACAAAATAGCGGGAGATTAGGACTCATTCTTCTTTGTAAATACTGAGTCGCAGCAAACTTATGCTTCTTACAAATTTATTTTGTGAATATTGTAGATTGAGTTTTGGGAGGGGTAGGGCGGGTGAAACCCGCGGGCAATGTTGAAGAAGCTGCTGTGCAGGGTGGGCACTGTTCTATCGTGCCCACGCAGCCACATGGTGTGGACGCGTGGGCATAAAAACTTGCCCACCCACCATTTTTTAGAAAAATTGCTTTTCGGGAATATTTTTAACGATTGGGGCGTTAAGAAATTATGCCGGGTGATGAATAAGAAAAGCCGCTTTAAAACTGCCAGCTTAATCTGGAAATAATCTGGCCTTCTTCATTTTTAAATCCATTCGGCATATAGAGCGCGCGGTTGTATTCCAGATCAATATTAATATCCTGCATATTAAAGCTTAGGCCCAACGTGATTCCGGCCAGGCTTTGATAGCCCAGATTGGTTTGTAAAACGCGCCCGGCATCAAGGCCAATTCTTGGGCTTAAATAAGCGCCTGCTAGGGGCAGGCGGGTAGAGAGTGCATTGCGCCAATACCAGCCTGTATCCCCGGATAAAGAATTGCGCTTAAAGCCATGCACTGTCGATTGGCTGGCTAGCTCTAATTGCTCAATGGCGGGTAGGCGATCACGGCTGCCTTGCCAGCTCCAGCTGCTTTGCAGGCTAATGGCTTGCTCTGCGATAAAAAAATTTCGATATAGCTTGATCCCCAGCTTGGCCTTGGTGAATTCTGGCGTGGGCCAGTCGGCTACGGGCCGCTCCTGATCTGCACCAAACCAGGTGAGGCCTTTTTCTAGCGATGCATCTAGCACCCAGATGCCACTATCGCTGATCAACATTTGGTTAAAGCCCAGCTCCATCACAGTGAGTTTGGGGCTGCTGATATCCAGCCAGGCATCTTCAAAATAATTATCCGAGCGCTTATGGCTTAGCTGCACGCTGGCGGTACTGGTGGCGCGCTGGCTGCGGGCGAGCACTCGATCAAGCCGCACGCCGCTTTGGCTGGACTCCCCAGAAAGCTGCACGGCATAGATATTTAATTGCTGGGTGTTTAAATAGCGGGATTCACTGGCAAAGGCGCTCAGCGTCCAGTAGCCATAGGGCAGGGAGTAAAACAAAGAGCTGCTGCGGCTGTAGCGGGTATTGGGATTATCGGTGCTACTTTGGCTGGATACGCTAATAAAATCAGACGCCGCAAATGGGCTATCCCAAGATGCATTGATGCCAGCAATCCACTCGCCGGTTGATTCTTGCCCGCCATCATTGAGCGACACGCCGCCATGCCAAGGCTGGGATTCAGGATTGCGCAGCATGAGGATGGAGCCGCCCTGAGCCGCACCTGGCAAAATATCGACCGTGGCATGGTTGGATTGCAAGCGATTCGCCTGATCCAGCCCCTGATCGATATCTTTAATATTAAGCGGCTGGCCGATTACATCCGGAAATAAAGTGGCTGTGTTCAAGCGGCGATCGGCGCTTTGGATGGCTTCAACATGGCCTTCAACCGCCCTAAGTGTTAACACCCCGTCCGCATCCGGCCCCGATGCTAAAATGCGCGCGGCAATGTAGCCTTTTTGCACATAAAGCGTGGTGAGTGCCTGAATAAAGCGATTGATATCCTGATTGCTCAGGCATTCGGCATTGGGTAAACCCAGCGCATTGACCTCTGCATGGCTTAGCAGCTCTATTCCCGCCAGCTTTAGCCCTTTGATCGCTAGGCAATCAAATTCTTGCATGGTGGAGGCGGGATTGCTTGGCAAAGCGCTGTCGTCATTTTTAAGCTGACGCATGCGCTGATCGTTCACAATGCTGCGAAATCTATCCGCGTTTTCTTGCATCATGCGGCGGGAATGATCTTCCATCGATTGCTGCATGACGGGCAGATCCGGCTTCGTATCTGCTGCTGTGCTCGCAAAGCTAAGGCTGGCAAGGAGGGCGGAGAGAGTAGTGCGCTGAGTTTTAGTCAAGGGAGTTTATCTTCGCTAATTGATTCGTTTTCCTTTTTTAAATTAGGCAAGTTGTAAATGAATGTCTGTACTTCATAGTGCTTAGGGTCTGTTGACGATTCATTCACAATTGCGCTGAGCACTAACAAAGGCTTTCACAATGGGCGGGCATTGGCCGCTTAATGCTTTACGCTCTGGCTGAAACAGCGTGGCGACGAAAAATGGATGATTATCCAGCTCAATACCACGAATATCCCCAGCCTCATCAATGGCTGTGGCCCGTAGCGGGCCTGCGGTAAGCGCCGCCTGAAACTTGGGGTTTAGCCCATAGCGGCAGCGATAGCCCTCTAGCGATGGCAAGTCTTGATAAGCCTTCGCAAGTTTTGATCCGGCAATAAATCGCACACTCGCTGTTGCCTCGACCAAGCCGCATTCCAGCGGCGAAATCACCGCCCGCTGTGCATCAGGGGCCGTTTCTGCATGATCTGCATCGGCCCAGCCCAGTACATTTCTGGCGTATTCAATCACCGCATGTTGAAAGCCGCCGCAAGTGCCTAAAAACGGAATGTTTTGCTCGCGGGCGTAGCGAATCGCCAGCAAGGCACCATCGGTATTCTTATAAGGGCTGGCAGGCACGCACCACAGGCCATCAAATGTGCTGAGAATTTCAGTGCTGCTAATTTGCTCAGTAGGCAACCATATTGCCTGGATCTCAATATCTAAAGCCTGCGCCGCAAGCTCCAGCGCAAGGGGAATCGCCTGATGGGCAATGACTTCGGCATTAAAATCGCCAATTAAAGCAATGGATATTTTCATGGAGGGCCTGTGGTGGAGGGGGATGTTTTTGTAGGGCGGGTGAAACCCGCGAGCAGTGTTGAAACACGAAAAACGGCGGGTTGCACCCGCCCTACGATGATTCGATGCTTGTCATTACGAGGTGCTTTTCTCTCGCCCCACAACCCCGTCAATAAGCAAAAATTTACGGCGCAATATGGTTTTTATATAATTTATTGTATTCGGATTCACCAAAATACTTAATATATTCTTGCGTAGCAAAGGCATCCATGGTGCCGGATATATAATCGGTAATCAGGCGGGTTCTATTTTCCTTGCCTACGCGGTAGCGCAGCTCGGCAGGGAATAGTTGCAGGTCTGGATTATATTGCTCATCCGAATAAACCTGAAATAAACCACGAATAATATTCTCGCCGCGTTTCTCGTATTGCAGAATGCTTTTCTTTTTAAGAATCATTTTAGATAAAACATTCTTTAAGCCCGCCGCTAGCTTAGCGTGTTGGCGGTAGCCTATTTCTTCAACTCCATTATTATTCACCACTGCAATATCCTGGCAAAGGGTATGGATAATCGTTGAAGTAAGCTCTTTAATAAAGATATAAGAGTATTCTTCCGAGGTGCGCATTAAATAAGCATCCCCGGCTTCTTTTTGGCAGGCTTCAATAATGTCTTTAAACGTATCGTAAGCACTATTGTATTTTTCGTTAATTTTAAACGAGTACAGCAGCTCGCCCATATCTACCATATCGGCATTAATGGCGTCTTCCAAATCATGGGCGGCATAGGCGATTTCATCGGCAATATCCATGATTTGCGCGTCGATGCTTTTGATATCTTTAATATCGTGTTTATCTAACTGCTCTTTTAAGAAATGATAATTATCGTCGTAGAGAAATTTATTCGGGTTTTCTGCCGAAGTATGAAAGTACTTAATCGTGCCCCATATGGTGCGCAGGGTTAAATTTAGGCCGGAGTAATGAATACTTTTGGTTTCTAAGTTGTGCACTATTCTAAATGCCTGCGCATTGCCCTCGTAGCCGCCTACTTCTTTAGAGAGCGAATGCAAAATTCGCTCGCCATGATGGCCAAATGGCGGGTTGCCAATATCATGAATCAGCGCGCAGGTTTCGGTAACGGCTGGGTACTTTAGGCCTAAATCCATGGCAATGCTGCGGGCAATTTGGGCTACTTCTAAGCTATGCGTTAGGCGGTTGCGGCTAAATTTGGTGTTGTTTACGCTAAGCAGCTGCATTTTGCCTTGCAGACGGCGGAAGGAGGAGCTGTATAAAACGCGGGCGTAATCGCGCATATAGTTATCACGGTCTCTGCCGCCTATGCTTTTTTCGGCGTGGAAGCGGTAGGCTAATTTTTCGGCTTCATTTTCTTTATGCTGCGCAAATTCTATGGTTTGGGCTGAGTACATGGTGATCCTTAAGTGCTGCAATCTCAGGCTGAATGTCAGCTGGGATGTTTGAATTTGTAGGGCTGTGTTTGTTTAGCTAAAAACCAATCCCATCATGGTACGGCCAAGCAATGACAAGCATTAAATCATCGTAGGGCGGGTGCAACCCGCGTATTTTTTAGCATCGCTCGCGGGTTGCACCCCATACGCGCTAACCAAAGTCAAAAAGATCTTTTTAGTGCCTTCGGCACGTTGATTTAGGTGCGGCACCCTCGCGGAGCATAAGTATCTGCACAAGTTTGATGTGTTCCCCCCTTTGAAAAAGGGGGGCTAGGGGGGATTTAGTACGGCATATCATTACTAAAAGATAGCAGCTAATTCAAAAGCAAATCCCCCTCAATCCCCCTTTAACAAAGGGGGAAGCTACAGCTGAAGCACCGCCTAATTATCCCCGTGGGGACTACCTTTCTTAAACGGCCAGAAATACTAGTAAGCAAAGAAGGCTGCCCCGACCAGTACGAAGGCCCCTCATCTGCGGACATCTAATATTCTCAGATTACACAATCCTTCCCCTGCCTTAAAGCACACTCAGCTTAGCTGATTCATTCAACCGCCTGTGTACCTTTATCTCTGCCTGCCTGTGTCTTTGATTCGATTGCGGGTGCAAGTATAAAGTGGCTTTTGCTGATTGGATTTGCGCCATGTCCGCCAAGCCTGTTAAAGCCTTGCCTATACAATTTTATCCGCGCCTGACTAAGGGGCGGTTTAATAATTGGCGGGTATTGATGATTATTATTACCCAGTTGATTTTCTTTGGCTTGCCGTGGGTGCATTGGCAGGGGCAGCAGGCGGTTTGGTTTGATCTGGCGCGGCAGCAGTTTTTTGTGTTTGGGATAAATTTTTGGCCGCAGGATTTTATCTATTTAATGGCGCTGATGATGGCGGGGGCGTTTGCGCTATTTTTTTGGAGCACGCTTTCTGGGCGGATTTGGTGTGGCTATGCCTGTCCGCAAACCGTATATTCCACCATTATGCTGTGGATAGATCGCCTGACTGAAGGCTCGCATACACAGCGGGCTAAGCTGGATGCCGCGCCGTGGTCGGTGAAAAAAGTGCTGCGCAAATCCAGCAAGCACGCGCTGATGTTGCTGTTTTGTTTTTGGACTGGCTTTAGTTTTGTGGGCTATTTTAGCCCGATCCGCGATATGGCAGGCGCTTTGCCTACGCTGTCTTTTGGGCCTATCGAATGGCTATGGATTTTTAGCTATGGCAGCTTTACCTATGTGCTGGCGGGTTTGCTGCGTGAGCAGGTGTGTAAGCATATGTGCCCCTATGCACGTTTCCAAAGTGCGATGTTTGATCAGCAAACCTTGGTGGTGGCTTACGATGCAGTACGGGGAGAGCCGCGTGGTGCTCAGCATAAAGCCACCGCACCGCAGGGTGATTGTGTGAATTGCAATATCTGTGTGCAGGTTTGCCCGGTGGGTATTGATATCCGCCAAGGCCTGCAATACGAGTGCATAGGCTGTGCCGCCTGTATTGATGCCTGTGATGTAGTGATGGATAAAATCGAAAAACCACGCGGTCTGATTCGTTTTACCAATGAGCAAAATATGCAAAAGCCCGGCGCGGTGGGCTTAAGCTGGCAACATCTGCTGCGGCCAAGAGCGGCACTTTATGGCCTAGCCGTGGTACTTGTATTGGCGATTGCCAGTGTCTCGCTGATGCAGCGCCAGCCGCTCAAGCTGGATATCGCAAGGGACAGAAACATCCTTGCGCGTGAAACCAACCGTGGCTGGCTGGAAAACAGCTACACCCTGCAACTGGGCAATAGCTCGGCCAGCGAGCAGCATTTAGAGCTAACGGTAGAGGGCCTGCCCGGCGTAGAGATCTATAGCGACGAGCCAGTGATTGCCCTGCCCGCAGGCAGTAACCGGCAGATTACCGTAAGGCTAGAAGTCGCCCAATCCACTGGCAGCGTGCCGATTGTCTTCACCGCCAAAAGCCGCAACCACCCCGCGTGGAAAGTCAGCGCACAAAGCAGTTTTCTGGCGGTAAAGTGAAGCCGGAATTACCTATGCTTTACACTATGGCTGAGCGGCCTGTCAGGCCGCAATCCAGCCCTGAGTGTATGAGCAAATTTCAGCAATTAATCGACTTCTTTACTCTTGCCATCGACAGGGGGGATTACCAGCTTGGGGACAAGCTGCCCTCCTTGCGCTCGGTTTGCCAAACGCACCAAGTCAGTATGACCACCGCCAAAAAAGCCTTCTACGAGCTAGAGCGTCTGGCCTATGTTGAGGCCGAGCCGCGTGCGGCATTCAGAGTGATTGTGGCGGGACAGGGTAGAAAGGTCGATGCGCTGGCCGCTGGCGAGTTTGATCCACTCTGCCTTTTAGAGAACGTTGCCGCGCCATGGGGCTCGCCCTTTATCAATGCCGAGCTACTCGATACCCGTGCCCTGAATCGTGAATTAATGCGGGCCATGGCGTCTTATCCGCAAGCGCTTAATCATCAGCCCATGTTGGGTTTTGACCAGCTGCGCCGCCAGATCGCCCGCATGTATCACAGCGAAGGCGTGCATCTGCATTGGGAAAATCTGATCGTTACCTGTGGTGGCATGGAAGCCTTATCGCTAGCGATTCAAGCCGTAGTGCAAGGCATTAGTAAGCCCTGCCTTGCCGTAGTCACGCCTGCATTCCCCGGCGTGCTTAGCCTGATTCGTCAGCTAGGAATCAGCGTGGTCGAAGTCGCCTCCGAGCCTAATTTAGATTTGCCCGCCCTTGGGGCGCTATTACAAGAGCAAGCCATTACCGCCTTGCTGGTGATGCCCAATTTTCAGCACCCCAGCGGGCGCTGCATGCCCGAGGCAGATAAACAAGCGCTGCTCGATTTAGCCTATCAGCACCAGCTAGCCATTATCGAAGACGATACTTACCGCGCCCTGCACTTTAGCGGGCAAGCCCCCCTGCCGCTTAAAGCCTACGACAGGCTGGGCCTTGTGCTGCATTGCTGCTCATTCAGCAAAACCATCGCCCCCGGTTATCGGGTCGGCTGGATAGAGCCAGGCCGCTGGAGCGATCGCATCCGCGCCCTTAAGTTTTGCAGCTCACTCAGCTCGCCACTCCCCAGCCAACTGGCGCTGGCCGCCTTACTCGCGGGCGATTTACACACCCGCAGCATCGCCAAACTACGCGCCGAATTACAAAAACGCACTGACGCCATGCGCACCGACATCCTCGCCTGTTTTCCCGCTGGCACCCATGTAGAAATCCCCGCCGGCGGCTACCTGCTATGGATCACCCTGCCGCAAGCCATCGACCTAAGCGCCCTATTAAAAAAAGCCCTAACCCAAGGAATCCACTTCGCCCCCGGCTGGCTCTGCTACCCCCAAGGCGGGCCGCTGTGTAAGCAAATGCGCTTGAATGCTAGTTTTTATTTGGGGCAAAGGCAGGAGCTGGGGTGGTTGGGGGAGGGGGTAGTGGGTTGAAGAATTTATTTTTATATTTTGTATGTTTTTTGTAAAAAAATTGTATGTATTTGTTTTGTTATTGTAAGCATTTGTGCTTTACTTAGCTGTTGCTACATAAAGTCTAAAATAGGTTAACCCTTATTTTTGGAGGATTTATGCACCCAGATCACATTCCGTATGCCAAATATATGACGCGATCACGGTTAGAGAAATCTATTAACTCACTTCTTGGAATCGTAGAAGGCATTGCGATTGATAGTTCAATTAATGCCTCAGAGTTGTCTTTTTTAGATCTCTGGTTGAGTGAACACTCTGATCTAAGAGGGCGTCATCCATATACGGAATTGATTCCTGTTATCCAAGCTGCAATTGTGGATGGAGTTCTAGCGAAAGATGAACATGACGATATTGTTTGGCTTTGTGAAAAATTGTGCTCAACTGAGTTTTTTAATAAGACAACGGCTGATCTTCAGCGTTTACACGCAATCTTAGCTGGTGTTGTTGCTGATGAAATCATATCGGAGGCTGAACTTTATGGTTTATCAGCATGGCTTCAAGAGCATGAACATCTTCGAACCTGTTGGCCATATGATGAAATTGATAGTCTAATTATTGAAGTGATGCGAGATAAAAAAATTGATGAGGAAGAGCAAGTTTTGCTTAGGTGCTTTTTCTCAGAGTTTATTGCAATAATGGATGATAGGGCAATAAAGTTTCCTATTGTTATAGAGAATCAAAGTGTTGTAGGTTTATGTGCAGTTTGCCCTGAGATTAAATTTGATGGAGCAAATTTTTGCTTTACTGGAGCATCTTCTCAATATAAACGCGCTTCTCTTATTGCAATTGTAGAAAGGCTTGGAGGAAAGGTTGCATCGTCATTAACAAAGGAAGTGCAGTATTTAATAATTGGTGCTAATGGCAACCCATTCTGGGCATATGCCTGTTATGGTCGAAAAGTAGAGAAGGCGGTTGAATTACGCAAGCAAGGTGTGCGAATCTTGCTTGTTCACGAAAATGATTTTCATGATGCTGTAGCTGATGAGGGTTAATGCACCTATTGAATATTTTAATATTGCTATATCTAGCCATGTAGCTTGGGTTAGAAGGTTTATTGCGTAACCTAATGGCTTTTCAATATTATTTTTATTTAAAAAAATAATATTGTAGAGCGCCAATAAACGAAGTGCATTGCACCGTTTTGTACGAAAAAGCGGTGGGTTACGCCAAAGGTAAAGCGCTTTTGTCTAACCCACCCTACGAAAGGCATGTGATATTTGTTTTTTATGCGTTTTATTAAATGAATTATTAACCGAAATAATTGCTCTGGGCTTTCATGCTATTGGTGTTGTGGCTTGGCTTTGTTATTTTTGCCATAGTAGAAAGTAAAAGCCACACGGTACATAAGTATCTACATAAGTTTGATGTGTTCCCCCCTTTGAAAAAGGGGGGCTAGGGGGGGATTTTGCATTGCATCTCTTTACAAAAAAGCACCAAGCCAAGGCAAATCCCCCTCAATCCCCCTTTACAAAGGGGGAAGCTGTAGCTCTGAAGTGACGCCTAAAGTTGTGTAGATACTTATGCCCCGCGGGGATACCGCAGCAAAATCAATCTGCCGAAGGCACTAAATAAAGAAGTTGCCCAGCTGCAGGTCGAGGCAGGCCTTAAACGCAAGCTCCACCTCCTCCCCAAACTGGCATCAAAAGTCAGTTTCAGGCAGACTGCCTCTTATATTCTTGATTCCCCCGAAGTGATCCCTGCGTGAACAAATACAGCCAGATTTTTGCCGATATCGTTGCGGATATTGATAATCAGCGTTTGCAAAAGGGCGAGAAGATTCCTTCTGAATCTGAGCTGATGCAAAGCTATGCGGCAAGCAGAGGTACGGTGCGTAAGGCGGTGGATCAGTTGCAGGAGCGTGGCTATGTGCAAAAAATTCACGGCAAGGGGGTGTTTGTTTTAAAGCCGGGCAATATCGAGTTTCAACTCAGCGGTATTGTCAGCTTTAAAGAATCTTACGAGCGCTTGGGGCGGGCGGTGACGACGCAGATTGCTGATTTGCAATCGATTGCTGCCGATCGATCTCTGGCTAAGCTCTTGCAAGTGCCGGAAAAAACCGAGCTGGTGCGTATTAAGCGGGTGCGCAATATCGATGGCGAAAATGTGATTCTGGATATTAATTATTTTGTGGCCGAGCTAATCCCTGGCCTTACGCCGCAAATTGCGCAGAATTCGATTTATGAATATATAGAGAAGGTGCTTAAGCTCAATATCTGCTATGCCCAGCGTGTATTTGAAGCCCAGCCCTGTATAGATGACGATCGCCGCTATCTGGATTTAAACGGCATGGATCATGTGATTGTGGTGAAAAACCATACTCATTTATACGATGGCCGTCAGTTTGAATACACCGAATCCCGGCACAGGCTAGATAAATTCTTTTTCTCTGATATTGCACGGCGTTAATTTCTACCGTCTGTCGGTTTTACTTTAGTCCTTATTGGGTGTTTGTAGGCGGCTTACTCGGCGAGCCTCTATTTTTTATTTTATGCCCTGAATGGCCCTGTTTTCCTCAGTTTGCTGAGTGAGTACAGGGCCATTTTTTTACCTGCTTGTGGCCTATTTTCTTCTTTTGTATTGGGTTTGCATTAGGCTAAGTACTTATCCTTGGAATTAAACTACTCGTACATACGAGTATTGACACAACTCGTCTGTACGAGTTAATTTGCGTCACTGTGAATATTACACAAAGAGGCAGATAGATGAGCTACGACTACCGGCAGATTGCACAGCAGATCCTTGATTCAATAGGTGGGGCAGAGAATATCGAGCAAGCGGCGCACTGTATTACGCGGCTGCGGATTGCTTTAAAAGACGAGGGCAAAATCAATCATGAGGCGCTAAAGGCGGTTGAGCTGGTGAAAGGCCAGTTCAGCAATGGCGGCGTGTTTCAGATTGTGATTGGCTCGGGCGATGTGGATCGGGTTTATGCGCAGCTGATTGATCTGGCCGGTAGAAGCGCGGCTACCGTGGCCGATGTAAAAGGCAGCGGCGACAATAAGCTCAACCCTTTGCAGCGCTTGGTAAAGATTTTCTCTGATGTGTTTATGCCGATTCTGCCCGCGATTATTGTCGCTGGCCTGTTGATGGGGATAAACAATCTGCTCGGCGCTAAGGATATGTTTATCCCCGGCAAAAGTTTGCTGGATGCGTATCCGGGCCTGAGTGGCCTGTGGCAGCTGATTAATATGATGGCCAATACCTCTTTTGTATTCCTGCCTGCCTTGGTGGGCTGGTCGGCGGCCAAGCGTTTTGGCGGCAGCGAGGTGCTGGGTATTGTGCTGGGTCTTTTGCTGGTTCACCCCGATTTACTCAATGCATGGAATTACGGCAAGGCTGCAGCGGGGCTAGATGGCCAAGCGATTCCTTATTTCGATATTTTGGGCCTATTTAAGGTTGAGCGCGTGGGCTACCAAGGGCAGATCTTGCCTATCCTGGCGGCGACTTGGGTGATGAGTCAGGTAGAAATCTGGCTGAAAGCGCGTGTGCCAAATGCGATTCAACTGCTGGTGGTGCCGATTACTACGATTGTGATCAGCGGCGTGCTGGCTTTGGCGATAATCGGGCCGGTGGCGCGTGGCCTCGGTGTGTTGATTACCCAAGGCTTGGTGCAGGTTTTTGAAGTGGCCCCAGTGCTGGGTGCTGCTATTTTTGGTGCGCTGTATGCGCCACTGGTGATTACTGGCATGCACCATATGTTTATTGCGGTGGATTTGCAGCTGATTACCAGCCACGGCGGTACTTTTATCTGGCCGATTATTGCGCTATCTAATATTGCGCAAGGCAGCGCGGCGCTGGCGATGTTTTGCATTGCAAAAAGCGCCACCGAAAAAAGCATGGCGTCTACTTCGGCAATCTCTGCGTTCTCCGGCATTACCGAGCCTGCCATGTTTGGGGTGAATCTACGCTTTAAATATCCTTTCTACGCTGCGTTGATTGGCTCAGCCTGCGCTTCGGTGTTGATTACCCTAAACCACGTATTAGCTTCCGCCATTGGTGTGGGCGGCTTACCGGCGTTTATCTCGATTGTGCCGGTGCATATTCCGGTATTCCTGCTCGGCACCTTAGTCGCCGTCATTGTGCCCTTTACGCTGACATGGCTGTTTGCCAAGCGCGCATCGTGGAAAGGCCAAGCGGCGTTGGCGGGGCAGTCGGTTTAAATAGTGGGTGGATTTTGGGGGGAGGTTTGTGGGGTGAATAAATGGCGCACTGCGCTTTGCGGGTGGCCTACTACCGCCACCCGCAAAGCTTCGAGTGCGCCCTACGGTGGTTTTGAAGACGTGTACTCGAAGACAGGCAGGGCGTGCTCAAAGCGATATATGTAGGGCGTGCTCGAAGCGACAGGTGGGGCGTACTCGAAGCGAAGCGCAGTACGCCAACTCATCAACGTACCCAACTTCACCAACCCCATCCACCAAACAAGCATTCGCAGTATAAGCAGGGAGTTTTTAGATGCAGCAAGACTGGCAATCATCGGTGGTTTATCAAATTTATCCTAAAAGCTTTAGCAGCCATCATGGCAGGGCGACGGGCGATATTTTAGGGATTGTGGATAGGCTGGATTATTTGCAGTGGCTGGGCGTAGATTATTTGTGGCTGACGCCGATTTACGCCTCACCGCAAAAAGACAATGGCTACGATGTTAGCGATTACTACGCGATTGATCCGGCTTACGGCAGTATGGCCGATTTTGATTTGTTGCTGAGCGAGGCCAAGGTGCGGGGCTTACGCATCATGCTGGATATCGTGGTGAACCATACGTCAGTGCAGCATGCTTGGTTTCAAGAGGCTTTAAAGGGACGTGATAACCCTTTCCGTGATTTCTATATCTGGCGCGATCAGCCCAATAATTGGCAATCCAAATTTGGCGGCTCAGCGTGGGCGCTTGATCCGGCCAGCGGCCAGTATTACCTGCATTTATTTGATGAAAGCCAAGCCGATTTAAATTGGGAAAACCCAAAGCTGCGCCAAGCCGTATTTGAGATGATGCAGTTTTGGGCCGATAAAGGCGTGGCAGGCTTTCGTCTCGATGTGATTAATTTGATCTCCAAGCAGCAAGATTTTAGCGACGACGATAGCGATGGTCGCCGCTTTTATACTGATGGCCCACGCGTGCATGAATATCTGCAAGAAATGCATCGCAAGGTATTTGCTGGGCGAGATTTGCTGACCGTAGGCGAAATGTCATCGACCACTTTGCCTCACTGTATTCAATACTCGCGGCCAGATCGGCATGAATTATCCATGACGTTTAATTTTCACCATTTGAAAGTGGATTATCCGAATGGCGAGAAATGGGTGGCTGCGCCTTACGATTTTATCGAGCTAAAACGCATCTTGTCGGATTGGCAAAACGGTATGAATGAGGGTGGCGGTTGGAACGCTATTTTCTGGTGCAACCACGATCAACCGCGTGTGGTTTCGCGTTTTGGCGACGATGGCGAGTATCGGATTGAATCAGCCAAGATGCTGGCCACCACGCTGCACGGCCTGCAGGGCACGCCCTATATTTATCAGGGCGAGGAAATTGGCATGGCCAATCCGGCCTTCACCCAGATCAGCGATTACCGCGATGTGGAAACGCTAAATGCCTACCAAAACCTAAGCGCAGCGGGCGTGCCCGAGGCCGAAATCATGGCCGCGATTAAGCAAAAATCCCGCGATAATTCCCGCACGCCAATGCAGTGGAATGACAGCCTGAATGCAGGTTTCTCTAGCGCTGAGCCGTGGATCGGCATCGCCAGCCAGCCAGAGCAGGTGAATGTTGCTGCCGCAAGGGCAGATGCAGATTCAGTATTGCATCATTACCGCAAGCTGATCGCCCTGCGCAAAACATCGGCAGCGCTTAAGTACGGCGAATACCGCTGCCTGAGTGCTCAGGATCCGGCGGTTTGGGCCTATACCCGCAGCTTGCCAGATGAAATCTTGCTGGTGGTGAGTAATTTTACTGCTAGCAGGGCAGTGTTTTCATACGCAGGCATCCCCGCTGGCTGGTCGGCGGAGCGGGTATTGGCGAATTACGCCGATATTGGTACAGATTTTAGCCAGTTTAATTTACGGCCATTTGAATCCCTGATGGTGAGGTTTAGTCCTTCTTAGTATTTTTTAGGGGTGTTTTAGAGGTGGGTAGTTCGTTTGATTTTGTCAGCGAACTGTAGAGAATGCCAAATACCTCTGGCGCTCCTGCTTCCCCCTTTGTAAAAGGGGGGTCGATGGGGATTTGCCTTTGAATTGGCTTGCGTATTTTTGTAAAGGGATGCCGTACCAAATCCCCCTGCCCCCCTTTTTCAAAGGGGGAACAAGCAGATCAAACTTATGCGCGGGGGATTGCCGCAGCTAAACACTGTGCCGAAGGTACTAAAAAGATCTTTCTAGCTTTACGGTAACACGCACTGGGCAGCCTCCGCCGCCCAGTTTTAACACCACCCTCATTCCTGCCTTTAGGCAGTTTTGTCCCCTCCCAATGTGCAGGGCTAGGGACGTTTTGCTTGTTAGTTTGTTGTTAAAAATAAATAAGGAGTAGAGCGATGTCTCATTCAGCAATTAAAACAGCAATTAAAACCGCGCTGTTAAGTGGTGTTCTTATGGCGACGGCCATGCCCGCAATGGCATTCGAGTTTCATGGCTATGGCCGGATTGGCTCGGGGGCTTCAACAGGCTCTGGCGGTGCGCAAAGCTGTTTTCAGCTGGCGGGTGCGGAGACCAAATATCGCCTTGGTAATGAGTGCGAGTTATACGGCGAGCTTGAAATGAGCCACGATTTTTATAAAAGTGAGCAGGGCAGCACCTTTACCGTGGTGGGAATGGGCAGCCTTTATAACCGTAACGATAGATCGCCCACTTTTCAGCCTGATGATGGCAGCGCTCGAGCGCCACAGATTTACGCCAAATACAGCAATATCCCCGAGCTAAATGGCGCAACGCTGTGGGCGGGTCGCCGCTATTACAAGCGCCATGATGTGCATATCACTGACTTTTATTACTGGAATCCAAGCGGCACGGGGCTGGGGATTGAGGATTATAAAGTCGGCGATTTAAAGCTTAGCTACGCGTTTTCGCGTGAGGACAATATTTATCAGGCCGATTACGCCAATAAGCATGATTTTCAACTCGGCGGCATTGCAACGAATAAAGGCGGCGAAGTGGCGCTGGGTCTGAGTTATATCCAAGATGCAGGGCAGGTAAGCGGGGCTAATAGCGGCTGGTCGCTCACCGCGCAGCACGAGCAAAAGGGCTGGCTGGGTGGTACAAATAAATTCGCTATTCAGTATGGCGTTGGCCCCGGTACAGGTTTGGGCTACACCGGCTCCCTGCTGGCAAACCAAAGCAATAAGCGTTTTCGCATGGTCGAGTCTTTTGATTGGCAGGCTACGCCAGAATTCGGAGGCCAACTGACGGCTGTTTATCAGCGGGATCAAAGCGATGCAGGCAAGCAAACGTGGTGGTCGGCCGGTGCAAGGCCGGTTTACGCATTTAGCCAGAATTTCAAATTAGTGGGCGAGGTGGGCCATGATCGCGTTGAGGCTTTCGATGGGCAAACGCGCAATTTAAGCAAGCTGACCATCGCGCCAACGTTTACCTTAGATAAAGCATTTTGGAGCCGACCAGAGCTGCGTTTATTTTATACCTACGCTCGCTGGAATGAAGCCGCACAGAATGCGGCAAATAGCGGATCTGCGATGTCTAAGACAGGTACGTTTGGTGCAGATTTAAATGGCTCTACTTACGGCGTGCAGCTTGAATATTGGTGGTAAAGCGGTTTTATAAACTGAGGACCAAAAACAGGGGCGCTGAATGCGCCCCTGTTTGAGTTGCTATTTACAGCGATTTTTCAAACTGCTGTACCAGCTGATGTAGCTCGCCAGCAATTTGCGTGAGCTGCGATGCGGTCTGGCCTACACCTACAATTCGGCTGACATTTTTTTCGGTGAGCGCGTTTATCTTTTCCATGCTTTGCGCCACTTCTTCGGAGGCCGATGATTGCTGATCCAGCATCTCGGCCACATGGCGGGCCGATTGGTCTACGCCGTTGCTGGCCGCAGCAATGGCACCCAGCGTCATGGTGCAGGCATCAATTTGCGCCGTGCCATGATTGACCGATGCCACGGCTTCACGCATGGTGGCGAGGGCTTCGCTGGTGCGGGCTTCAACACTGCTGATGGTGCTGGCAATGCTTACTGTGCTGGCGCTGGTGCGCTCGGCCAGCTTGCGAACTTCATCGGCCACTACGGCAAAGCCACGGCCGGTTTCGCCTGCTCTGGCGGCTTCGATTGCGGCGTTAAGTGCGAGCAGATTGGTTTGGTCGGCAATTTCACGAATGGTTTTGGTCACTACGCTGATTTCACGCACCGCATCAGAAAGCTGGCCCAGCGTAACGCGTGCCTGATCAACCACGTTGACCACTTCTTGTGTGGCTTGCTGTGCTGCGCCCATTTCCTCTGCGCCACGTGTTGCAAGCTCATTGGCTTTGGCAGCATGGTCTGCGCTCAAGCGTGTAGCAAGGCTGATTTCACCCACGCTGGCTGCCATTTCTTCCAAGGCGGCGGCAACGGTGCTTACGCCATCTGATTGCTCTCTGCTGCGTTTGAGTAATTCTTCTGCACTCGTTGCTACGCCCTGCGCACGCTCGTCCACTCGATTACCGGCAAGCACTACATCGGCAATAATGGCACGCAAATTAATCCGCATCGATTCTAGCGCCACAAGCAGGTGGCTGAATTCCTTAGGCGCTTTGGCGTCTACATCAAAGCGAAAATTGCCTTCGCTTAGCTGCGAAAAGGCGTATTCGATTTGCTCAATAGGGCGGGTCATCGATTGGCTTAAATACCAGCCGCCAACGACAGCCGCTACTGCAGATACACCAAGTAGTGGCAGGGCAAAAGGAGATGCCAGAGCAGGAAGGGCAACTGCCGCTAGCACTAGCCAAATTCTGAGCTGCATTGAGCTTTGCTGTGGCCACTCGGTGGCGGGCAGTGTGGCTTGGCCAGCGTTCACTTTACTATATAGCGCTTCGGCCGCAGAGATTTGCGCCCTGCTCGGTGTGTTGCGCACCGACATATAGCCAATTTTCTGACCGTTTTCACGGATGGGCGTTACAAAGGCTTCTACCCAATAATGATCGCCATTTTTACAGCGGTTTTTAACAATGCCACGCCAAGGTAAATCTTTTTTTAATGTTTGCCACATATCTGCATAAGCACTGCTTGGCATAAATGGATGGCGCACCAGATTATGTGGCTCGCCCAGTAGCTCTGCGTCGTTAAAGCCTGCAATATCTTTAAAAGAAGAGTTGGCGTAGCTAATCCGGCCTTTTAAGTCTGTTTTGCTCACAATGGGGCGGCGTGGGTCTACGGCGACTTCGTGTTCGGTAATTGGTAAATTGCTGCGCATTACGGCATCCAATAGAGGGCTGGCTGAGGATAATCATGACGGGTCTTACCGGCTTGAATCAGATCACAATCGTTGCGCGCACTTAAAGCGGCTAAGCCATATGCAATGATTAGATATGATGCAAGGGTAGAATATTAGAGATTACTTCTAAATGGCATAGGCTGACAATGGATATAAGCCCTAAGCCTTATAGGGGTAATGGTGGATGTGTGATGGAGTGGCTAGAAATAACAGGCAATAAAAAACCCCAAGACCGAAGTCTTGAGGTTTTAATATTTGGTCGGGGCGGTGGGATTCGAACTCACGACCCTCTGCTCCCAAAGCAGATGCGCTACCGGGCTGCGCTACGCCCCGAATCTCTATCGCATTGCTGCGAAGAGGTGCGCATTATTACTGAGCTAGTACCGCTTGTCAACTGTTTCGATTAATCGAGGTATCGGCCAATATCAGTAGCGATTGTAGGTAGGGATTCATCGTCAATCCTGCCAAGCAATCTTTAGCCAGTTGCGCTTCTTGGGCAGCAACAGCACGTGCGTATTCTAAAGAGCCGCTGGCTTGTACTGCTGCGAGCACGGCTGGTAATTCATTACGGTTGGCGTGTTGCAAGGCGGTGCGAACAATCGTTGCTGCCTCTGCCGTGCCGTGGCTCATTACATGAATCAGTGGCAGGGTGGCTTTACCTTCTGCTAAATCATCGCCGAGGGTTTTGCCAATTTCGCTGGTTTTGCCAGAGTAATCTAATACATCGTCAATAATCTGGAAGGCGGTGCCTAAATGCATACCAAAGCGTGCCATGCGATCTTCGGTATCAGGATCACTTTCGGCAAGGATGGCACCAAGGCGGGCGGCTGCTTCAAATAATTTAGCTGTTTTGTAGCGAATGACTTTTAAATAAGCGGTTTCATCAATATCAACATTGCCGATATTCATTAGCTGTAGCACTTCGCCTTCGGCAATGATGTTGGTGGTATCGGCCAGCACTTGCATAATTCGCAAGGAACCGCAGCTCACCATCATCTGAAACGCGCGCGAGTATAAGAAGTCGCCAACTAAAACAGATGCGGCGTTGCCAAACAGCACATTGGCGGTATCGCGGCCACGGCGCAGATCGGATTCATCGACCACATCGTCGTGCAGTAGCGTCGAGGTATGAATAAACTCGATGACGCCAGCCAGCTCGCGGTGATGGGTGCCTTCATAGCCTAAGGCTTTCGCGGATAGCAGTACCATCATCGGACGCAGGCGTTTGCCGCCAGAGTTCACAATATATTCGGCGACTTGCCGCACTAGAATGACGTCAGAATAGAGGCGATCGCGAACCACTTGATCCACTGCCTGCATTTCTTCGCCGATAACTGATTTTACGAACGCCATTGCCACGCTTGTGCCCCGTACTGCTCGTGCATGAATTAATCGCGCATGTTAGCAGAAACTTCGACTCTTCGCTCTGCCCTAGCTATAGGAGATTGCCGCCATACCTCTGTGGCGCTCGTCGTCGCTGTGGGTAAGTACTTGACTTAATTAGTTGTTCAGCGTAGCATCGCGCGTTTCCCGATTCGGGAAGACGTTTTGCTGCTCGCGCTATTTATAATAGAGGGCGTGACAGGTAGTAAAGCGCAAGACCCAAACTCTCCAATGGAGCTTGTTATGTATGCAGTCGTAAAAACCGGGGGCAAGCAGTATAAAGTTGTCGTCGGCCAAAAACTTAAAGTAGAACAGATTACTGCAGACATCGACAGCCAGATCGTACTGAATGAAGTATTGATGGTGGCAGACGGTGAAGCAGTGGTGATTGGTGCCCCACTGGTAGCTGGTGCATCTATTTCCGCAACCGTGGTAACACACGGTCGTGGCGATAAGGTGACCATTTTTAAAATGCGTCGTCGTAAGCATTATCAGCGCCATCAAGGCCATCGTCAGAATTACACTGAATTGCGTATCGACGCGATTGTTAAGTAATTCCGCCTTTTCGTAATTCAGTAGGAGTGTTGCAACATGGCACACAAGAAAGCTGGCGGTAGTTCACGTAACGGCCGCGACTCACATTCAAAACGACTTGGTATTAAGGTTTACGGCGGCGAATTAATTCCTGCTGGTTCTATTATCGTGCGTCAGCGCGGTACAGAATTCCACCCAGGCGATAACGTTGGTATCGGCAAGGATCACACCTTGTTTGCGCTGAAAGATGGCTATGTAAAATATGCAGTGAAAGGCGCTCTGAAGCGTCGCACTGTAACCATCTTGCCTTACGTTGGTGAAGAAGTAGCTGCTTAATTTATTAAGCAATACTGGTATATTTTAAAGCCCTGTCCATCATGGATGGGGCTTTTTTTCTATCGGAAGTTTTGGTTCTGTTGCTTGTTGTTTTTTTGCCTACATTGGGCTAAACGTGACTAAAAAAATAACAAGCAACAGTGCCTTGCCCAAAACAAGCGGGCAGTCTTCTAAAGTATTTTGTTGGAGCTCTACGCATGAAATTTATTGATGAAGCAAAAATTGAAGCCATTGCCGGCAAGGGTGGTAGTGGTTCCGCAAGTATGCGCCGTGAGAAATTTATTCCTCGTGGTGGGCCGGACGGCGGCGATGGTGGCCGCGGTGGTAGCGTTTGGGCGGTTGCGGATGAAGACATCAATACATTGGTTGATTACCGTTTTGTAAAAAAATATAAAGCACGTGATGGTGAAAACGGTCGCGGTGCAGATTGTTACGGCAAGGGCGGCGATGATGTTGAATTGCGCATGCCAGTGGGCACATCGATTGTAGACGCTGAATCAGGCGAGCTCATTGCAGACTTAACCGAAAGCGGCCAGCGCGTTGTGATCGCCAAAGGCGGCAAGGGCGGTTTGGGTAATTTGCACTTTAAATCCTCTGTAAACCGCGCACCGCGCCAAACTGCGCCAAGCGAAGAAGGCGAGCGTCGTGAGCTGCGTTTAGAGCTTAAAGTACTGGCTGATATTGGTTTGCTGGGTATGCCAAATGCCGGTAAATCTACCTTTATTCGTGCTGTTTCTGCAGCTAAACCTAAGGTGGCTGATTATCCGTTTACCACTTTATTCCCAAACCTGGGCGTAGTGCGTATCGATGATAACCGCAGCTTTGTTGTGGCCGATATTCCGGGCTTGATCGAAGGCGCGGCTGAGGGGGCTGGTCTGGGCCATCGTTTCTTGAAGCACTTGCAACGTACCGGTATTTTGCTACACATCGTTGATTTGGCTCCGTTTGATGAATCGACCGATCCAGTGGCTGAAGCCTGCGCAATTGTTGAAGAGCTGCGTAAATACGACGAAGAGCTGCATAAAAAACCACGCTGGCTGGTGCTCAATAAGCTGGATATGATTCCGGAAGAAGAGCGGAGCGAACGTGTGGCTAACTTCTTAAAAGCCTATGGCTGGGAAGCTGGGAGTCATGATGCCTATGAAGCGTTTGATCCAATGCAGCCGCGCTTGTTTACTATTTCTGGTTTAACAGGCGAAGGTTGTCGCGATCTCACTTACGCGATCATGGATTACCTAGAAGCCGCGCGTATTTACACGCGTAATCAAGACAAAATTCGTGCTGAACAATTAGAAATCGCTCGTGAAGCTGCGGCTGTTGCAAAAGCGGCGGCTGATGCGGTAAAAGAAGCCGCCAAAGAAGCTGCAAAAGTTGCCGCTACACAGGAAGATTTACTGGCTTCTGACGATAGCGCTAGCGCGTAATTAGATTTAATACTCCGTTAAGGATCCGGTTCGTATTAACTTCCCTTATTGTAAATTGTAGGGCGGGTGAAACCCGCGGGTTGTACCCGGCCTACCAGTGCAAACTGTTCTACTTTGGAAGTTATTTCGAACCAAGTCCTCAGTGCTGGCTTGAACGTGAAATGTTCGGGCTGGCACTTGCGGGGTGTACGCGTTAAGCTCCCTTCCCTTTGTACTCATCTGCCGGTCACATGCAGAACGACTCCGCTCTCTTAGAATTTTTTCAGCCTGGCTTTGTGCCACTCGATCTGCCGCCATTGGCAGGGCTGATCCGCGCTCGCCCCTATTTAGACGCTTTTATCACGCTCTTTCGTGGGGGTGAGGAAGAAGTCATGGTGCGCCTCTTGGTGTTGCGTGAAATTGGTGCGCGTGCACAAGCGCCGCGCTGGACGCCGCAAGATTTGCAAGCGCACTTTGCTTATATCAATCCTGTAAAGCTTGAGACCGTTCTAAAGCGGATTCGCGATAACGGTCTTTTGGTATGGGATTCGGATGAGCAGCTTTATTCTTTATCCGAGCCAGGCCGTATTGCCTTAGCCTCTATCGGCACTTTGGTGCAGTTTTCGGATGGCGATGCCGAGTTAGGGTATTTAACTGCGCAAGTGGCGGCGGGGCAGTCGGTTGGGCGTGTGGCGCATGAAGCGTTGCAGCACCTCTTGGCTAGGCTGAACGAGCTTTATCGCGATTTTGAAGAAGCACTTGAATCGCAATCTGAGTTCCAAATTCGCAAGGCGCAATCTAAGCTGGAAAGTGTCTGGAAGTGGGTAGAGAAAGGCACTGAAGTCATGCATGCCATTTTGGATGATGACACGCTGGATCTGCTGACGCTGAATCAGGCGCAAGCCATTGCCACCGCACAAAGCCGTATGCTGCGTTTAACCAGCGTATTTCAGCGCCGTTTAAGCGAGCTGGCCGCTCAGCGCGTGCATTTGGGTGAATCCGGGCTGACCTCTACCAATGTGGCCGATTGGCTACGCCGCCTTGATCAGGACGAACTGGCTGATCTGGGGCGTGATCTATTGATCTTCCATCCTGAGCCCGTGTTTGTGACGGCGGATGAGCTATTAGATATTTCTGAATACGAGCTGGTGAGCCGTGAGCGGCTTGAATATATCGAGAGCGCCCTGCCATCGAGCGAAATAGCAGAAGACGTTGAAGCGATGGAAGTAGAGCGCCTTCTGGATGCAGAAGCGCTGTTTGAAGAGCTGGGCGCACTGGCTGCCCGTGGCGGCACGGCCGAGCTATTTGAACAAGTGGTGGCGGATACTTACAACGTAACAGCTTATCGCTTATCTTTGCTTTCTTTGCTTGGCGACGCCGATGCTGCGCTAGAACAAAGTGTGGTGGCAGATTTAGTTCGCCTGCCTTTGTTCCTAGAAGCAGAGGAAGGGGTGGAGTTGCTTGAGCATATAGAAGTGGCCGCAATTAGCCGAGGTCGTTTACGCCCTGTTAACGTACCTTAGGTTAAATTGTGCGTATTGCTTTCTGTATTTGACAGTATTAATAAGGTAGGCTTTCAGCCTGATTAAATCGTTGTGGAGTGCATGATGGGTCTTTTGGATGATCTGAAGCAGCAAGCCGCGTCAGTAGAAACAGATAGCGCAGAGCAAAGACGTGTTTATCTTGCCAATCTGGGCCTGATTGATGGCGCGATGCGTGCGGTCTTGGCTTATTTTTACGAGCTGGCCAATCAGCTTAAGGTGGTTAAACCGGCTAGCCCGCATACCTATCGGGTATGGGGAGTGGGCGAGTTTACTCAAATGAATATGACGCTGGCTGCGGCCAATTCGCGCAATAAATCGCTTGAAGGCGGCGATCATTCTGATTATGTCGAGTTCATTGTTGAGTGGCAGGGTAGGGAGCCTTTACGCACCGTTTGCTCATCACAAAGTGCGGCCAAACACTTAAAAGAGCAGATGTGGCAGTACGGCTGCAAGCTGGAAGAAAAAATCCAAGCTGCACCGGATGGTAAGTTTATCCGCTCGGCGATCACGATTGAGCCTTTGGTGCCAACACGTTTTCGTTTTGATGCGGTGTATGAAACCGGCAAGATTCGTTTAAATCTCCGCAATCTGGCTAATCTGGGCGAAGATCAGCATCTGTTAAGCCCTGCACAATGTACGCCCGTGCTCTGTGAAGAGCTGGCAAAAGCCATGCTGGGTAAGCCGCATCATTTGGCTGAGCTGCTTGGCTAGTCGAGTATGAGTGTTGCTGTATTGAGTAAGCCCCGCCGTTCTGTTATTTGTTTAATTTTGGCGTTCTAAATCTGTATGGGTGTACATGGATCAAGCTCTTAATATTTTGGTCGCGCGCCTCTTGGCGCATCGTTTTTTACCGCGCAAAGATCCTTTAGCACGGCGCGCTTTGATTGACGAAGCGTTCCGTGAATCGCTGGATCACCGGCTGGCCGGTTGTGGCCTGCGCCTCTTAGAAAATCCCTACGCAGAATATATCGCCGTTGGCCTTGCTACCGAGATGGAAGACTGGGTGTTCGGCGAGGGCGAAAACTGGTTGTCCAATAATATGGGCATGCCAAGGGACGCGATTGCCTTGCTGATCGTGGTCTGGGCCTTGATTGTTTTGCCAAAACGCCAGCGCCAGATTGCCCTGTCGGCGTCTGACCCTGACGATATGTTTGGCGAAGCATCGCCGATTGAGTTTGGTGATGAGGTGGCTCCGGGTATTCCTGAAGAAGCGATTTACGCTGATTTTGGTAAAAAACTCGGCGGTAAGGCGCGCTTTTCTATGAATTTAAGCCAGCTTGCCAAACTCGGCTTTATTAATCGCCGCAATAAAATGATCTTTGAAGGGCCGCTGCTTGATCTGATGATCGATTACGCACGCTTAGCTCCACGGATTATTAATGGTGCTTTGGCTGATTTGTTGAAGATTGATGTTGTCCATGTGGCAGAGCAGGTTGAGGACTAATGTTTCAAATTCGTGAGATTGAAATGGTTCACTGGGATTTCTGGCGTGCGATTCGTGTGCCGCTAGATGCCCAGATTGTGACTATTGTCGGGCCAAATGGCTCAGGCAAAACGACTATGTTGGATGCGCTGCGTACCCTGCTGGCTTTGCGCTGCTCGGGCCGCCGTGATTACAAGCGCTATGTTCGCAATAATAAAGAAAACTTTGCTTGGCTGCGTGGTGTGGTTTCCAACCCACGTCGTGGCGAAGGTGGCCTATTTCCCTATTTGTTTTTCCCAATTACCAGCCCTGAAGTCACGTTGTTTTGCCGTGTAAAAAAACAGGGGGGTGACTGGGTGCGCCATTACGCCATCGCTGAAGGCGTGGTTGAGCTAACGCCAGAAACTGAAGGCGGCCTGCAATGGCTAGGGGTGAATGAATACAAGCGCCGTCTTGAATCGGCGGGCCTGACTGCGGCGATTGCCGAAGTATTGGCGCTAGAGCAGGGCGACACCGATAAGCTGTGTGAGTACAGCCCTAAGGCTTTGCTGGATTTGGTTTTCCAGGTGTTTGGCGATAAGCAGGTGCTGGATAATTATCAGGAAGCCAAGCTGCGCCTAAAAGAAACCGAAGGCGAGCTGGGTAAAGTCGAGCAACAGATGGCCCAGATTGGGCTAGATGTAGAGCGGATGAAGCTGCGCTCCAATAGCTTTTTGGAATGGCAGGCATTGCAACGTGATGTGGTTCGCCTAGAAAAAGATGTTGTACCGGGTCTTAAATATTTAGAGCAGTGGGATGGCTTGCTGGCGGGATTGCAGCAGTTCCGCCTTGCGCGCACTAATCTGCGGGCGAAGAAGCAAGAGCTGGATGAGTTAAATCTGGCGTATTCGGAGTTCGATCAGCGCCGTGAAGCCGCTTTGGTGGGCGAGCGTGAAGCCAAGCAGGCTTACGATAATCACTTTGCACTGTTTCAACAGGTGCGTGATGCGGCCCGTGATACAGAAAAACTGCTGAAAGAAGAAACTCGCCTGCGTGAGCTGGCCGAGTCAGAACATGGCCGTGATGCGGTCAGCATTAATGATCGATTACTGGCTTTAAAAGAGCAGCTTGCCAGCTTAAGGCAGTGGCTGCGTACCGCTAAAGAAGAGCGCCAGCAGTTGGCCGATATGCAAAATACCCTGCAAGCGGGTAGAGCGCCTTCGCCAGATTTTACCCGCAATATGCGTTCAGCCTTGGATGAGGCGGCGATTCCGCATCAAGTGCTCACTGAAATCGTTGAAGTCACCGATGCAAGCTGGCAGCAGGCAGTAGAAGCCTTGCTGGCTCCTTATCGTCATATCGTATTGCTCAAGCGTGCTGGCGATAGAAATCGTGCATGGGAAATTGCCCAGCGCTTACGCTACCGTCACTTTATCGTGCCTGATAGCGAGCCTGTGCCGCGTGCCAATAAAGGCTCGGTGCTGGAAGTGGTCGATTTCAATGGCGATGCGCCAAGCTGGGTAGTGCAATTGCTTAATCGTACTCAGCGCGTTGTCACTGTTGAAGCAGGTGGCAAGGTCGATGGTGATTGGATCACCAAAGAGGGTTATCACAAAGAGCGCCGTGGTGGCCGCGATATTAGCGTGCGCCCGAGTGATTTTGCTTTTGGTGAGGCCGCTCGGCAATCACGCTTAGGCGATGCACTGAGCCGTTTGAAAGTATTAAATCATCAAATCTTAGATGCAGAATCGCGTGATGTAGATTTAAGCCGTGATATCAGCGCCCATACCGAGCAATTGATGGGAATGCAGGCGGTGGTGCAACTGGCCGCGCGTCAGGAAGAATTTGCCGCAGCAGCAGCACGTTTTCCAGGCGAGCAAGCGTCGGTACAAAACTTGGGGGCTGAGCTGGCTGCAGCACAAGCCGCTTGGGAAGCCGCGCGAGATGCGCGTGAAGAGTTGCGCGTGGGTTTTGAGCGTAGCAAAGATCAGCGCGAGCGTTTGGCTGGGCAAGTTAATTATCAGCAAGATCAAGCACAGCGTCAGCAGCTGGAAATCCACAAGCAATTGCGCCAGCTGCGCGAGCTAAAAACGAGTATGCAGGATCATCTAAGCGATGTATCCGCACTGAATGCCGTGCGTGAACAATTTGGCAGCGTGCGTGAAGTGCAGCATTTGCTAGAACGCCAACGTCAGCAGTTGGCTAATGGCCAGTGGGAAACCGACGAAACGATTCTGGCCCGCCGCGAAAAGCTGCAAAAAGATTATGACAATGTGCAAAACGATGCCGAAGTCCATTACAAAGAAGTACAACGTACTGGGGATCTGACGCATGAAGCGCGTGCCGCCTATATTAATAAGCTGCGTGCCACAGTACGTGCTTACTGCCGCAATATTGCTCGCTTGGGTGAGCTGGCAGGGATTGATGTAGAAGCGGAAATGCCGCATCTGGATAATGACGATGCGGTACTGGCGCAAGCGGGCTTGGCAGCGCGTTTCAATTTTGACCAGAAAGGCATGATGGGTATGAACGACGGTGAAGCGTCGGGCGGCCAGCAGGTGATGAAGTCCTTGATTCTGCTGATTGGCTTGATGATGGATGATGCCAATCCATCGGGCTTTGTGTTTATTGACGAGCCGTTTGCTCACTTAGATATCTTTAATATTGATCGCGTTGGTGCTTTCCTGAAAGCCACGCAGGCGCAGTATTTAATTACCACGCCGCTGACGCATAACACCAATGTTTACGCGCCATCTGATTTGACGCTGACCACACGTAAAAAGCGCCCGGGGGATACTTGGGCGCCACTTATTCTTCAAACTCGTCGCCGGGTTGAAACTGCACAACAAGAGCTGATCGTATGAAACAAGTATTCCATTTTTTCGCCCCCTGCCCACGAGGTCTGGAAGGGCCACTCGTTGCTGAATTAGAAGCACTTGGCGCTGATCAGATCAAAGCCACCGATGGTGGCGTGGGTTTTGCTGGCTCTTGGGTTTTGATGTACGAAGCCAATTTGCAGTCCCGTATTGCCAGCCGTATTCTTTGGCGCGTGGCAGAAAAAAGCTGGAAAACAGAAGACGATCTTTACGCCATGGCGCGTGATTTAGATTGGGCCGAAATGTTTTCTGTGGATTGCACCATCAAGGTGGGCGTTACTGCTTATCGTGTGCCGCAGATTCGCAGCCCAGAATTTGTGGCTCTGCGGATTAAAGACGGTATCTGTGATCGTTTCCGTTTGAAAGGCGGCAAGCGCCCGAGTGTGGATACCGCCGAGCCAGATATGCGTATCCAGCTTTATCTGACCGATCGCAATGCCACTCTTTATTTAGATACATCAGGTGACGCGCTGTTTAAGCGTGGCTATCGTATTGAAACCGGCGAAGCACCGATGCGCGAAAACCTTGCTGCCGGTATTTTGGCCTTGATCGGCTGGACACCTGCCGAAGCGCTATACGATCCAATGTGTGGCTCGGCGACTTTCCTCATTGAAGCCGCCATGATTGCACGCAAAATTGCACCGGGCGCGCGCCGCGAATTTGCATTCCAAAAGATGCGTTTGCACAGCGAAGAAATGTGGCAAGAGCAAGTTGCTGCGGCAAAAGCGGCTGAAACTAAAGAAATCTTCCCTATATATGGTAGCGATGTATCAACGGCTGCAATTGCCCACGCCCAAGCCAATTTGGATTACGCCCGCTTTGACGACACCATTCATCTAAAACAATTGAACGCGATGGATGCTAAGCCGCCGTTTGATATGCCAGGCGTGTGGATATCTAATCCGCCTTATGGTGTGCGTTTGGATGAGAAAGAAAAGCTGGCTGCTCTTTACCCTCAGTGGGGAGATGCCTTGAAAAAGCGCTTCTCAGGCTGGAGAGCTTATTTCCTGACTGCCGATATGGATATCACCAAGCATATGGGTCTTAAGGCGTCTAAGCGCACACCTTTATATAACGGTGGCTTAGAGTGTCGTTTGTTTGAATACATCATGATTTCAGGCGGTATGCGTCGCAAACCTACTGGTTCAGACGAATAATCCCTGCCTGCCTTTTCAGAGGAAACACAGTGCGTGCTGTGTTTCCTCTGCCCCGTAGTTCAAGATTTTTCATCTGCTTTATAAACTCTTTCTAATCACCATCTTGCTGCAAGATAAAATCAGCGCAGCGCTCTGCAATCATAATCACGGGGGCATTGGTATTGCCGCTGATAAGCGTAGGCATGATGGACGCATCGCAAATGCGTAGCTGCGAAATACCATGCACGCGCAGCTGGGGATCAACGACCGATGTTCGCTCAGAGACGCCCATACTGCAGGTTGAAGCAGGGTGGTAGACCGTTTTGGCATAGCGGCGAACGTGTTCTTCTAGGCTTGCATCCGATATATTGGCCTCCGCTCCTGGTAGTAATTCTCGTTTAATCACTTTAGTCAGCGAGGGTGAGCGCAAAATGCGGCGTGCCAATTTAACGCCTCTGATTAAGGTTTGTACATCTTCAATATGTGATAAATATCCGCCATCTAGCCAGATCGGGTCGAGCGGATTGTTTGAGCGCAAAGTCAGTGTGCCACGTGATTTGGGGCGTAAAAAGCAGACATTTAGCGACAGTCCATGGCCCGCAATTGGCTCGCGATCGGCATCCCCCACTAAAACCGGCAAAACATGAAATTGCACATCGGCGCGCCCACTGCCTGAGGTATCGGCAAAGCCACCGCTTTCCACCACATTGGAAGTCAGCAAGCCTGTTTTAAAGAGCAGATATTGCAAACCGTTTTTTATCGCGTTCCAGCCCTTATCCTGCCCTAATAAACTGATGGCCTGCTTGCTGCGCGCATAGATGGGAACTTCCAGATGATCCTGAAAATTTTGCCCGACTGCGGGCAAGTCTTTAACTAGAGGGATGGTTAAGGCGGCTAAATGAGCAGCAGGGCCAATGCCCGACAGCATTAAAATTTTAGGTGTTGCCAAGGCCCCTGCTGCCAGAATCACTTCTTTTTGTGCATAAGCCATTACTTCTTCGCCATTGGCCCTGTGGTAAATCACTCCGCGTGCAGCTCCATCCTGACAAATAATTTTGCTGACATGGCAATTGCTCGCCACGGTTAATAGGGGATTATTAAGCACGGCGGCCAGATAGCTTGCTGCAGTGCTGCGCCGTCGTCCTTCATGCGTGGTGGTCTGATAAAACCCCACGCCGACCTGCTGCTCGCCATTGAAATCATCGTTATAGCTCAGCCCCGCTTCTTGGGCGGCTTTGACAAATGCCAAGCTAAAGGGGTGTCGATGGCGGGCATCGCTTACATTTAAGGGGCCATCTACCCCATGATAATGACCTGCCAGCCTTTGATTAGATTCTGCGCGCTTAAAAACCGGCAACACCTGATCCCAGCCCCAGCCGGTGCAGCCTTGCGCCAGCCAATCATCATAATCCTGCGGATTGCCGCGAATATAAATCATGGCATTAACCGAGCTACTGCCACCTAAGGTGCGCCCTTGGGGAATAATCATTCGCCGGTTTGCTGCTGAAGCCTGTGGCTCGCTCTGATAGAGCCAAGTGCGCTTGCTACCTAGCACACGAATAAAAGTGCTGGGTGTATGAATAAATGGGGTGTTGTCTTTGGGGCCAGCTTCAATCAGCAATACACGATGCCCAGCTAATACCAGCCGATTGGTCAAGACACATCCAGCAGAGCCTGCTCCTACTACAACATAATCAAATTGCGGCATACACGATCTCCATTGTTACGACTGCAGCAGGGGGCTTAATGTGAGGCAACGATTTCACGCTGATAATCACGGGGCACCACGCCATATTTTTCTTTAAATAACCGTCCAAAATGGGCGCTGCTATTAAAGCCCCAAGAGAATGCTACGTCTGAAATGGAGCGCTTATTGCCCGCACTCGCTTGCAAGGCATCGTGGCAGCGCTCTAGGCGGCAAGACCAGATATAGCGGTCTATCGTCATGCCTTCCGCTTCAAAAATGCGGTGTAAATAGCGCTTGGAGCAGCGCATTTCATGGGCAATGCGATCAATGGTTAATTCTGGATCTGCAATATGCGCCGCAATAAAATGTTTGACCCGCAAGCGCAGCACCGCAGGCAAATGGGCTTGCCCCCGTTTGGACTCATGGCTGGCTGTTAAGGTTGAGGCGAGTAAGCCGAGTACGGTTTCAGCGAGCGGTGTATGGGTCGTGGCGGGTAGATCATTCGCATGCTGGGCCAGTGAGCGAAGGACAGCGGATAGCACCGAGTTGAGCCCGCGAGTTTCAGGATGTTGTGACGGTGAGCAATGCAGACCATTTAATTTGAAACCATTTAAATGTGCGCGCGGGATCAGCATAACCAGTAATTCAGTTGCATCTACATCGATTCGATAGGGCATGCGTGCGTCGTATAAGCCCCAGTCGCCACAGGCGAGGGGCATCATTTCCCCGCTTTGGGTGATGGCTCCCTTGCCATTTAAGGGCATGATTAGCTTCATATACTCGTTCACGGCACAATCGGGCTTGACTTCAACCCGCTCAATCCAGTGCGGTGGGCAATTAATTAAGAACAGTTGCAAGGAGCCAATATCGTGCGTGCTGAGCTGAGCATCAAATGGCCCCTGATGCAGGCAATGCGCACGATGTTCACCAAAATAGCCAGACATCAGCTCGCCCCAATAAGCGCTTCGCTGCGCTGGCGATACCAAGTGAGTAGAGAATAAGGAAATTGGCATGATGTCTCTCAATTAAGTTTTTTGTATTTATTATTTTTTACAAAAAAAAGCATAGTAATGGCGCTCATTACCAACAACACGCTCAGTAAATACAGCGCGTTATCCATGCTCCCCGTTCGAGTTTTTATCTGACCGACCAGCCAAGGACTGACGATTCCACTCAACATGCCAATACTGCTGATCAGAGCGATTCCGCCTGCGGCAGCGGTTCCCGATAGATAGGTGGCCGGCACGGCCCAGAAAATGGGCAAACCGGAAAAAATCAGTACGGCAGCGGCTGATAGTAGTGCCAACGTTAATACCAAGCTCGTCGGATGCAAGGTAAGCAGAGATAAAAACAGTGCGCCGCCAATGACGCACACTGAAAAATGTTTGCGTCGTTCAGCGTGCTTATCGGAGTGCCGTGCAATCAGAATCACGCCAACAGCAGCAAAGGCGTTGGGAATAGCCGAATACAGGCTGATAGATAGGACATTGCTAATGCCAAAATCTCGAATCATAATCGGCATCCAAAAATTCAGCGTGAGCGATGCGCAGGACAAAGAAAAATAGACAAAAGCCAGCTGATAAACCAGTGGATTCGACAGGGCCGATGAAAACGAATGGGTTAAACCAGACTGCGCCCGGTGCGGGTCGTTCACCAGATTGTTGGTGAGTTGTTGCTGCTCTCTGGCGTCTAGCCAAGTCGCTTGCGCAGGCCGGTCATCTATATAAAAGTAGGCGACAAACGCCAATATAAGCGCGGGGGAGCCTTCAATGATAAACATCCACTGCCAGCCATACATACCAAGTACACCGGCCATGTCGCGCATGATCCAGCCAGAAATCAAGCCGCCCAAAATACCTGCAACGGCTACACCGGCAAAAAAAATTGACATTACCGCAGCACGACGCTTCGCCGGATACCAATAGGTTAGATACAGTACAATTCCTGGGAAAAAACCGGCTTCAAAAATGCCCAGTAAGAATCGCATGGCGTAGAAATGGGACGGTGTTGAAACCCATGCCATTCCAACTGACACCATCCCCCAAAGTAGCATAATGCGGGTGAAGGTTTTTCTGGCTCCGAATCTCTCTAGCAGTAAATTACTTGGCACTTCGAAAAGCACATAAGCAATGTAAAAGATCGCTATGCCCAAACCATACATAGCATCGCTAAAGCCCAGATTTTGTTTCATCTGCAATTGGGCGAAGCCGATATTAATTCGGTCTAAAAAAGAAATGACGTAACAGATAAATAAAAAGGGAATGATGCGCATTGAAACCTTGCGATACAGTGCATTATCAAGAGATGCTGGATCAATCGATTGTGCAGGTGTAGACGTATTTAGCATTTTTGTCTCACTTTTGTATAAACGGTGGGCGATATTTTTGTATCGTTCAAGGCTTGCGCAAAAACTACCTCTTCAAAAAACACACAACATTAATGAAAAAATTAATTAATACTTTTGGCGTTCTTTTAATAAATTCACGCAGGCATTGCGCAGAATGATCGTATCTGCGCCTATGGCCAAAAAACTTACCCCTTCGGCCTGATATTGCTTAGCAAGTGCTGGATCGCTCGAAAAAATCCCAGCTGCTTTTTTAGCGGCATGAATTTGCTGCAATGCTTGCTTAATGGCGGCTTGTACTTCTGGGTGATTGCTTTGATTAAGGTACCCCATCGATGCGGCTAAATCAGTTGGCCCCAGAAACACCGCATCCAGCCCTTCTATTGCAAGGATCTCATCCAGATTTTGAATGCCGAGTAGGGATTCAATTTGAATAATTAAACAGGTCTGCTCGGCAACCTGAGCAAAATAATCGGGGATATTCGTCCAGCGCGCAGAGCGCTCCAAAGCAATACCTACACCACGTACACCTAGCGGCGGATAGCGCACTGCAGCCACCAAATCGCGCGCTTGTTGCGGTGTTTCTACCATGGGGATTAATAAAGTTTGTGTGCCAATAGCGAGTAGCTGCTTAATCAAGGAGGTGTCGTGATTAGGCGGGCGCACCATAGCAGAAACAGGGTAGGCTGCAATGGTTTGCAATTGGGCCTGAATAGAGCGCAAATCATTCGGGCTATGTTCGGCATCAATTAATAAAAAATCAAAGCCGCAGCCCGCTAAAATCTCTGTGCTGATTGAGTTAGCCAGCCCTAAAAACAAGCCTAATTGCAGCTGGTTTTTGGCCATGCGCTGTTTGAATCTGTTTTTGGGCATATCCATTGCGTTTCTCTTTATTTAATTAAATTAATTAAAACGAAAAGCGATTTGCCCTAGGCGACCATAATCCGCCTGAAAGGTGTCCCCTCGGCTTGCCGCTACCGGGCGGGTAAAGGAGCCACTCAGTACCACATCCCCTGCATTTAATTGCTCGCCAAATGGTGCAATCTTATTTGCCAGCCAAGCCACCCCGATGGCGGGATGATTTAATACCGCAGCCGCTAAGCCGGTTTCTTCGAGTACGCCATTTTTAAACAGCATCGCGCCTACCCAACGCAAATCCAGTGCATGGGCTTGAATAGGCGAGCCGCCTAAAACAATGCCGGCATTGGCGGCAAAATCAGAAATGGTGTCGGTGACTTTTCGTGGTGCTTTACTGCTGCGATCAAATTGCTCAATTCTGGCATCAATAATTTCAATGGCGGGAGTGATGTAATCCGTGGCCGCCAATACATCAAATAGCGTGATATTGGGCCCTTTTAAGGGCTTGCCTAAAATAAAAGCTAATTCCACTTCAACTCGCGGAGCAATAAAGCGGGTGATTGGGATATCGCTGCCTTGCTCAAAAAACATATTGTCGAGTAATGGGGCGTAATCTGGCTCGGTGATTTGAGATGAAATCTGCATGGCGCGTGAGGTGAGTCCAATTTTCCTGCCTTTAACGGTGCAGCCCTCGCTTAATTTAATGGCCAGCCAGGCACGTTGAATGGCGTAGCCATCTTCAATGCTCATCTCTGGGTATTGGGCTGAAAAATGGCGCAATTGCGTACGGTTTTTTTCCGCCTGGTGCAATTGCTGCGCTAAGTTTTGAATCGTGTCATTGGGTAGCATTGGATACTCTTCTTTAAAAAATTAATTTTTAGGGTAGAGCGCATGCAAATTATTCTGCTTCCACGTGGCTAATTCGCTAAATTCATTAATTTCTAATGACAGCGCCAAGCCCATTTTTTGCTCTAAATCGGCAAAATGCGTTTTCATTACGGCAAAGAGTGAGTCCCCTGTTATTTTTTTAATTTCCTCACTACGCCCATGGCCAATTTTTAATTGCGCATGCACAAAAGCGGCATTGGCAAGGCCATTTGCAATGCAATATTCAGAAACGGCAATGGCACGGACTCGCACGCCGCCAATTGGGTAGACTGGGCTGCCATTACTTTGTTGATGAATTAAGCAATCAGCTAGCTTGGTGCAAAGCGCTGGCATATCTGCTTCTTCACGAATATTGCTGGAGTAATCAAGTATTAAATGGGGCATTAGAATCTCTCCTCATTAAACGGGGAAACAGGAAAAATGGCATTGATTTGCCCCGTGCCCGAGCTTGCAAAGTAGGGGGTAATCACTTCCACGCCCTGATCGTAATTTCGCCCGCCTAAAGTGCCGAGCAGCATGGCGGTATCGTGCATGCCGCCTTCGCCAAAACAGTTCTCGTTGTACATCGGTAGCAGGTCGATAAAGGTGGGCCAATCGCCTTTTTCCCAGAGGGCGACCACACTGCGATCCATGGTTTCCAGATAGGGGTTCCAGACCTTATGCATGAACTCGGGGGCGCTGCCGTTATTGGCAAAGTGATGCGAGAGCGAGCCGCTGGCAAGCACCGCCACTGTGCCATCGTAATGTTTTTCAATGGCGTGGCGTAGCGCCAGACCAAAACGCATGCTCTCGGCTAAGTCATGCCACACGCACCAGCCAGAGACACTGACTACTTTAAAATGCTGATCGGCATTCATATAACGCATTGGTACTAGAGTGCCGTATTCCAGCCCCAAAGTGGTGTCGCTATGCGCGCGGGTTTTAATGCCCATTTGATTAGCTACTTCGCTGATCAGGTGGCCTAAGGGTGCGTTGCCGGGATATTCATAAGGCAGGTTTTTGATGAAATGGGGCAATTCATTGCTGGTGTAAATACCTTTAAAATTTGCAGCGCAATTAAGGTGGTATTCCGAATTCACCAGCCAGTGCACATCAAAGACAATCAGCGTATCCACTTCTAATAAACGACAACGTTTACTGATTTCAATATGACCATCAATGGCAGCCTGACGGCAGCCTTTATGCGGGCCATCCAGCTCCGATAAATACATGGATGGCACGTGGGTGATCTTAGCGGCGAGTGCAAGTTTGCCCATCTGATTCTCCGGTAGTTTATGAGAGGGAGCTTGCTTACCAATGCGGAATAGGGTGCTGGCCGTAAGAAATACATACATTTTTAGCTTCGGCAAAAACTTCAAAGCTAAAGTGCCCACCCTCACGCCCCACGCCAGATCCTTTGATGCCGCCAAAGGGCTGGCGCAAATCGCGTACATTCTGGCTGTTTACAAACACCATGCCTGCAGCCAGATCACGTGCCATGCGGATGGCGCGACCGGTGCTTTCTGTCCAGACATAGGAAGACAAACCGTAGGGCGTGTCATTGGCAATCTGCAGTGCTTCGGCCTCGTCGCTAAAAGGAATCAGGCAAGCCACTGGGCCAAAAATCTCGTCCTGTGCAATTAGCATGCGGTTATCGACATCCGCAAAGACCGTAGGCTGCACCCAGTTACCGCTTGCAAATTCTGCGGGTATATCAGGGGTGCCGCCGCCCAGAACCAAACGTGCGCCTTCCCTTTGGCCAATTTCGATATAGCGCTGCACCTTTTGTAAATGAGCAGGGCTAATCATTGGGCCGATGATGTTGTGAGGGTTGAGCGGATCGCCAACCTTTAATTGGGCGGCTCGCTGGGCAAAGTCGGCGACAAACTGGGGGTAAATGGCTTTTTGAATCAAGATGCGTGAACCTGCCGTACAACGCTCGCCATTATTAGAAAAAATCATAAAAATGGCGGCATCTAAGGCGCGCTCATATTCGGCATCGGCAAAAATAATAAAGGGCGATTTACCGCCTAATTCCATAGAGAATTTTTTTAAACCCGCTTGCTGCACAATACGATTGCCCGTTGCGGTGCTGCCCGTAAATGAAATTGCACGAACATCAGGGTGGCGGATCAGCGGCTCGCCTGCATCTTTGCCAAAGCCATGGACGATATTTAATACACCGGCGGGCACGCCAGCTTCTAAGGCCAATTGCCCTAATCGATCGATACTCATCGGTGAAAATTCAGACATTTTCATCACGGCGGTATTGCCTAAAGCAAGGCAGGGCGCGATTTTCCATGTGGCAGTCATAAAGGGCACGTTCCACGGCGAGATCAGAGCACAAACGCCAACGGGCTGCCACAGGGTGTAATTCAGATGGCCCGTATCGGATTGATAACTTTCGCCATCCATATGGGCGGCGATTTCAGCAAAAAAATGGAAGTTATCGGCCGCGCGCGGAATCAGTGCTTTTTGGGTTTGCCCAATGACTTGGCCGGTGTCTGTGCTTTCTGTTGTGGCTAATTCTGGAACATGTTGTGTGATTAAATCGCCTAAGCGGCGCATGATTTTGGCCCGCTCGGCAGCAGGCTTGGCGGCCCAGGCAGGAAAGGCATCTTTGGCTGCTTGCACTGCTGCAGAGATTTCTGCCTCGCCGCCGCTGGCCACTTCGGCAATGACTTGATTATTGGCGGGGTTGAAATTCTCAAATACCTGACGACTTTCTACCGATTTGCCATTAATAAGATGCTTAATCATGCGTCGCTCCAATGATGGTGTTGCTGAGTTGGCCCAGGCCTTCGATGGCGGTGACGACTTCATCTCCTACTTGCACATTGGCCAGCCCAGCGGGAGTGCCGGTTAGGATGATGTCGCCCGGAGATAAAGTTAGAATGCCGGATAAATACTCAATCAGCACAGGAATGCTGAACACCATATCTTTGGTGTTGCCTCGTTGAACCAACTTGCCGTTGATATGCGTGGTGAGCTCTAACTGCATCGGGTCGCCTATATCGGCTTGGTCTACCAGCCATGGGCCAAGCGGGGTGCAGCCATCGCGGTTTTTTACTTTTAGATTAGGGCGATAGTAGTTTTCTAGATAATCACGAATCGCATAATCATTGGCGATGGTGTAAGCCGCAATATAGCGGTAAGCGTCGTCCCGCTTGATATGGCGGGCAGGGCTGCCGATCACGACGGCCAGCTCACATTCATAGTGCATATAGTGAGCATCGGCGGGGCGCTGAGTTTGCCCCCGATGCCCCATCAGGCTGCCTGCGCTTTTTAAAAATACCAAAGGCTGATCCGGGGCTTTAAAGGCAAGCTCCGAGGCATGATCGGCATAGTTCAAGCCCAGCGCAAAAATGGTGCCGGTCACCAAGGGCGGTAGCCATTCAAACTCACTTTCATGCAGGCACTGGCCATTACTTAGCATGACTTGATTCGCCTCTGCGGCAGGGGTCACTTCATGAATCACGCCATTCCAGTTGATCCGTCCGCGCTTCATGTTTTTTCCTCGCTGCTAGCCACAAGGGTGAAATTTAATTCACCTAAATGATCAATCACAATGCGTACCGCATCGCCAACGCGGGCCTGTGCGCCTTGAAATAAAACGCCAAGATGCAGGATGTCGTTGCTATCCAAGCGCATAAATTCAGTCACATCGCGCAGTAGTTCAGAGGCGCTGCGCACCAAATCCGCTAAGTTTCTTGTTTCAACTAACTTATCATTTACATAGCTGCGGATGCTGAGTTGCTCTGGCTGAGGGAGTTCGGGGCTAAGTGCGATTTTGGGGGAGATGGGGCAGGCGCCATCAAAGCAGCGTTCACGAATGGCTGGGCGATAATACTGAGCGTGTGGCAAGCTCAGATCCGCCATGATTACATAGGCAGATACTGCGGCTAAGGCGTTTTCTAAGCTGAGATGAGAGGATAGGCGTCCTATCACTAGGCCTAGGCTTGCACCAATTTCTAGCTGCTCCGCTCCTGATGGTAAAACCACCACCGCCCCTTCACGGGCTAAGGTATTGCTGGGTTTGATATGGAGTACGGGGGCGCGGGGCGGGGTTAAATAGGGGGCGGCGGTGAATTGCGCTTGTAGTCGCTGCATGGAGCGATGATCATTGAGGATGACACCAAATACGGTAGCTTGAGCTGACATAGTTAAAGTACCTTTGCAGAGGTTTACTAACATGTTAGTAATATTACATACTAATATGTTAGTGTGTAATATAAGTTGTTCAATTTATAGAGTGATGTGAGCGAGGGGACAATCCAGCATGAGTGAGTTGTTGAAATACCGGAATTTGGCGTTATTACTACTGCAAGCACGGGAGGCGGTGATGGCGCGGTTTCGGCCGTTGCTCAATCAGCACAATATTACAGAGCAGCAATGGCGGATTATTCGTGCGCTTAGCGAGCAGGGCATGATGGAGCCGCGCGAAATATGCGAGAAGTGCCAAATACTCAGCCCCAGCTTGGCGGGCGTTTTATCCAGAATGGAAGAAATGGGTTTGGTACTGCGCACACGAGTTGAAACAGATCAACGCCGTGTGAACGTTAATCTGACCGAGCAAAGCAAGCAGCTATTTAAGCAAATAGCCCCCCTCATCGAGCAGGAATACCAAGCGCTGGAGGAAGGGCCGGCAGGCGCTAATATGGCGGAGCTCTACGCCGTGCTTGATCGATTTTTATCTAATCAGCAATTGGATAAATAGCGCTTAGGTGATATGCCTTTGTGCTGAAGCGATCATGAGATCGCTTCTAGTGATCGTGCTTAGGGTGCGTTAAAGCGTGTTCTAAAACGGCTTCAACCGATACGGGTGTAAATCCAGCTTGTCGTTTGATGATCAGCAGCCAAACCAAGGCATAAAGCGCAGCCAAAGCAAACATAAGCCCAAAGGGAACAAAAATATCCGAGGCTTTCATTGTTGGTGGGGTGATATAGGCGATCGCAATAAAAATACCTATGGATGAAACTAATTGGGGTAAAGGAAACCAGGGCGAGCGGTAACGGCGGGGTAAATCGGGCCTGCGGATACGAAGGGATACGATTGATAAATTGATTAATAAATACGCTACTCCCCAAGCGCACACGGCAGCCAGCACCAGAGGCATGATGCGATCAATATCGCCACGGATTAAGATCACATGTGTAATGGGAATAGCAGCGGCTACCAAAATGCCAAATACAGGTGTTTTGTAGCGTGGGTGTAGGTAGGCGAATATTTTTGGCAAGCTACCATCCTGAGCCATGCCGCACAAAATGCGTGGTAGTGCGGCCATCAAGGTATTAATCGTGGCGGCTCCTGCCAGCAAGAAGGCAATTCCCAGCCAGAATTTCCCCAATGGCCCCATGATGGCGAGTGCAAAGTGGGGGATAGCATCGGGTGTTTCTAATAAATGCACGCTGCCTTGCGCATTTAAAGCGATATTTGGCACCTGTCTTACCATTGCGGCTCCCCACAGCACCATGCATAACCATACTAAGACCAAACCAAGCATCATGGCTCGTGGAATGGTTCTGTGTGCATTACGCAATTCGGGGGCTAAGGGCGTAACAAATTCAATGCCTAAAAACATAAACATCGCCATACCCACCAAGGACATGACGGCATAAGGATCCGTGCCCACACTGGAGGCACCAAAAAAACCGACTAAGGGTACTTTGGGTGTTTGTAGAACACCGCAGATACCAAAAATCATGAGTGTGATCCACATGCAAGCGGTCAGAAATACTTCTACCTTGGCAAATACGGCAATCCCAAAAACATTGAGTACGGCAAACAGGATAACCATCATCACCCCAACCAGCCACGTGGCATTGTGGGCGACTAGGATGGCTTGCAGCGAATCAAAATTAACGGTTGCCATCACTCCGCTGAGAATCGTCTCTGCTGTTCCTGCAAATACATGTACCAGTACATAGGCAGAGAGGGTGCCGGTAATGGCGGCGACGCGCCCTAAACCACAGGCAATGTAATCGTAGACCGAGCCGGCGGTGGGAATCATGGTGGCTGCTTCTGCAAATGTTGTTGCCTGCAGATACATCAGCGTTAAGGCAATCAGCATTGCTAATACAAAACTGCCGCCGCCAATAGAAAAACCGGTGGTTGCGGTGAGTATGACCGGGCTTGCCATGACCAAACCAACGGCAGTTGCCAAGGCGGTGGGGAAGCCTAAAACGCCTCCTTCCAATTGTTTATCTATACGCTGCTGCAAAGTCATGGCATTTCCTTATTTATTGGGAGCGACTGTGGATAGATATTGAAAATGAAGCAGGCAGGCCGAAAGGCGCCCCCCCTTGAGGAGGGCCTGTTAATGAGAATCTAATTAAGTGCAGGAAAATGGCGAGGCCATTTTCTTAGCTAGCCCGTGTGGCTAAAGCCATAATCCAGAGCCGCCACAATCACATCGGCCTGCGCTTTATTCAGTACCAAGGGAGGGGAGAGGATGATTTTTGTGCCGACGGGGCGCACAAACACACCTGCTTCACGGCTACGCTCGGCGACTTGATTGGCATAACCACTCATAGGATCAATCGATTCACGGCTGGCCTGATCTTTGACTAGATCAAATGCGAGCATTAATCCTTTCCCGCGCACTTCCCCGATATGGGCAAAGCGTTGCTCAAATGGCTTGAGTTGTTTGAGCAAGTAATCACCGACTTCCCGCGCATTGTCTGGTAGCTGCTCATCTTGCACAATTTTTAAGGAAGCTAAGGCGGCGGCGCAGGCGAGCGGGTGGCCCGAATAGGTGTAGCCGTGCATTAATGCGCCGGTGAAATTGTTGTTCTGAAGGAAAGCCGTTTCAATTTTCTCATTGAATGTGGTTGCCCCAAGCGGGATATAGCCGGAGGTAATGCCCTTGGCTAGGCACATGATGTCGGGCTTTACATCCCATAAACGGGAGCCAAACATGCTGCCGGAGCGTCCAAACCCGGTGACTACTTCATCGGCAATGAGCAGTACGTCGTAACGATCACATACTTCCCTGATCAAGGGCCAATAGCTGGCTGGGGGCACAATTACACCGCCCGCGCCTTGAATGGGCTCAGCAATAAAGGCGGCAACGGTATCCGGGCTTTGAAACTGAATTTCGCGCTCAAGCAGGTCAGCGCATTGCTGTGCTAATTGCTCCGGGTCTTGGCTATAAGGGTTACGGTAGAGCCAAGGCGTGTCCACATGAAAACATCCGCCTAGCAAGGGCTCATAATTACGCCGGAATACGGTATTGCCATTGACAGATGCGCCGCCAAAATGGGTGCCGTGATAGCCTTGGCGTAATGAAATAAACTTAGTTCTATCGGCCTGCCCTAAGATTTTCCAGTATTGCCGAGCCAGCTTTAGTGCCGTTTCTACCGAATCCGAGCCGCCCGAGCTAAACAATACTCCCCGCATTCCTTCTGGCTTAAGCATCTCTATGATTAAGGCCGATAGCTCTTCTACTCGCGGGTGGCTAATGCCATCAAAGGTTTGAAAATAGGCCAGCTCATCCAATTGCTTTGTGATGGCTTCTTTTACCTCGCGCCGATTATGGCCAACATTCACATTCCATAAACCCGCCACGGCATCCAGCAATTTATTGCCCTGATCATCAAACACATAGCAGCCCTCACCCTGCACAATCCGAATCGGATTACGCTGCTGCATGGCGGTGGGGTGCAGCATGGGGTGCCAATATTTAGAGTCTTGGTATGACATGACAAACTCCTTTCGTAGTGAACTACAGGCCAAACGAGCTGGCCAACTCATCAATCAAGCTGCGTTGAAATTCGGCAAAACGGAGATTAGGTTGCTGTTTTATAACCAGCTCTAATAAGGGATCTTGTACTTCGGTACGCTGTCCGCTCAATTCTTCGAGTATGGCGAGGGCACAGAAAGGCACATAGGCTTCTGAGTAACCGCCTTCATGGATAACGGCTAGTCGGCCTTCGCAGTGTTGTGCGGCCAATTGCATCATCAGGCGGGTCATGCTGCGATAGCTCTCGCTGTGCAATAGCATTCTGGCTAGTGGGTCCAGCGCATTAGCATCCAAGCCGCTGGCTACAATAATCAGCTCGGGCTTGAAGGCATTGATTGCGGGGGCCACGATGCGCTCTATGGCATACATATAAGCATCGTGCCCGCCACCGGGTAGCAAGGGGATATTTAAGTTGTAACCCAGCCCAGCCTCACTGCCGCGATCCTCGTCTCCGCTATAGCCCGGCGGAAAACATTTGTCTTGATGCAGAGAAATGGTCAGCACATCAGGGCGGTTGTAAAAAATAGTTTGAGTACCATTGCCGTGATGTACGTCCCAATCCACCACCGCAATGCGGCGCACGCCGTGCTTTTTTTGGGCGGCTTCAATGGCTATTGAAATATTGGCCAGCAGGCAAAACCCCATGGATTGATCGGGCAGGCAATGATGACCTGCGGGGCGTGATAAGGAAAAAGAGTTGCTCACCTCGCCAGACAGCACATCATCTATTGCCGCTTTGGCTAGCCCAGCGGAAATCGCTGCTATTTCGTAGCCACCTTGGCTAAAAGGCGCGAGGCCTCCTAAATCGCCTCCTTGGGCATCGCTTTGGCGTTTGAATTCATCTAAATAATGCGGTGAATGCACACGTAATAAATCTTCTTCCGTGGCGGCGGGCGCTTGTTTTATGAGCAGTTTTTCTGCCAGCCCGGAAAAGTGTACCAAGGATAAAATACGTCGCTTGGAATCCGGTGAATCGGCATTGCCTGTGCTGGATGAGGGCTGTACCCATCCTCCTACCGGCAGGAACAAAACGTGTTGCCCGCAGTGATGCCAGAAGGTTTTTTCATCGCAGTAGAGTGCTGTTTTATTCATTACGGCCTCATGCCAGATAGGCGCTATGCAAAATAGAGGGATCATCACGTAGCTGCTGTGAGGAGCCAGAGAAAACAATACGTCCGTGTTCCATCACATAGGCGTGCTGAGCCAGCCCTAGTGCGATGTTGGTAAATTGCTCGATCAGCAATACGCCTACGCCAGACTCTGCAATTTGGCGCACAACTTCTGCGAGGCGTTTGACAACTGCGGGGGCTAAGCCCAGTGATAATTCATCAATTAGCAAAAACTGGGGCGCGGCAATTAGGGCCTGAGAAATCGAAACCATTTGCTTTTGGCCGCCGGATAAATCCCCGCCACGTGTGTTTAATTTGGCGTTTAGTTCAGGGAAAATATCTAAGACGCGTGCAATTTCTGACTGGAGTTTTCGAGTAGAGCAGGCTGATCCGGCCGCTCGCAGATTATCCAGCACACTTAATTCACTTAAGACCTGATGCCCTTCTGGCACGATGGCTACGCCGCGTTTTCTGATTTGTTCTGGGCGCAGGCCGCTGAGGGGTTGATTTTTGTGTTTGATATCGCCAGAGCTAAGCTCAATCGCTCCGGCAATGGCGAGCACTAAGCTGGATTTTCCTGCTCCGTTGGCACCCAATAATGCGGTGACAGCCCCCGCCTGTATATTTAAAGAAACGCCGTGCAAAACCGGCTTTCCCCCACGCTTAAGGACCAGATCCGCCACATATAATGTATTTGTGTCCATGGGATACGCTTCAAAAAAAAGTGGAAGGAGGTTAGGCGTCTTCGCCTAAATAGGCTTTTCGCACGCAGGGCTTATTGAGTACCTCGCGTGTGAGGCCCAGTGCAATGCAACGGCCAAAATCAAGGACTAGGGTTTCTTCGCAGGTGGCTGAGATCAGCGCCACATCGTGATCAATCAGTAAAACTTGCGCCTGACAAAACTGCGGAATACCCAGAATTAATTGCCGCAATTGCAGCGCTTCCGCTTCGTTCATTCCCGCACCCGGCTCGTCGAGTAATAACAAACGCGGTTGCCCCACTAGTGCCTTGGCTAATTCCACCATGCGCCGCTGGTATAAATTAAGGCTGCTGCCCAATTGATGTGCCACAGCTGTTAAGCCAACGTAAGCCACGGCGCGAGCCACTTCGGCTTTTGCCTCTTTAGCACTGACGGGTAAATGATCGAGGATGGCGAGTATGTTGTCGTTGACTGACAAATCTTCCACAACCTGTTCGGTTTGAAAGCTGCGTCGAATACCGCGTCGTACACGTTCAGCAGGCGTTAAGGGATGAAGCCATTGCCCATTGAGCGCGATCGTGCCGCTATGCGAGCGAATAAAGCCGCTTAGGGTGTTGAGCAAGGTTGTTTTGCCTGCACCATTAGGGCCGATCAAGCCGCAAACTGATGCCTTGAGTCTGACATCCAGATTGTTAATGGCTTTGACGCCGCCAAATTGCACGGTAAGTTGGCTGATGGTGATCATATTTTTCGCTGCCGAAAATAATGACGAATAGCTGCTGTGGTGCTGGCTATTTGTCCTGCTATGCCCCTTGGTGCGGTGATGAGGGCATGCAGTAAAGCCACACCAAAAAACATCATGGCCACATAAGCACTTACGCCAAGATCAGAGAGCAATGCCGGAAAAGCACGCAGTAGTAAGCCTGCGATCAGCGCACCAAACCAGTTGTAGACGCCTGCAACAATCGTTAAGGCAAACATTAAAATTGATTCGCTGGCGGTAAATGCCCGCCCGTCTAAACGGCCAATTGCACTGGCTAATAAGCCTCCCGCTGATCCGGCTAATAAACCGGAAAGCCCAAATGCCCACGTCTGATAAAACATGATGTTGACGCCCGCACTGAGTGCGGTGGTGTCCCCTTTACGGATCAGCGCCCAAGTTCTGCCTACTTTGGATCGGCGATGTACTTCAATTAAACATAAGGCCAAGGCCAGACACGCGATCACATAGCGTAGGAAGGCGACATCTGATTCCGCCCAAGCAGGGCGGGACATGATGAGGCGGACGCCATCGATGGCTCGGCCGCTTAAGCCGGGCCCGCCATCGGGAAAATTAATGGCGGCAATAAAAATCTGAAAAGCTCCCGCCATCATTAATGTGGCTAAGGCCAGATAGATACCACGCAAACGCAGGGCGGGTAGGCCTGCCAGCATACCAACCACACTGCCGCCCATTGCAGCCGCTAAAATACAGGCCTCAAATGGCCAAGCCCATGCGTGATAAATGCGTAAGGTAATCCAGCCACCTACGCCCATCAGGGCATATTGAGATAAACACACCAAGCCTAATTGCCGGTACAACAGACCCACGCCGGAGGCGGCAATGGCGCAAATAAAGGCGGAGGTTAATATTTTGACCCAATAGGCGTTGGCAATAAGAGGCAAGCCAATAAGCAGTAGGGCTAATACCACTACGATTCTTAAAAGCAGGTGATCTTGCTCTGGATTGACGGTAAAGGGACGAGTCATGGCCGAGTTATCCGAGGGATCGGTTGTGTGCAGTCTTTTCATGATTCAATCGACGCTGGGTAGGCCACGGCAAAAATCATCATGGCAATAAGGGCGAGTAAAAAAGGCGTGACTGAGCGGTAGATGGCAAAGCCGGGAATGGTGATCGAGAGTGCTTCTAGCATGCCGATCACAATGCCCGCAGCAACCGTGATCGGTAGCGAAGATAGGCGGCCAATAATGGCGGCTGCAAATGCAGGGATCACCATAAAAGTTAAAGTAGTGGCTTGCAATCGCACCATATTCGCGAGTAATAAGCCGCAAACTCCTGCAAAAGCGCCTGAAATTAGCCATGCCGCCGTATCTATCCGCGTCACTGCAATGCCCAGTAGCGCGCTTAAGGAGCGATTGTTTGCCAGTGCCCGCATCTGCAAACCAAGACGCGTTTTATTGAGCAGTAAGCTAATGGCCGACATCATGATCAAGGCCAGTATCAGGCTTAATATTCGCGTGTAAGTCAGACGAATATCACCAAAATCGAGGGCCTCTGCATCGGTGGGCAGGCTTAAACGCCTGACCGTTTCTCCCCAGAACCATTCGGTAAACCCCAAAATCACCAAGGCAAAACCCAGAGTAGCAATACTGCGCGTGGTGCGATCTCGATGGGCTAGCCTTGGGGCCAGTAGCGCGCCATAAAGCAGAGACAGCAGCGTAGACACAACAATGGCGGCAAGCCACACCACGATTTGTGGATAATCTAGCTCCAGCAAGGACCACGCACAGTAGGCGCTGATCGCTCCGAGTGCGCCAAAAGCAAAATTCAGCACACCCGAAGCGCGATACAACACCACCAAGCCCACGCCAGACAAGGCATAGACCGCTCCTACGCCAAGGCCTGAAATAAGATAGGGAGTGAGAAAGGTGATGAGCTCAGACATGATTACCTCTTTAATCCCAGTTGCAATTCATTCTGATAAATATCGGCTAATTCAGGATCAAGTACGGCGCTGCACTCTGAGCGAACGGCCCAAGAGCTACCGGTGGAGGTGGCGACACGACTAAAGTTGTTGGCGTTGTGACGTTTACCCGTTCCAATATAAAAAGGACGGCAGAGTAATTCGCTTTTAAAATCGCTGATTTGCCGTAATGCCTCGGTTACCGTAGCGCGATTTATTTTGGCGGGATCAAGCTTTAATAATGTTTCTGTTGTCAGCTTTGCGGCCAGATAACCCGCTTGGGAAAACGTATCGCGCGGATCTTTTTTATTGCCGTACTGATTCAGAATGGCGAGCCAGTTTTTATTTTCAGCCGTGTTGGCATCGATGGGCTGAAACTCTAAGGCCACGTCAAAATTATCTTTCCAGTACGGGCCAATGGCCTTGGGTAGCTCTACGCTATAGCCTGATGCTGGGGCTAAAAATTTGATTTTTTTGCCTAAGTTTTGTTGCTCTGCTGCGCCCAGCATTGGCGTTAATAAGCCCTTAGGTAAATTCAAAATAATGACGTCAGGGTTTTTGGAGCTGGCTTGCAAAATCACCGAGCTGGCATCTGCCGAGCCAGGATCAATTAAAATGGTTTCGGAAACGACGCCATTTTTAGCGCCCCAAGCCGTCACGCCACCACAGGCCCACTCGCCTAAGCCGGGGATATTGGGCGCAATACATACAAATTTTTTGGATTTATAGCGTTGCTTGGCATACATCGCCACCGTGGTTGCGGCGAGGCGTGGTCCCGCATTCATGGGCACATAGTTTTTAGATTGAAAACATTCCCGTGGTACGCCAACGCCCGCAATCACCATGATGCCTGCCTGCTCGTAGAGCTTGGCATTGGCGCCGCACTCTACAAAGCTAGCACTCCCAACCATAGCGACTACTTTGCGGTCTTGAACCAGTTTGGAGGCTAACTGGGCGGCTACTTCAGGATTCCATTGATCATCGACGATGGTGTATTCAATGGGGCGGCCTTGAATCCCTCCGTTGTTATTGACGCATTTAAAATAGGCTTCCGCTGTAGCGGCCGAGCTACTAAAGTCATCCGGCCCGGTTTTGCCCATGACGGCCCCTAGGGGAATCGGCAGGCCCGTCGCCTTTTTGCCATTATTTAATCCACAATTGGCTTTCTCTGCGGCCATGGCTTGATGGCTGGCTATGACCAGTACGCTGGCAATTAAAAACTGCTTATACATGGTGATGCTCCAATGCTTTTTAGGGCCAGTGTGATTCAGCGTGGACGCACGGCAGGCGGCAACGCAGGGATCTTTGCGTAAAGACTTAATACGCGATGCAAACTGATTTCAATTCAGTAAATTGCTCAATTGCCGAACGACCTAAATCACGCCCAAAGCCTGATTGTTTAACCCCTCCCAAAGGTAAATTGTTGTCCAGCATATTGTGGGTATTCACCCACACCATCCCCGCTTTGATTCTTGGAATAAAGCGATGGGCCTGATGCAGATCATGCGTCCAGATACTGGCGGCTAAGCCAAACTCTGAGTCGTTGGCGAGGTGGATCGCTTCGTCCACATCATCAAACGGCGTGACGGTTACCACGGGGCCAAAGACCTCTTCGCGATTAATGCGCATATCCGGAGTGGTATTGATAAAGACCGTTGGGCGCACAAAATACCCCGTGCTTAATTCTGATTCGCCGCCTGCGGTCATTTCTGCCCCGGCTCTTTTGGCTTCATTAATATGTGCCATGACCCGTTGCATATGAGGCTTGGAGATAAGAGGGCCCATTTGTGATTTAGGATCAAAGCCAGATCCTAGCTTCATGCCATTGGCAATCTTGCTAAGCTGCTGTACCACTTGGTCTATATTTTTACGTTGCACAAATAGGCGTGAAGCGGCGGTGCAGACCTGTCCCTGATTAAAGAAAATGGACATGGCTGCGCCTTGGGCCGCACGCTCCGGCTCCATATCCTCTAATACAATCATGGGGGATTTGCCGCCTAGCTCTAAGGTGAGGCGGCTTAAGTTTTCTGCCGCAGAGCGGGCGATGAGCTTGCCCACTTGCGTGGAGCCAGTGAAACTAATTTTGTCGATGCCAGGGTGGCTGGTTAAGGCTTCGCCGACCGCAGAGCCACGGCTGGTGAGTACATTAAATACCCCTGCTGGAAATCCGGCTTCTATCACTAACTCGGCTAGCCGCAGTGCAGTGAGCGGTGTTTCCTCTGCGGGTTTTAATACGACGGTGCAGCCACAAGCTAGGGCAGGGGCGAGTTTCCATAGCGTAATGGCGAGTGAGAAGTTCCACGGTACGATGACGGCAACCACACCGACTGCTTCACGGCGGGTAAAGCCGGAATAGGCTACACCGGGAGGAAATCCAATCGATAAATCGAGCGTACTCCCCTCAATCTTGGTGGCCCAGCCCGCCATATAGCGCACATACTCGGCGGCAGAATCCACATCAATAGCTTTGGAAACTGTGAGCAACTTACCGCTTTCTAGTGTGGATATTGCGGCCAGCTCATCCGCATATTTTTCAATTAATTGCGCCAGATTAATGAGTAGACGCTCCCTTGAGGCAGGGCGCATTCCTGACCAGGCATCAGATTCAAAGGCTTGCCGTGCAGAAGCAATGGCTCGCTCCACATCACTCGCTTGGGCATCGGCGACCTGTGCTATTTCTAATCCTGTTGCCGGATCAATCACCGCAAAGTAAGAGGCGGTTGCGGGGGCTGACGTCTGCCCATCAATAAAGAGACCTAATTGCGCTTGTGCCAAAAAGCCAATTTTATCGACCTGATGACAAGCTAACGTTTCCAAGTGCTGAGCCATTGCTTTCTCCTATGTCTGCAAAAAGCCACGATCTGTGAAAAACACGCTTCATAAGGGGCTGAGCTAAGATGGATATCTAAAATGGAATATTAAATTTAACTTTAATACTCGAGCCTTCAGCACGATTCCTGACGGCAAACTCTTTCTCGATTTTTGCAGTTAGAAAAAAACCTTTGCCGTTGTCGTATTTAAGAGTCGGCCCTATTGATAGGGCCTGCCCTAAATTATTTGAGACTGTCGACCCATTCACCGTGTCGTCAGTGATTTGTCGATACGCAAAGCCACCAATCCCCACAACCCAGCCGTTGCCAAAGCCCCAGCCCAGCGCATAATCGGCATGCAGCTCTTGTCCCGAGGTGTAATTTGTCTCTTTATTGCGCCCGTTAAAGTCGTACATCACTTTAAGATCGGCATTGACCCCTTCTTTTTGGATGTAGCTCACGGCGGCAAGTGGCTCAATATTCCAATAATTACGGCCTAAATTGGCGAGCCTGTTTTTGTCATAGGAGCCAGTGGGCGTGTTGATATCGATAGCAAAGACATAGTGCAACTTATCGGAAGCGTGATAACCCAAGCCAGCACCCAATACCATGTCACCTAAACCTGTTTGAGTTTGGTTTCTTTCTGCCACGGTCACATCGACATTAAGAATAGGGGCAATCACATGCAGGGCTAGCTGCCCACCCATTAATTGCTGATCGGTGACCCAAATCAAGCGGGTGGCAGCTGCGGCCACATTAACTTTGAAATCCAACGGAATTTGATCGCCACTGTTATCTATTAACTTATCGGCCTTATAGCCAATGAGATATTCCAGAACATAAAAACCGGGTGGCGGCATGGCGGCCACCAAGTAGTTTTCATTGCCATTGGGATACATCCCTCCGCCGCCTTCTGTGGCCATCGCTTGCTCCGTACAGATAAGGCATGTAGATACAAATGCAAATTGCGTAATAGCGAGCATACTTTTAATAGCTATTTTCATGGCGGTCTCTTAATTCAATGGTGATTCATAATCACGAAAGCCCGTATCCCAAACATCAACCCGATTCGCGACTTGATTTCCTTGATCTTAGCCCGCTCTGAAAACACGATTTAGACCTAAAGTGCACAGAAACTAGCATTGCGGTGCATAGCGCCCATTTATTCCTTTTGAATAGTTTCAATAGAATCAGCCGCTTATTCGCTTCTTTTTACTTTATTTCCTTTAGGGTGTTGACCGAGTAGGGCCTCGCCGGTATAGTTCGGCCTCTCGCTGCAGCACACACAGCAACACGGTGATGTCGCAGACGAGCTGATCTTTAAAAAAATACAGTCGATGAGTGTGAGTGCTTGATTCGGAAGCGAAACAAGTGCTTACATGAGTGAAGCGTAACCAGCGATGGTTGCGCTAAATAAAGTAAGCCAGTAAGTACTAGCTTAGCGATTAAACTAAAGAGTTTGATCCTGGCTCAGATTGAACGCTGGCGGCATGCTTTACACATGCAAGTCGA
>NZ_JBHTBQ010000002.1:0-124685 GCF_042664895.1 Iodobacter arcticus
ATGGGCATGATCCACCTCCGCAAAATAGAACGTTCGTTCACTTTACGCCGCGCGAATGGCTAAATCAAGGGTTCCTGAGCAAGAGACATAATCAGGTAAAAAATACTGAAGCCATTATTTAAACACCATTGATTAACATCAATAAGCCACAGAAATAAGCCCACATTCGTCGGCAAGTCACAAACACTAATTCACTGTATTTAAAGGATTATTTTTTATTTACCCCATCAATGTAATTACTTCACCTTATGCCTGATCGATAACTGATAATAGAGAATCGCCCCTTTTAAAAAATCGACCACGAGTCTATAGGTTCATTTAGCAAACAAAATCCCGTACAATCTGAATCAGACAGACTTGATTTAAAACAATCCAGACTTTAAATCAATCGATTACAAATACACCAGAGCTAAAAAAAACCATATTACTTTTAAAACACACACAATAATCAAACAACAGGATTCCCACCATGAATAACGTTCGTCATGAAGAAGCTAAACTTTCTGCTGCTCATCTGCAAAAAGCCTTTACTCATGCCATCCCAGAAACAGCAGTGATTCTGGGCTCAGGTCTGGGCGACTTCACCAAAATCGTTAAGGTATTAGAAAGTATTTCTTATGGTGATATTCCCCATTTCCCACAATCCTCCGTGGCGGGCCATAAGGGCAAGCTGACGATTGCTGAAGTAGCAGACGGTAAAAACGTACTGATTATGGAAGGCCGCTTTCATTACTACGAAGGCTACACCCCACAAGAAGTCACTTTCCCGATCGCTGTGTTTAAAGAACTGGGCATCAAGCAGCTGATCGTCAGCAATGCGGCAGGTGGCTGCAACCCTAGCTTTACCGCAGGTGACATCATGATCATCGACGATCATATCAACCTGACCGGCAATCACCCGCTGATCGGCAAAAACGACGATGCAGCAGGCCCGCGTTTCTTAGATCAAACTGCGCCTTACTCACCACGTTTGATCGCACTGGCTGAATCGCTAGCGGCTGAATCGGGTGTGGCGCCTAAGAAAGGCACCTATGTGAAGATGACTGGCCCAACTTACGAAACCCGCGCTGAAATTAAAATGGTTCAATCCTACGGCGCAGATTCAGTAGGGATGTCGACCGTTTATGAAGTCATTATGGCGAATTACTTTGGTATGGAAGTGCTGGGCATTTCTTGCATTACCAATATGGCGACCGGCCTAGCTAAAACGCATCACAACCATGCAGCCGTGGTGGATGTGGCCAATAGCGTATCCGAGAAGTTTTCTAAGTGGGTTAAAAACATTGTGGTGGCTCTGTAATCATGGACGTTCAAAAAGATTCTAAACGCAGATTAAATCTGATCGCTTATGTATGTTATTTCTTTACCGGCGCTTTAATCACCACGCTGGGCTTGGTACTTGGCCCGGTATCCGCCGCGTTTAATAAAGATCCTGGCTTTATCGGCCAGATGTTTACCCTGCTCAACTTTGGCTTGTTTGTGCCAATTTTAGTGGGTGGCGTGCTGATGCAAAAATACAGCATCAAATCACTGCTGGCGATTGCCTCTGCCGTCACCATCGCGCTTACCGTTGTGCTCACTGTTGTACCTTCGATCACGCTGTTTGGCTTTACCGTGTTGATGATTGGTGCTGCGGCTGGTATCACCATGGCCGTGGGTAGCTACTTAGTGGTGCGGATTAATCCGGATCCTAAAGATCGCTCATCCAGCCTGATTTTCACCGACTTTTTCTTCAGCTTTGCAGGTGTGGTCTTGCCGGTGATTCTGGGCTATCTGTTTAAACACAACGCCAGCTGGTTGGTAATGTACTTCCTGATGTCGGCTATTTCTCTGCTTCTGATTGTGTTGATCGCTAAAGCGAAATTCCCAACCGTAGAGCGTGAAGTTAAATCGGAAGACGGCACTGCAGTGAAAGAGCCTTGGGGCAAAGCCATTTACTACGTGTGTTTCGCGGCCTTTGCGTTTATTTATGCCGAGCTGGTGTTCACCATGTGGCTGCCCACTTATCTGCAAGATGCAGTAAAGCTGCCTGTAGATACTGCTGCACTTTACGTTACGCTGTACTGGGGCTCTAAGGCTACTGGCCTGTGGCTGAACCACTACACTGTGCGCTATGTGCAACTGCGCACCTTCCTAATTGCTTCGGCCATCGTGGGCACAGCCAGCATCGCAATCATTGCTAACGTGCCACAAGCCACCGTGATCGGCGTTGCACTGGTTTGCTTTGGCTTCTTTAACTCAGGTATTTACTCTGGCCTGATTAGCTACGGCAGCTTGCAAGTGAAAGTATCGCCACCAAGCCTGATCTCAACCATTCTGACTTGCGGTTCGGTCGGTACACTGATTTTTGCTTCTGTTTCAGCGTATATCTTCTCGAACTACGGCCTTTCATGGGCGCTGAATTCTTCTGTAATCGTGTATGTATTTGCACTGATCGGGATTATTCTGGCAGGTTCATGCAGCAAAGCAGAAGAACTACACGGTAAGCTGGGCCTCTAAGCCCTGCTCTACCTCATAAAAAAACGCCTCAAGAGAGATCTTGAGGCGTTTTTTATGCCTTACTGATTTAGCGGCCGAAAGGATACAGTCATCCTGCATTCCAATATAAAACTAAGCACGCAAAGTATTCATTAATGCAATCAGCTGCGCCGGATCAAATGGTTTTTGCAAGAAGTGCTCTACACGGGCGATATTGATGGCTTCGCGCAGAACGGCTAAATCGGTGCTGGCGGTAATCAGAATACGCACGGCAGTAGGCTGAAGCGTTTTGGCTTTTGCCAAAAAGGATATTCCATCTTCGCCGGGTAATTGGTAATCACAAATAATGGCAGAAAACTGATACTCAGCAAGGCACTCTAATGCCGCTTCGGCGCAATCTAAATAGTGCACATCTAAGGGTAAAGTTGTCAGAATAGCCTGAATCACATCAAGAATAATCGGGTTATCATCAATCACCAAAACACGCAGCGGGGAAACAATAGCTTGTAGTTTTTTAGTATCCAGCACACACATTTGCCGCAGCATCACCACCAGCTCCTTACTGGGCACAGCTTTTGAAATCCAGTAGCCCTGAATCAGATGTGCGCCCAGCTCGAATAAAATTCTAGCTTCCTCTTCGGTTTCTACGCCTTCAGCCAAGGCCTGCATCGATAAGCTACGGGCCAGCTGAATAATCGTGGCCACGATGGCTTTATCGTGTGGGCTCTGGCTTAAGCCGCGTACAAAAGACTGGTCAATTTTAAGCCGTTCAGCCGGAAAGCGCTTTAAATAACCCAGATTAGAATAGCCCACTCCAAAATCATCAATCGCCAGCGCCACCCCAAGCGCTTTAATACGGCCAATGATATCCAAGGCCATTTCCGGGTCACTAATGGATAAGCTTTCGGTGATTTCCAACTCCAGACACTCTGGCGGAATACCATGGCTGGCAAGCGTGCTAGCCACTCTGATCACAATATCGTCGTTAACCAGATCTAGGGGCGATACATTCACGGCCACCCTTACCCAACCCAACCCCTCCTGATGCCAGCGCAAAATTTGCTGGCAAGCCGCTACCATGACCCATGCACCAATATCGCGGATCAGGCCTACTTCTTCAGCGAGGGCAATAAATGCGCCGGGAAACAGCAGGCCATAATCGGGCGATTGCCAGCGTACCAATGCTTCAACACTGACCAGCATGCCGGTGCTTAAATCCACCTGTGGCTGGTAGTACAAAACCAGCTCGTCATGGCTAATCGCATAGCGCAAGCGGCTTTCTAAAAGCAGACGCGAATCCAGCGCCTCCTGCATATGCTCGGTAAAATAACAAACTGCACTGCCGCCGCTTTCTTTTGCGTGATACATGGCAATATCGGCGCGCTTTAAGAGCATCTCTGCATCACAACCATGTTCCGGATATTGTGCTGCGCCAATACTACTGCCCAACACCTGATCAATTCGATCCACCCGGATGGGTTGCAGCATCACATCCAGCAAGACCTGCGCCATTTGCCTGCGCTCCAGCACACTGCGGGTGGGTACGGCCACCACAAACTCATCTCCACCCAGCCTTGCCGCTACACCACCAGCCAAAGGAAGCGCCTGCAAGCGCCTTGCTACTTCACACAGCACCACATCGCCAGCGGCATGGCCCATGCTGTCATTAATAAATTTGAATTTATCCAGATCAATAAAAAACACGCACAGACCTGCGCCATGCATTCTGGCTGAGGCAATATACTGGCCCAGTCTTTCTAAGAGGCGCTGGCGATTAGGCAAACCAGTCAGCCCATCGTGAGTGGCCTGATAGCGAAGCTGCTGATGCAGGCGGCGTTGTTCAGACACATCGTGCAAGATAATAATCCGCGCCGGACTACCCAAAAAAGCGCTACTGCCAATAATAATGTGTACCGCCGAAAACTCGCCATTGGCCCTGCGCATCAAAATAGCGGCGTCTTCCTGCAGCCCCTCGCTCATCGGATCAATGGCATCATCCACCACCATGCTGAGCCAATTGCGGCCAATCAGATCTGACTCCTGTGCAAAGCCTAATAACTCTACGGCAGCCGGATTAGCCAGTGCAACTTCCCCGCTATTTTGTGCCAATAGCACAGCGCAGGGCATTCTGGAGAGCACATCAAAAAACTCCTGCTCTTCTGCCGTTCGCAGCTTTTCATACGCCAGCCTTAAAGCCTCTGTACGTTCCTCAACTAAACTTTCAGCATATTGCCGCGCTTTTTTCTCTCGCTCGATTGCGCGGCGTAATACGCCTTCAAGCTCCTCACTCATGGCTAAGCCTCATACACAATAAACTCCGCCACTTGCATTTCGCCCTCATCAGCAAAATCTGTGCGGCTTACTTTGGTTTTTCCGCCATAGTGCGTCACACAGCCCGCAATCATGCCTTCGGCTAAATCTGCCAAATGGCGACGGGAACGGTAACGCAATCGCAAAGAACCATCTGCACGCCGCTCGGTTTCCAGCTTGGGCAGATCTGCATCAGGGTAAATTCTGCGTACTTCCACATGAATCTGCCCTTCAATACTTTCTAAAAAAGTATAAACATCGGGCATAGCCCGTAATAATTCCGAGCGCTGCGCCACAAGTTTGCCAAATAAATGCTGACCAAAGCCCCTCACCAAATCTGGCACAGGCGTGCCGCAGCGTGTCGATAGAGCCACTACCATCGCTATCAACTCTTGAAAGTCATAGTAGCCTGCAGCCGTATAGGCGCCACCCGAAGCAGGATTAGCCACCGAGATCATTTCATCAACCGCAACAATGCCCTGCTCGGATTCAACAAAATTAATAAACTCATTAAATACAAGACCTTTCATGATGGCTCCCCATTGCTGAATATAATCATATTCATAACTCAGCATGGATGAGAAGCAGGATAAGTTCAAACCTTACCTTTAACTATCAAGCACTTACTCCTCGCACGAGTCAGCTTAAAGAATATCTTCACCTCAATACAGGGACGACGGGCAGCCGCTCGCGTGTAAAACACGATTGTGTTTTACAGACAACAAGGCTTTAGCTGCAATAAAAGGAGGAATTAAACGATGGGCTTGCCGCGCTTATCAAAATCGGCAGGCTTAAAACGAATAAACAACAAGGAACCAAGACCGGAGAGCACGCAGGCAATAATGGTGTTTTCAACCCGTGCCCGCACCAAAGTATGATGCTCGCCGCCAAAATCTAGCAGCACCATCACTAATGCGGTAATCGGAATCACCGCCAGCCAGTAATTGCGCTCCAAGCAAATCGGCGTCACCGCGGCTAATACCACCACCATCGCCGCCAGTTGCCATTCGGCTTGGAAAAAATGCAAAACGGCCCAGCCCAATAAAGCACCAATCATTGAGCCAATTAAACGTTGCACCATGCGATCAATCGTGAGCTTATTATCGTAAACCGTCACCAGCACCACGGTCAGCGGTACCCAGTAGGCACGCTCAAGCCCAAGGCCATAGCCAATTAAATAAGCCAAAACCACTTTGGTGGCAAAGTAAAAAGCAAAAATAGAATTATTATGATTGCGCCGCAAAATACGGCTCATGGCTTCATACAGCATCGGGCCATTTTTAGGCTCTGGCGCACGAAATAGGCAGCGATCTAATAAAACCGCGAGAATGCCTGAAGCACCACCCAGCAATAAATAGGTGCCCGCTAAGGGGGAAAGTAAGGGGGCGCTATCACCAAACAAGAAAGCAATCAGCCAGTATTTGCTCATCATTTCTACTGAGTTACCCGCGCCTTGCAGCCAACCCGTAAAAATCGCAAACGCCAGCAAGAAAGCCAACGGCGCACCTTGCACATAATGCCCTGCTACTCCGGCAATCCCCGCCAACAGCATGCCAACGGTCATATACACCATCACCGTGATCCGTTCCGAGGTATTACCGCCATTATCAACAAACATGGTGTAAAACCCAGCCACCGCACCATACACCGCTGGTAAAAACTCGCCGCGTACCAGCGCAATCGCAAGCGGTAAGCCAACCGCAATCATCACCCGCAACACCCGTCTCCACGGAATGCCCTGCTGCGGTTTAATCGCCAGCATCTTAACCAGCTGTGTTTGCATATAGAGCCCTTTGAATAAGGGGGAGAATTTTACTGCTTAAGGTGGTTCAGGCTGTACCAGCGATTGCCGTAAAAAATAACAACTAATCGCTGCCGTGAGGCTTAAATTCAATCGATACCGAGTTAATGCAATAGCGCTCGCCCGTAGGCATAGGGCCATCAGGGAAAACATGGCCCAGATGCGCATCACAACTACTACAACGCACTTCCACCCGAATCATGCCATGGCTGCCATCCCTGATCCGCTGAATATTGGCCCCTGCCGCCTCGGCCCAAAAGCTAGGCCAGCCGCAGCCTGCATCAAATTTGCGCTCTGATTCAAATAACACCGCGCCACAGCAAATGCAGAGATACTTGCCGCTGCCTGTTTGGCGATAATGCTCGCCCGAAAACGGCCGCTCGGTGCCGCCCTCTCTGGCTACCCGATATTGCTCGGCACTGAGCTGCTCACGCCACTCTGCATCGCTTTTCTTTATTTTTTCGCCCATCTTTAAAACTCCACTACGTTTTCTAAAAAATTCTGTAGACACAAAGATCGGTAAGAACACGAAGCACACCGAGAAAAAACACAGTAATCACGCTCTCTGCATAGGGCTTTTTAAAGTTCCCTTGAAACACTCGGAAGCGAGGATCCAGCCAATCCCGCCCGCCGCCGACCCAATTGGACCGCAGCAGGGGCCTTCGTGCTTATGCTGTTGTCGCTTGGCTTCGTTTCTTGGCGAAGCAAGAAAGGAAGGCCCCCGCGGTGGCTACCGCTCCAAAATCAACGTGCCGAAGGCACTAAAAAGGCCTTTTAGACTTTGCTTAGTGCACATGGGATGCAACCCACGTACTTCTCCATATTGCCCGCGGGTTACACCCGCCCTACAAGATCACACCTCATAGATTCAGGAGTGGATTTAATCCTCTGGATACGTCAGCTCCAACCACTCATGTATTTCTTTGGCCACTTCTGTTTTGTGGAAATCCGCCATCATGGCGTGTCCGCAATCTTCAATAATAATGGCCTTGGTGTGCCAAGCACTGGCGCAAGCGTGGCTGTCGCTCGGCGGAATCAGCTGATCGGCCCCTGCCCCCAGCACCAGGCAAGGTAATTTAGGGCAGTTAAACCCGGCAAAGGGATGCGGGATCGCCATTTCGGTCAGGGCGCGCATTGATTCTGGCTGTGCCCGCGCCGCAAAATAATCCACCATCGCCCGATCTGTTTTAGATGAAAACAAAAGCTCGCGCACAAAGCTTGGGTTGCCCGCTGCGGCTGCCCCCTGCCACTGAAACTGGCCTAAATCCCACAGCAAATTGGGCTGCGAAGCCACCAGATGAGCAAACGAAGCCGCTACGCCATAGGGGGCCACGCTAGCCAAAAGCACCAGCCCCGCCACCTTGGCCTGCTTTGCCACACGCTGCGCCACAAGACCGCCCATCGAATGCCCGATTAAAATCGGTGGCTCTGGCAACGTAGCCATCATGTCCAAAATATCTTTTACATAATCATCAATACCAAAATGATCAAGCTTTTCTCTGCCCATGCTGCCTGCATGGCCGCGTAAGCTGGGCACATATACATCCCAGCCTGCTTCTGTAAAATAAGGCAGGAAATACCCTTCCCAGCACCAAGAGCCTGCGTAAGCGCCATGAATCATAAGTAAAGGTGGAGCGTTCTTTCGCTTATTTGCTGCGTCAGCCTTTAAAATCTCAAGTGTGTAAACGCTCATATATACTTTTTTCCCAGTCCGCTTAAACTAAATACGCAGCTCATCATTATTTAAGGATCCACCATGCCCTACATCTCACGAGATTCAAACGGCCACATTAGCGCTGTTTTTCGCGACACCCATGCAACCGCCAGCGAGTTTATTTCGCTGAATGCGCCAGAACTGGTGAGTTTTATAGGTGCTCCTGCTAACACTGAATTATTTCATTCATTAGATAGCGATTTAATTCGTGTTATTGAAGACGTCATCGACGCACTTATTCGTAAAAACTTACTATTACTGACAGATCTTCCGCCAGAAGCACAGACCAAGATTTTGGCCAGACGTAATCTAAGACAAAGTCTGCCACAGAGTACCAGCATCCTCTCACCCAACGATGGTTTAATTTAATCAAGCTAAAAATGCTGATCAGCAGCTACCGCTGGTCTGAACAAGATGTTTAAATTTAGCGCCCTGCGGGCTTGAACGGTAGCCGGCTGGCCCCATTTATCAAAACATCCTTGTTCACTTAATAAGCAGAGCACTTCAATGGCAAAAGAAACACTGGGCTTCCAAACCGAAGTTAAACAGCTCTTACAGCTGATGATCCACTCTCTCTACTCTAATAAAGAGATTTTCCTGCGTGAGCTGATCTCTAACGCATCCGACGCTTGCGACAAGCTGCGTTTTGAAGCATTGAATGATGCAAGCTTGTACGGGGATGATAGCGAGTTAAAGATCAGCCTTTCCTTTGATAAAGAAGCACGTACGCTGACGTTAAACGACAACGGTATCGGCATGAGCCGTGACGAAGTGGTTAAAAACATCGGCACGATTGCCCGCTCTGGCACCAAAGAATTCTTTGGCAAGCTCTCTGGTGATGCACAGAAAGATGCCAACCTGATCGGCCAGTTTGGTGTGGGCTTTTATTCGGCGTTTATTGTGGCCGATAAAGTGACGCTGACCTCACGCCGCGCGGGTGAAGCCACCGCTACCCAATGGGAATCCTTAGGTGACGGCGAATTTACGCTGGAAGAAGTAGCAAAAGAAGGTCGTGGTACAGAAATCGTACTGCACCTGAAAGAAGGCGAAGACGAATATCTATCCGATTGGAGCCTTCGCTCGATTATCCGCAAGTATTCCGACCACATTACCTTGCCAATCTTTATGCCTAAAACCGCTGGCTACGATGATGAAGGCAATGTCACCCCGGCAGAGGGCGTTGAAGCGGTTAACCAAGCTTCCGCACTGTGGGCACGCGCCAAGTCAGAAATCAGCGACGAGCAATACACCGAATTCTACAAACATGTGTCGCACGATTTTGAAGCGCCACTGGCTTGGAGCCATGCCCGCGTAGAAGGCAAGCAGGAATATACCGAGCTGCTGTACATCCCTCAGCGCGCACCGTTTGATATGCACGACCGTGAACGCCGCCATGGCATCAAGCTCTATGTGCGCCGCGTATTTATCATGGAAGACGCAGAAAAACTGCTGCCACAATACCTGCGCTTTGTTCGCGGCCTGATCGACAGCAGCAACTTACCACTGAATGTGAGCCGTGAAATTCTGCAACACAGCAAAGATATCGAGCAAATTAAGCAAGGTTGCGTGAAGAAAGTGCTGGGTTTGCTCGAATCTATGGCTAATTCTGACGATGCAGCCGAGCAAGCCAAGTATGTGACTTTCTGGGAGCAATTTGGCCGCGTGATGAAAGAAGGCGTTGCCGAAGATTTCGCCAATAAAGACCGCATTGCAGCCTTACTGCGCTTTTCCTCCTCACACAGCGATAGCACCGAGCAAAATGTCAGCCTTGCAGCCTATGTGGGCCGCATGAAAGAAGGCCAGGATAAGATCTACTTTATTACTGCCGACAGCTTTGCTGCAGCTAAAAACAGCCCGCACCTTGAAGTCTTCCGCAAGAAAGGCATCGAAGTGCTGCTGATGAGTGAGCGCGTTGACGAATGGATGATCTCTGGCTTAACCGAGTTTGACGGCAAAAAGCTGCAATCCGTCACCAAAGGTGAGCTGGATCTTTCTCAATTCGAAAACGAAGAAGAGAAACAACAACAAGAAGCCGCCGCCAGCGAGCTAAAAGACGTGCTGGATAAAGTCAAAGCGGTACTGGGCGACAAAGTAAAAGACGTCCGTGTCACCAATCGCCTGACCGACAGCCCAGCTTGCATCGTGGTAGAAAATCAGGATATGAGCGCCAACCTTGAGCGCCTATTGAAATCTGCCGGCCAAGATGTCAAAGGCAGCAAGCCTATTCTGGAAATCAACCCAGAACATATGCTGGTGAAAAAACTAAAAGCCGAGCTGGAAGGCGAACGCTTTAGCGACTGGACCGAACTTCTGTTCGATCAGGCCCAACTGGCAGAAGGCGCACAGCTGGACGACCCGGCCACCTTTGTTAAGCGCTTAAATAGCTTGATGATGTCGGTAGCGGCTTAAACCAGCTTTAAATAACCGTTTGCGAAAACCTAAATCTTGAACCACGGAGAACACAGCGTTTCACGGAGAAAAGCCAGAAAAATGATTTTCGATTCTTCCCTGTTGTTGCTCAGTAGCCGTGTTCACGCATCCGAGTTATTTTAAAAAAACTAAGGCCAGCTTTATGCTGGCCTTAGTATTGCCCCCCCATCACCCACTAAGCCTAAGCCCTTACTAATCACATTCAAGCAATGCTTTCCCCCTTTCATCCCAATATCGCGTAGGCTAGCTCCGCCAAATGGCATAACGCAGGGATAAATATCATGGCTAAGGGTCAGGCGCGCAGCAATCGCGAAACTAAAAAACCAAAGAAAGATAAAGTAGCCACCACGCCCGTGACTACTTTTGGCAATGCAGCCGCACAAGCAAGCGCGCAAATTAACGAAGCAAAAAAGAAATAAACCACGGCGTATGCATGCCATGGGATGAACTACCCAGAATATGTCCCGTATTTATTTTGCACCCCATGCAAAATAAATAATATGCACACAAAAAATGGCCGCTCTCTTATAGACCGGCCATTTTCATATCAAACTCAAGCTCATTTAAAATAACTCAATATCCCCTGATTCCGGCCCGCTGTTTTCCTCGCTCTGCACAGGCACCATGCTGGCCGCCAAAGAAAGAGCCTGGCGGATATCCATGCCATTTAAAATATCGTCGAATAGTTTTTTCTCTTGCTCCATCGAATACTGCGAGCGGATCCGATCTTGCAGCGCCATCCACTCCGACGGCACATAAAGGCGATTGCGATCAGAAACCAGCTCAGCCAACCCACTGATCGTGCCGCAAACATGGTCTAAGCGTTGTGATAATCGATCATAAAACTGAAAGGAGATCACCGCCTGCATATTACGCTGGCCAATTTCTGCAATCTTGCCATCTAAATCAAGCTGCGCTGGTAAGGAAGACGCTTGCGCCAACAGATCATTGCGCAAGGCTTCAATACGATCATGGGTATCGGCAAAAGAAAACGCGAGGGCATTGAGCGATGCATTGCTCTCTGCCACCGCGTGTTTGACTTGGGCAACCGCAATGCCTAGCATCAACATGGTTTCGCGCACCTGGCTCCAATCTAAATCTGGATTGCGTGCGGCAGAACCACCAGCAGGAAGTTCAATCATATTAAGTACCAAAGAAAGGCATAACACTCAATTTATAGATTTAAACTCCCCAGCTTGCTCAAACAATCTTAAGCAAGCTTATTAATGACCTTTAGAAAGGCAGCAACTCTTGTAAGGCCTCTATCAGGGCAGCGCTTTCTTTATCCGTGCCTATGCTAATCCGTAAAAACTGATCAATACGATGCTGCTTAAAGTGCCGCACAATAATCGAGCGTTCACGCAATGCCGCAGCCAATTGCGCCGCATCATAATCAGCATGGCGGGCAAAAATAAAATTAGCGGCCGAGGGCAATACTTCAAAACCCATCCGCGCCATGACTTGGCTTAGATGCTCACGCGTCGCAATAATAGCTTGGCACGTTTGCTGAAAATACGCCTCATCGGCAAAAGAAGCCGCTGCACCCGCCAAGGCTACTTTATCTAAGGGATAGGAATTAAAGCTATTTTTAACTCGCTCTAAGGCTTCTATTAAATCTGCGTGACCCACCGCAAAGCCCACCCTTAAACCCGCCAAAGAGCGCGATTTAGACAGCGTTTGCACCACGAGTAGATTGGGATAGCGATTCACAAGCGAGATAGCGCTGAGCCCGCCAAAATCGATATACGCCTCATCCACCAGCACCACTTGCTGAGGGTGGCGCTGTAATAAAGCTTCTACTGTATCAATAGGTAGTAATTTGGCAGTCGGGGCATTGGGATTGGGGAAAATAATTGCGCCACAGGGCTGATCGTAATCATCAATATTGATGCCAAAATCAGCATCAAGCGGCACTTGGCGATACTCAATGCCGTATAGGCCGCAATACACCGGGTAAAAGCTATAGCTGATATCAGGAAATAATAGCGGCGCATCATGCTTTAGCAGTGCGGCAAAAGCATGAGCCAAGACTTCATCCGAGCCATTACCCAAAAACACCTGTGATTTTTCCACGCCATGATAATCAGCAATCGTCGCTTTTAAATGATCGCCATTTGGATCGGGATAAAGCCTAAGCGTGTCGGCCAGCTCGCCCTGCATCGCCTGCAATACTTGAGGCGAGGGACCGTAGGGATTTTCATTGGTATTGAGTTTAATGAGGTTTGTTAGTTTTGGCTGCTCTCCCGGCACGTAGGGAGTAAGCGTTGTGACCAGAGGGCTCCAGAATGGGCTCATATCTTTGTGTCGGTTAGGAATTAAGCCCCTATCTTATCAGCTGCCGCGCAAATGCAAAAACGCCTGATTCTTTTATAAGAATCAGGCGTTTTATGTTTTTTATTTCTCTATTAGATGGTGCCGACAGAGAGACTCGAACTCTCACAACCGAAGTCACTACCCCCTCAAGATAGCGTGTCTACCAATTTCACCATGTCGGCATTCAAATGCTTGCTTCAGCAGAAGCAGAGAGGGACGCATAATAGTATAAAAAACTAAGTACGTCTACACCTAACTTGAAAAATGCTAAAAAAAATACACCACCAGATTAAAACCTGCGGAATCAGCAGATCAAACCATTTAATTATTTACCCTGAGCTGCTTGTCATTAGAATAGCAACAGGTATAAGTAGTCCGCCTTACTTCTAGCAAACTAAAGCCGCGGCTAGGGCGCAACGACCTTATCCCATTTTAATAAAAAGAGGAGCCATTTATATGAGTCAAACATACACCCTGATTGCCCAAGCATGCAGCCAGCTACCCGAAGGCCTGCGCCAAAACGACGGCATTCGCCAAGCCATTGCCAGCATTAAAGAACGCTACCCAAAATGGCTACAAATCAGCGCGCATGATATTCAAGAATTAAGCCAAATCTCAAAAACCTTGGCCCGCGCCCTAAGCAGCAGCAACACCGGCCACATTACCCTGCAATTTGCCGCACTATGCGAGGTATCTAGCGAGCTATTTAAAGAAGTAAAAGATATTCGCAAAGAGATCAAAGGCATCATCAGCGATAACGAACAAGCCCTGCTGGACGATAATGTGGGCGCACTTGCCTACGTGCCTGAATTTCGCCGCTGCATGGGCCCCGCGCTGGCCCGCTCGATTGTATTAAGAAACTTCGCCAATATGGTCGACGCCGTACTATTAGCGCAGATTCAGTATTCTGATGAAAATGTGGAAATCGAATTATTGATTGAAGCAGCTTAATTTACGCCTGCAGACACAAACGCCACCTTGATGAGGTGGCGTTTTTATTGGCTGCTTACATAGTAAAACCCAAATTTTGAACCACGGAGGGCACAGAGAACACGGAGTCTCACGGAGAAAAACAGGGTTTGAATTAAGTTGTTTTGTGGACTTTAAATCTTTTGAGCCCCAGAGATCTGGCTTTCTATCGCTGCGACTAGCATAGGGCTTACAGTCCTATCAGTTTATGAGGAATTCGTAGGTTGGGTTAGCAGTCTGCGTGCGAGGTTTACCTCGTTCAGCGATATATCGCGTAACCCAACATGCTTTCGCGCCTAAGAGTTGGGTTACGCAGGGTTGTCCGCCCAAAATCGGCGAACACCCCCGCTAACCCAACCTACGAAAACATCACCCCGGCAGGTTTTGCTTAAGTTGAGAGAATTAACTACAACTTCCCTCATAACTAATTACTTCCCCCCACCATGCGTCAGCATATAGTCCGACACCGTGTAGTAATCCCTTAATTGCTGCTTCATTCTGGCTGCAATCTCTGGATGCTCGCTGGCTTTATCCACCGATGGCGTATTGGATTTCATATCAAACAGGCCACCGCTTTTTTTGCTGACTTGCATAATGTAATACCAGTCTTTATCCAGAATACCAATCTCGCCGCCTTCATCGGGGTAAATCGTAAAGGCAAAGCGAGAAGCATCAAAACGCGGATCAAGTAAATCGCGGCCCATGCCTTTATTTATATAGGACAAATTAAACAGGCCAGCGATGGTGGGCAGGATATCGATTTGCGAAGCGGTTTTGTCGTAGCGGGCAGGCTTTAATAGCTTAGGCGCGTAAAGAACAAAGGGCGTATGCACCGAAGACAGCTTTAAATCCTGAAACGCGCGCGGCACGTTGGGGCCTACATCGTGGCCCATAGCGCGAATGCCGTGATCGCCAAAGAATACAAACACCGTATTATCGAAATAAGCCTCTTTTTTAGCCGTTTCCATAAATTTTTCGATGCAGTAATCCATATAGCGGAATGAATTATATTCATCCACCGCAGCAAAGCCATTGGCATGCAATTCGGCGATGCTCGGATTTTTTAATTTAAAATCAACGTCTTCCGCCGGAATGGTATATGGGCGATGATTGCCTGAGGTTTGAATTACGGCAAAGAATGGCGATTTTTTCTCACGGAATACTTTATTGGCTTCAAAGAATAAATTTTTATCCGAAATACCCCAAACATCATTACGTGGCGCGCTATAGCTACCCTCTTCGTGGATTTTTAAGCCATCAATATTTTTGGTCAACACGCCGCGTACATTGGCCCAAGTGGTGCTCCCGCCAATAAAGTAATCTTTCTCATAGCCTTTAAAGGCATTAATTAATACATTTTGATTCACTGCGGCCGGATTACGGCTAGAGGTATCTCTTAAATCCACATCAGGAACACCCGATAAGCCAGCGAAAATGCCACGTGCCGTACCAAAGTGCGGGGTATAGAGATTATCAAACCAGATACTTTCTTTGGCCATTTGGGTAAAGAAAGGCGTGGTTTCTAAAGGGTTGCCATAAAGGCTAGTTTTATAACCAGAAAACGATTCCAAATAAACCATCACCACATTTGGCTGGCCTTTAAAAGCATTGGCCTTAGGCTGGATATGGCGCTCAAAATTGAGCGTTTTCGCATCGGGTTTATCCACGCCCAAATACGCGGCCATCGCAGGATAGGCCGCCCTCACATCGTCAATCGAATAGGTGTCTTTGGTATACGACATGGTGTCGAAAAAGTTTAAAACCGGGTTCAGCGCCACAGCGGCGGCAAAGCTATTGGTCGTGTAATAAGCATCGCTCCAGCGCAGCGGGTATTGCGAAAACTTGCCGTGAATTCCCAGCAAAGTAGCCAGTAAAGACACCAGCACCAGTAGCGATGTTTTCCACTTACCTGCTTCCCAGCCTGCAAAATGCGAAACCCAACGCATCAAGCCTGCCACGCCCCATGTCAGCAAAGCTACAGACAAGGCCCAGACCAGTGTTAGCTTGCCCACAGGATAAGTAGACCAAACCATGCCGGCTGATTCATCCAAGTTGTATAAGAAATTCAGCACACTGGCAGAAAGCTTGACCCCCAAGTATGAATAATGGGCAAAGTCGACCATATGGCTAAAAATCAGTACCGCAAATACCAGCGCAAACCACACCAGCCATAGCCGCCTAGCCAGCCCTTCTTTAAAGGGTGTTGTCAGATTAAAGCCACCCAGTAGCAACATCGGTGCAAGGCTTAACAGGCCCAGGCGCAAATCAAAACGCGCGCCCAACAATAAAGATTCCGCCAATAAATGGCCGGGCAAAGGATCGGCTTGATTGCCAAAAGCAGTAGCAAAACCAAGCCGGATCAAGATCCCTAGGGCAATAAAGGCCAATATATAGACGACGGTAAAGCGGAATAAACGAGGGATGCGCATGGCTATGTAGGGTTTATTTTCTGGAAGCGCAATTCTACCTGATGTTTTGAATGTGCCCACCCCATATTGCAATCAAGTTGCATTAACTACAGCCGACAACTCTTATCCACAATGCCAGTTAAGTCTTGCCCGATAAACAGCACACCCGCCCAAACTAAAGCCGCCCTATACCTCATCCAACCGGCTGGAGCGCCTTTAAAAGCAAGAGATTTGCTTACTTTGGCTGGCTGTAAATCAAGCACGATCATCGCAATGGCAACAAGAGATCATTAGCTATTTTTGCCAGAGAGGGCACATTGTGAAGCCCTTTCTACCTGCTAAATTTACCTAAAAAAAGTGAAAAATAGGTAAATCTGATCATTTTGCCAGCAGCTAGGCTTTGAGCTATCAGCCTAAACAGATTGGGAGTTAGAATGGCGGCACCAATTTTTAGCTCACCGGAATACTCAATGATCAAGCGTAGCCTTGAAAGTGTCGTCACCACCTGGCTGGCTGGCCTATTAGCCCTGCTGCCCTTTTTACTTACGATGGCTTTGCTGGCGTGGGTGGCAAAGATGCTGAATAATTTTCTTGGGCCACAAAGCATGGTTGGGCAACTATTTGCCCTGATGGGCCAGCCCATCGTTGATCACCCTATTCTGGGCTATTTAATCGGCTGGGCCATGCTGATTGGCGGGATTTACCCGTTAGGGATTATTGTGCAATCCAAGCTAAAAAGGCATCTTGCCTATTTGCTTGATAAAACAATCAGACGAATTCCGGTGATTGGTGCTTTGTACAATACGGCAGATCGGTTTGTTGGCTTACTTGATCAAAAAGAAGACGCAGATATTGGCTCGATGAGCCCAGTGTGGTGCTTATTTGGCGGCGATGGCGTTGCGGTCCTCGCCCTGATGCCCAATCCTGAACCCATCGAAATCGAAGGCCGCATCTATCAAGCCGTTTTAGTGCCCACGGCTCCTGTGCCGATTGGTGGAGGGTTGCTCTACATCCCCAAGGAATGGATACGTCCAGCCAATATCGGTGTAGATAAGCTCACCAGTATCTATATGTCGATGGGCATTACCCCGCCGCCATCGCTCAAAAAATCCGCACAACCTACCCTAATGCCGTTCACTTAAGCGGTTTTGTTTGAGTTTCCCCCTTTGTAAAGGGGGCTAGGGGGGATTTGCAGTTGATGTTGGGCTTAAAATAAGCAAAAAACTCAAGGCAAATCCCCCTCAATCCCCCTTTTTCTAAGGGGGAAGCAAAACCAATGCCTTAAGTGAACGGCATTACACAATCTACCCCGGTGATTTATCCCTAAGCAGCTTATTGATTAAACGGATATGACAAAACCCAGATCTCGAAACACAGAAGAATACGGATAAAGACAGTTTGGAGCTTACGTTTTACGCATACCGAACGGCATCCCCATACCCAGTAAGATAAAGGGACAATTGCGCTCATGCGCGAATAGCCCCCAACTTACCATCTTTCTTTGATCTGACACAAACCCTGCAATAGGCAAAATGATTAAGCTCAAATTTTGACCTGCAGGCAGATCCGCCATGACTACTACCGCATTCTTTATTCCAGCAGTAAATCTAATGGGCGCTGGCTGTCTTAAAGACGCAGCAAACACCATTCAATCCTACGGCTTTAAAAAAGCGCTGATTGTGACCGATGCCGTACTCAATAAAATTGGCATGGTGGCTAAAGTTGCCGAGCTATTGGGCAAGCATGGCGTGGTATCGGTGGTATTTGACGGCGCTCAGCCCAACCCTACCATTGGCAATGTTGAGGCAGGCTTAAAATTACTTAAAGAAAACGGCTGTGACTTTGTGATTTCACTCGGCGGTGGCTCACCGCACGATTGCGCCAAAGGCATTGCGCTTTGTGCCAGCAACGGCGGAAAAATCGCCGATTACGAAGGCCTAGATCAATCTAAAAAGCCACAACTGCCACTGGTTGCAATTAACACCACTGCCGGTACTGCAAGTGAAATGACCCGCTTCTGCATTATTACTGACGAAACACGTCATGTAAAAATGGCGATTGTCGATAAGCACACCACACCTATTCTTTCGGTGAATGATCCTGAACTAATGCTCGGCATGCCAGCCAGCCTGACAGCCGCCACCGGCATGGATGCACTCACTCACGCCATAGAAGCCTATGTTTCCACCATCGCCACACCGATTACCGATGCCTGTGCGCTCAAAGCGGTCACTTTAATCAGCGACAATCTGCGTCATGTGGTCTCTGATGGGCAAAACCTACAAGCACGCGAGCAAATGGCTTACGCGCAATTCCTTGCGGGCATGGCCTTTAATAACGCCTCGCTTGGCTATGTGCATGCCATGGCCCATCAATTAGGCGGCTTTTACGATCTGCCACACGGCGTATGCAATGCCGTGCTGCTGCCACACGTACAAAAATTCAACTCCCGTATCGCCGCCAAACGCCTCGGTGAAGTCGCCCACGCCATGGGCTGCGATGTGCGCTTCTTATCCGACGAAGCCGCCGCCGAAGCCTGCCTTTCCGCCATCCGCCAACTTGCCGCCGATGTAGGGATCCCCGTTGGCCTGACTGAGCTAGGCGTAAAAGAAACCGACTTCCCAACCCTCACCGCCAATGCCCTTAAAGACGCTTGCGGCTTTACCAACCCGATTCAAGCCACAGCAGAAGAAATTACTGCGATTTATAAAGCAGCAATGTAAAACGCAAGCGAAATCAATTCGCCTTAAAGCAATAAATAACGCCGCATGCAAAGACAATTTGCTTGCGGCGTTTTTAATTTTTTACAGGTGCAGCACAGCAAAACCCAAATCTTGAAACACAGAGACCACTGAGTTTCACGGAGAAAACAAGGCTTGAATTAAGTTATTCTTCAGGTTTTAAGTATTTTAAAACCCAGCAATTTGATTCGTATCGCAGCTGGTAGCAAGGGGCTGAAATCTCCCCTTGAAACACGCCGGGGTGAGGAACAAGCGGAGCGGGGTTTCGGCCAGAGGCCAGCGAGGCACGAGCGAGTCTCGCCTTGCCGCCATCGCTCAAAAAAGGTGCACAATCTGCCCCAATGGTTTATCCCTAAGCAGCTTGCTGATTAAACAATTTCCCGGCCCTCTTTTGCCAATACCAAGCGCTGAAATTAAATAGCACTGACTTTGCAATTAACTATTGCTTCAGTCAGCGCTATTTACCTCATGCAAAATAGGTCTTCACCATCCATTATTCATAACTAAACAGTGTGGGTATTCCTATCCCTATCTGCAGGCTGATATATGCATAAAGCTTGCAGGCAAGCATTTAATGATCGGAAATAACGCACTGACCCCTGCTCGCTGGCATTGAGCCAGTATTGCATTGAGCTTCCCCATACACTTGAATTGAGCTTCGCAAAAAAATTCAAGTCATCGCCAAACATGGTCAGTGCACTTGCAGCACGATCATTTTCCGAGCTGGCTGAATCAGTGATTTCAGCACCTATCTTTGGATACTGCGTTTCAGCTTGATGAATAAACTCTTTAAACGCGGTAGGTTCTGGGGCAGGCGTTGGGGCCATCCGCGCAGGATCAACACTGCTATTAAAATTTTGCTGTGCCCGTGGTGTTTCACCAAGATTTATCTTCTTTTCGTCGCTCATAATGACCTCTAAGTGGATAAGGCACATCGCAATCGTTGCTGTGCCAACACAACGATTATGACAAGCGTCTTGGGCGCGTTCTGTACGCTAGCTCTCATAAGCTATAGATAATCCCAACAATTTCTTACTCTTCCTCCCCTCAAAAGTAATTTTTACAAAAATCCCACTTCTTGATCCCTCTCAAATTGTTGTCATAAAAACAGCTACGCAGTATCAACCCATTTTTTTCAATATTTTTTACTGACTATGTTAGCAAGCGAACGGAGCGGCCCTTCATGGCAGTCCACCATGATTAAGTGGATGGAATTTGAGATCCACACATCCCTTTACTCATTTCGGAGAACGCTATGACTACTGCTGCCAAGAAAAATCAAGATTCCATGTCTGCACTGCAAGAGCACCATGAAAAAGCCGCTGATCATCATGAAAAAGCGGCCAAAAGTCATAAATCAGCAGCCACATCGCTAAAATCAGATGACAAAAAAAAGGTGACTCATCATGCGCAAATCGCACATGGTCACGCTACTCATGCTGATGAACATGCAAAGCAAGCCAGTAAAATTCATATCAGTATGCAAGACGATGATGAATCTGAGGATAAAAGCTAATTTATCCCTTACACCGGATATACAGCATTAATCTGCCTCTCACAGTTTTACAAACCCTTCCATTTAGCAAGGACTTGTACGGATTTCCAATTATTTCCCAACGGGTGAATGAATAGTTCATGGTAATGAAAAAAATAATTGAGTAAGTCTAATTGGGAATTTTTAAAAAAAGAATACTAAAAATCAGAATATTTAATAAAAAACATTCATCACAAAGCCAATAATAAAGCGGGGCTGTAAATTTGAGCCAGCGCCATGCCAAGCTCATTGCGAGCAAATAGCATGGCGCAATAATAATCTAATTCCGTTTTACGTGAGCTTGCAGCAAAACTGTTAAGTGTAATTGTCTAATTCCAACACACACCTTGATAGATGCGTCATCCACTTTAACGAGAAACAAAAACACCAGCCGTAGTGCCTGAACGTGACTTCCTAGCTGCCCTCAATGGCGATGGTTTTGTGCTCACGGGAAGGGTGTGTTCTGGCAATAGACGATTAAATTCTTTTTTAACCACTTGATAGCACTCGCAGGAACGTTTTTCTACGCCTTTGCGATCTAACACGATGATACGCCCGCGGCTGTATTGAATTAACCCAAGCTTTTGCAAATTGCCGGCCGCTTCGGTAATGCTTTCTCGACGAACCCCCAGCATATTGGCGATTAACTCATGCGTCATCGTGATGTTATTTCCGGATAACCGATCTAAAGTGAGCAGCAGCCAGCGGCAAAGTTGCTGATCTAAAGAGTGATATCGATTGCATACTGCCGTTTGTGCCATTTGCATAATTAGGGCTTGGGCATAATGCAGTAATAAATGCTGCATTGGCCCGGCTAAGCAAAATTCGCTTTTAAGTAGATTCGCGCGCAGCCGATGTGCATGACCCGCACTTTGTACAACGGCACGACTTGGCGTACTGCCCCCTCCCATGAACAAGGAAACGCCAACCAAGCCTTCGTTACCAACCCCCGCAATTTCGGCAGAAGAACCGTTTTCCATAATGTATAGCAATGAAACGATTGCTGTAGTTGGAAAATAAACATGCTGCATATTGCAGCCAGACTCATACAAAACATTACCTAAGGGCATGTTGACTAATTCGAGATGCGGAAGCAGCCGGGCATAGACGTCTGCAGGTAAATTGGCGATAAGATTATTTTGGCATGTGGTATGAAGACTGGGCATCATATATTACCTTCTGTTCCTATAGCTGTTTCGACAAATAACGACTAAGCAAATTTAACGTCAGTTATACGTCAAATTTAAAGGCGCATTATGTGCGTAACCGAACATAAAGAATAAAAACAACACAAATTAATTTTTAATATTCTTAAATGTAAATAACTATAGAAAAAAGATAATAAAGATTATTTTCTGCATCATTAACAGCAGCAATGACTGATGGATGGAAGCCTTGAACCAGACTAAAGTTTGAAAAATAGTCGTGATTCTTCAGATTTATCAATAGAGAATATGATTATTGACTTTTAACTGCCACAGTTGTGATTTGTTCAGTGCTTACCCAGGGTCTGTTGACGTTTAATTCACAATTGCGTTGGGCCGGAAAACGGCTAGACACAGGAGGAATGCGACGAAGGTAATAACAAGTGATTACCGAGAAGCATCACGCAGTGACTAACCATTTTCCGGCCCAGAGAAAAAACCCTATCCCTAATCAAATAAGATAATCAAATAAGGGGTGGATCCAACTCACGAGCGGGGTGACGATGCTTACCTACGGCAACAAAGAAGGCTGACACACTCTCATCAAGCGCATCCACACTAGCTGTCTGCAAAATACCTGGATCAGTTTCACCTGACGGTAGCGTGATCGTGATACCGGCTTTTTCGAGCAGGGCTTTCGATGCACCAAGGGCAAGAATAGTCTTGCCATGGCGGTACTGATTGGTGACGAACTCCAATGTCTGTCCATATCGAGCCAACAATGCAACGCCCTTCGCACCATCAGGTAAGACCAGCGCGTCAAACAATACCGATGGTGAATTCTCCAGCGTAGCCGTTGCAAGCAGCAATGTGCCATCAGCGGTTTGCACAGCACCGAGCCGGGGTGCAATCATGCAGGCTACGGCACCTTCGGCGGTGAGCGCGGCTTGTATGCTCATAACAGAAGCCCCATCAACACCATCAGCAACGAGAATGGCAACCTTGCGCGTGCGAATATCACCCGCGCCAGGTAGCGCGGTGAGTGATAGCGCGGGCGATATCGTCACTTCAGGGGTAATCGCTAGTGCCTTAGGCATATTTTCAGGCAAGCTGACGCCCAGCCCAGCTGCGATTTTTGTAGCCATGTCGACAGACACATTCATCAACGAGGCCAGCATGCGCTCACGAATGGCTGGCACGGTGAGCTTGCTTAGTTCGAAGCGAAAGCCACCGATGATGTGCGCCTTTTCAACCTCAGTCTGACTCTCATAGAACAAAGTCGCTTGGGTGTAATGGTCGGCAAACTTTTCTGGCTTGCCGCGCAACTTATCGCCTTCAACAGGCTCCGGGAAGGATACAAAACCCGCCGCACCCGCTTGAAATGGGCAACCGCCGCCTAGCGAGTTGGGCTCGTAGGCAACTCGGCCGCGGGGTATGGCTTGGCGATGCAAACCATCGCGCTGGTTATTGTGGATGGGTACCAGCGGTGCGTTGATAGGAATCTCATGAAAATTCGCCCCGCCTAGCCGGGTAATCTGGGTATCGAGATAGGAATGGATACGGCCAGCCAGCAGCGGATCATTGCTGAAATCAATACCGGGCACCACATGCGCCGTGCAGAAGGCAACCTGCTCGGTTTCGGCGAAAAAATTATCAGGATTACGATTGAGCACCATGCGGCCAACCGGCGTCACCGGCACTAGCTCTTCAGGGATCAGCTTGGTGGCGTCAAGCACATCGAAGCTGAAACTTTCGGCTTGAGCTTCAGTGAAAATCTGAAGACCAAGCTCCCATTCCGGGTACTCGCCCGCTTCAATTGCATCCCAGAGATCGCGGCGATGAAAGTCAGAATCAGCTCCGGCGACCTTGACTGCCTCATCCCAAACAAGCGAATGAGTGCCGAGCTTGGGTTTCCAGTGAAATTTAACGAAGTGCGAGTCTCCGTTAGCATTGATCAGCCGGAAGGTGTGCACACCAAAACCCTGCATCATGCGCAGGCTTCGAGGAATGCCGCGGTCAGACATCACCCACATCAACGTATGCGTGGTCTCCGGCATCAGAGAGGCGAAATCCCAGAAGGTATCGTGAGCGGAGGCCGCTTGCGGCATACCGTTATGTGGTTCTGGTTTCACGGCGTGGATCAGATCCGGGAACTTCATCGCGTCCTGAATGAAAAAAACCGGGATGTTATTACCTACTAGATCCCAATTACCCTCATCGGTATAGAACTTGACCGCGAAACCACGCACATCGCGCGCCGTATCAACTGAGCCTCGCTCGCCAGCGACGGTGGAAAAACGAACAAAAACGGGGGTGACCTTGCCTGCCGCCGCAAAGGGCGCTGCACGCGTGAATTCAGTTAGCGCCTCATAGGCTTCGAAATAGCCGTGTGCCGCCGAACCACGAGCATGAACGATCCGCTCCGGAATGCGCTCGTGGTCGAAATGAGTAATCTTCTCGCGCAGGATAAAGTCTTCAAGCAAAGTCGGTCCGCGCAACCCCGCTTTCAGCGAATTCTGGTTATCACCGACTGCAACACCTTGATTTGTCGTCAATACCTGATCAGTGGCATCGGTGCGCACTGAGTCGAGCGAGGCGACTCCGCCACCCGTCTTAGCCGAAACATTGGACTCGCTAAGGGTACTACAAGATGTCAGCTCAGACGTTGATTCGAGTGTCTGCCCAACCGGCGGCGAGATAGCATTGTCACACCCGAATTCCTTGTGTTTGTTGGCATTGAAGGGCATTAACCTAGCGAGTTCATCGATGGCAGCGGCTTGTTGTGCACCCCTATTGTGGGGGCTGGCATCCGTGGCTATGACAAGCTCGTTATTGGCAGCGATAGGTTTAGTCGTCTTTTTCATTAAGGCCTCCTGAGTGATTAATCATCGAAGCAAGCAAGTGAATGGGCTGGACGGTCATTGCGTTTTTCTTGTTGCAAATCTAGCGCAATCCTGAAACGGATAATGAGCAACGCTCCAGCTTGATGCCCTTTGTTTTGACAAGGTACTGGAGAGCCCAACAGCACCGGGTGGGGGCTATTGGGCAAAGTTCTGTGCTGTGGTTCGTAAAAATCTACGAACCTACAAATCAGTTCGGTACACGTGCTTCTGACGTAGATTTAATGTCTTCAGCCCCTGCCCCTTCAAAAATTGCCTTGGCTCTTTTTACTTGCTCGCCGTCGTCGGTGTGCACCGAAATAAGCGCATTTCCGCTCTGGATTTTCCCGTCGTACAACTTAGCTTCATATTCTGGAATGCCCATTCCAACCAGACCACCGATAATTCCGCCTGCAGCCCCCCCTACAGCAGCTCCCCCCAAAGCGGCCATGATGGGACCCGCAGCGATAAACGGGCCAACACCTGGAATAGCCAAGCTGCCAATGCCAGCTAGCCAACCTAGGATAGCTCCGACGCCCATGCCTGCAACTCCACCGGTCGCCGTGCCTTCGGGTAATTTGGTGTTTTGCTCATGGGCAAAATCTCGAGTGCCCAATTTATCAGGCATAAGCACAGAAATATTGCTACTTAAGAACCCCGCACTTCGCAAACTAGCCACAATGGTTTCAGCCTTAGCACGATCTTGGGCAATACAATAAACTGCGGTTTTCATGTGTGTCTCCTAAGGGTTATTTGGTTTTGACATCTAACTGGTTTAAAACGCTAGTCACACCAGCAACCTGCTTCACGAGTTCCCCGAGCTTGTTCTTTTCGCTGTCGTTATCAACTGGCCCACGCAATGTCACCACGCCATCCCGAGCGAGAATTTTTACATTCTGGCCAAAAATCGAAAGCGTTTTGTCATCCACGACAGTGCGCCTAACGGCTGCCAGCAGCATCCGATCTTCCTTACGGTTCGATTGCATCTGCGGCGTCAACGTGGCACCGTTTTTATCCCGAACATTCATTTCGGTATTGTCTATGCCCCACGCTGAGCCGTTCTCAACTGAGATTGAAGACTCTGCTCTCATTTTGGATTCTTCAGCCCAAGCAGAAACACTGAGCACAAGAGTGAAGCTGATTAATTTCGCTAAGTTATGCATTTAGTTTTCCTCAGGAGTAAGCCGTTACCGAAATAAAAGTACCGCAGGAAATAGGGCGGCTCCGTACGGCACTCGCCATCCATCCATGCCTGTGTGGTTTGCCTTTTACCCAGACACACATGCGCCGTGTTAAATCAAAACAGCTACCGATCATTAACTACAAGGTGTAGTAAGAATGGATACTCTTTCGCCATGAATCATCAGCCATATTCGGCCAATTATCCGCATCAAACCCTGGGGCTTTTTTAAGCATTTCTTCTTCTACATCTAATAAGAGACGCTTGTTTTCTGTATCAACCGTAAAGGCACTCCATGGGATTGCAAACAGCTTTTCACCTAAACTAAACAGCCCACCAAATGACAACACGGCGTAGCAAATACTCCCTTCTTGAATGTCGATCATGATTTCCTTAATACTTCCAAGCTTATTGCCATTTCGATTGTAAACATCGTCACCACTGAGCGTGCTAGCGCTTAATACTCTTGATTTAAATCGGCCTAACACCACCGAATCTGCATTGATAGTTTCGTTATTCATTTTGTGCTCCTGCGAATACAGTAAAAAAACAAAGATTTGATTACTACATTGGGATTAGAAAAAGTCCTAAGATATTTATTTGCTTTTACTGTCTTTACTAGCATCCTTAGGCTTTTGTTTTTTATCACTATTGGCAACTTTGGTTTTGCCCTCAGCGTTTTGAGTTTTTCCCTTTTGCTCTACATCCTTGTTAGCAACAACCTTAGCGTTAACTTCTTTACCTTTAGCTTCTTCAACGTGATTTTTGGTTTGATCTTTGTTCATGGTGAACTCCAGAAACTGTCATTAATGGGTGTGTGTATGAGCACATGTCTGTTCTTGCTAGAGCTCACCATTCAAATAGTAGAGATGATATTAAAAGCGATCTGTACGCTAGCGAACGCAAGGTATTCATGAGGCTCTCACAAGCGCGCAATGAAGAATTGAAGTGTTGTCATCGACGATTATTTACCCCAGCAGATCACTTGCTAAATGAACAGGGATCACGGAGTTCTGACTTATTGAGAGAAATGAGTCATGAAAAAACGCTCGAATTTCCCTATGGTTCGATATTTTGCTGTGTTAGGTTTTAAGCTAAAGCATCTTTATAAGCAGAAAAAACACTGAACTAAGCCAAGCAAGCTCACTTCATACGGCGCGATAAGCGTCGCTTTTATCGCCCTCCAAAACCATCATCATGCTGCATGGCAGCCATTCATCCCGTGCGGCCTCCAGCTCCCCCACTCCCAAGCCTGCTATAATCCGCCGTTTTACGCGATGGCCTTATTGATGACTGCTCCTGCCAAAATTGAATCCTTAGACTTTGAAGGCCACGGCATTGCGCGCGTAGAAGGCAAGACAATTTTTATTGATGGCGCCCTGCCTTATGAAACCGTCAGCTATAAAAGCTATCGCATTAAGCCGCGTTTTGAAAACGCCGAAGCCACCCAAATTCATACTGCCAGCCATATGCGCGTTAATCCGCCCTGTCCGCACTTTGGCGTGTGCGGCGGTTGCAGCATGCAGCATATGGAATTCACAGGTCAGGTAGCGGCCAAGCAGCGGGTGCTGGAAGACAACCTTAAACGCATCGGCAATGTAAAAGCCGAAATGATGTTGCCAGCGATTTATGGCCCAGAATGGGGCTATCGCCAGCGGGCGCGTTTGTCGGTGTCTTATGATGCGAAGCAAAATGAAGTGAGGCTGGGCTTTTTTGAGCGGCGCTCTAAAGTGATTGCGGCGCTAAATGAATGCCGCGTTTTGCCACCGCATATTTCCAAGCAAATCTTGCCGCTGCGCGCGCTGATTAAAAGCTTATCGATTAAAGATCGCATCTTGCATATTGAGCTGGCCGTTGGGGAACATGTGGATATTCTGGTGCTGCGCACGCCAGTCGCCCCTAATAAAGCCGATCAGGCTTTGATTAAAAAATATGCAGATCAGTGGAAAGTACAAATTTGGCTGCAAGCTAAATCCGTTGAAGCGGCCACGCCGTTTTATCCGCTAGCTGCTGCACAGCTCAGCTATAGCATTCCTGAATTTGGCATTGTAATGCGCTATAAGCCCACCGAATTCACCCAAGTGAATCACCGTATTAACCGCACACTGGTGGCGCGGGCGATGGGTTTGCTTGATCCGCAAGCAGGGGACGTGATTGCTGACTTTTTCTGTGGCGTGGGTAATTTCACCCTACCCATTGCAAAAAGCGGCGCTCAAACATTGGGGATGGAAGGCTTGCAACAACTGGTAGACAGAGCCAATGAAAGTGCTAGCGATAATGGCCTGAGCAGCAACACCAGCTTTAAAGTGGCGAATTTATTTGATATGACGGAGAGCTGGCTAAAAAAACTCGGCCATTTCGACAAGATGCTGATCGATCCGCCAAGAGATGGCGCGCACGAGCTGTGCAAATCCATCAGCGCCCAAACCGGCCCCAAGCGCATTGTTTACGTATCCTGTAATCCCTCCACCCTCGCGCGCGATGCCGATGTGCTGGTGCACAACAAGGGCTACACGCTTAAAGCGGCGGGGATTGTGAATATGTTCCCACACACGGCGCATGTAGAGAGTATTGCGTGGTTTGAGAAGGGTTAAAGGCACCTTTTGTTAATTAAAGTCGTCTGCTGGATGCCTATACGAACGGATATTTTATACACGGCTGGAAATGAATCATGCCAGCGTGAGCATTCTGAGTGAGCAATTTCAGCAGCACTGTTTGCAGCAAACCTAAATGGGGCATGATAAGACGGCGATATTGGCAAGGGAATTTCTCGACGGCCCCGTCTGGACTGGTGTTTCTCGCCAATACCATCTAGCAACACAATCAAGCCTATCGCCCCCTTTTTGCCGTGAATTTTGCAGATGAAGTCAACAATTACAACTAGAGAAATGAAGAGCGTATGCGCCAATTAATACAATTAATAATTACGTCGCTTGCTATTGTATTTTCTTTTTTGCCATGGCTGCTAGGATGGCATCTCATTATGTCTTTTGGACAGGAAAATGCCTCGATTATCCAAGTACAAGTGCGAAATCTGGAGAGCGTTGATGTAAAAAAAATGATTAAAATACATGATTACGGAGACTTAAAATCGGATGGCGGTTTTAACCCATTATCAGAGGTGATCTTATATTCTAAACCGGACCCTGAATGGATAGAATTAATTGATGACCTAGTTAAATCCGGCGCAATAGTTAATGAAATATCAAGCCTTGATACACCATTACAAACTGCTGTGTACAGAAATAATACAGAGTTCATTAAATCATTGATTAAGCATGGTGCTGATGTCAATTTTCCTGACTGCGACGGCGAAACACCATTGGTGCTGGCATCTGAACTCGGCCGCAAAGAGGCCATTATTGAACTTCTCAGGGCTGGAGCCAGTAAAGAACGCAAAGACAAGCACGGGAAAACGGCAGTAAACTACGCCAAAAACAATGAAATAACTAATTTACTAAAATAGAATAAATGAAGATGAAAAACGAAAATTATTCCATCATTCCCCAATGGATCGGATTGGCTTTACTTCCATTAATTATATTTTTCTTCAACTTTTATACCACGAACTATCACAGTATAAAAACCTATCAATCATGCACCTCAGAAAAAATATATTATTTACCGCGCAACATTGTAGGTACCTGCTGCGTCATCGATGAAAGATATAAAAACAGACCAATCAACAATAGAGACAGGCTACTAATCCCATACTCAGATTATATCCGTATTCTATGGAAGAATATGCATTCAATATCTGCGATTTTAATACTTTTATTTCTAACCCCGAATCTGCTTTACATTTCCTCTCTTGCACTAAAAAAACACCGAAAAATACTTAGTAAACTTGCAGAAAAAACTTTACTTCTCACCTACTTTATATTTTTTTCATCTGGAATTTATATAGTTTTAACATTAAAAGACAGCTAAAATAATACTTATTTTTCTCCTATCTTAAGCACAATAAATAAAAATATGTCTCTTGAAAAATTAGCCATACATTTTTTTTATAAGTAGTTCTATATAAGTTATCACGCATTTTTAAAGGAAAAAATATGTGATTTGCGTAGGGTGTGCAAGTGCCTTTCTTGCGCACCGGCCCTTGGTGCGTAACGCCTACGGCGTTTTGCACCCTACGAAAAACACATGAATGAAAAGTATTGGGTAATTTATGCCTAGGTGCTTAACGCAGACAGAAAATATTTCTTTGTTTTAAAAAGCTGGTCTATTAAAACAAAACGCGAAGCAAGTCTTCGCGTTTTTTATTGGCCACATCCACGACAAATACTACCGAATGCCACTTAATACCTCGCCTCTATTGCTCCCGCTCAACTAAGCTTTAAGCGACTTAAATCTATGCTGAGCATCTTGCCAGCTGCACTCTATGGATATCAAATATGCGTAAATTATTGCTTAGCTCTGTTTTAGCCATTGGTTTATCAGCCTGTGCCAGCGTGATGCCCTCTTCACCCGCCTCCCCAAGCGCTGCCGCCAGCTTTGATGGCGAGTGGAATATCGTCAAAGTGAACGATAACGCCGTAAGTAGCAATAGCAAGGCGATGCTGGCTTTTGACGCAAAAACCATGCGCATTACCGGCTTTGATGGCTGCAACCGGGTGATGGGTAGCTTAAAAGATGAAAACCAACAACTTAAAGGCATGCTGGCCTCCACCATGATGGCCTGCATGGGAGACGACAATAGCGCCATCAGCCGTGCTGTTGGCCAGACTTTTGCTGAAGGCGCTAAAGTAAAAGTGCTGGAAGCCGGTCAGCTGATTGAGTTAAAAAGCAAAGATGGCTCGCTGACTTTGGGTAAAAAGCCTTAAAACGGATAAAGCTGGGGCAGATTGCGTTGTAGGGCGGGTGAAACCCGCGTATTTTTCAGCATCGCACGCGGGTTTCTCTCGCCCTACGAAAGTAGGCGCTTACGCCTACCCAACATCATCTACATCCCCCCCAGCAAAAATCGCCGCTGCGCCTCGATAAAATCGTCCAGATGTGAGGCAAATGGCACATGGGCTGCGCCGCTGTGAACAATCAGCTCGGCCTGTGGCAAAGCCCTAGCCAACCATTCTCCTGCCCCCAATGGGGTGAGCGTGTCGCGGTTGCCAAATTGCAGTAATACGGGGCAAGTTAGCTGGCTTATTTGCTGGCGTAAATCGGTATCGCGCAAAATGGCTAGACCTTCTTGCAAGGCGGCTAAGCTTGGCTCGCCATGCTGAAATAATTCCTGACTCAGCGTTTTAGCCAAGGCCCGCGCCTCTGCGCCGCCTTGTACTTGCAGGCTAATAAAACGCTTCAGTGTGCCTTGCCAATCTGCGGCTAAGCTGGCGGCAAACTGGCTCATGGTGGCTGGGGCCATCGCAGGCTGCCAATCTTCCCTTTGCATAAAACACGGCGTGGAAGACACCAAGGTGAGCGAGCGGATTTTCTCTGCCTGCAATAATGCCCAGCGGCTAGCCACCGCACCGCCCAAAGACCAGCCCACCACTTGCACCGGCCTGAAAAAAGCCGCATCCAGCTCGGCCACCATCTGCTCCAGCGACAAAGGCTGGCTGCTTGTGCTTTTGCCATGGCCGGGTAAATCCACCAAATGCAGGCAAAAATCATCACTCAGAGCGTCCGCCACGCCGCGCCAAACCGTGCTGTTCATCGCCCAGCCATGTAGCAAAACCACATCCGGCCCGCGGCCTATTGATTCAATATGTAAGAAATCACTCGCCATTCATTTAAACCCTAAAAACATCAATACCCATTTTAAAACACAAAAAACCAAGCTTAGAAAGGCTTTGAGTCATTTAATTTCCTAGGCGCACCCCACCTCAAAGTGTTACAAAATCACCGCTCCCAATGCTTCAATATCCCCCGCCATAATTTCTGGCAAATGCTGGCTAATAATATCTACCGGCCAATTCCACCAAGCGATTTCTTCCAGCCTTGCAACTTGATCCAAGGTAAAGCGGTGCTTGATCAGCTTGGCAGGATTGCCGCCCACAACGGTATACGCGGGCACATCACGGGTGACAACAGATCGGGATGAAATCACAGCACCATTGCCGATTTTCACCCCCGGCATAATTAAAGCGTCGTAGCCTATCCATACATCGTTGCCGATCAGGGTATCGCCTTTGTAGGGAAAATCAGAAAGAGGTGGCGCAGATTTTTCCCAGCCATTGCCAAAAATTTGAAAGGGATAGGAGGAGATGCCAGAGAGCTTGTGATTGGCGCCATTCATAATAAATTTCACGCCACGGGCAAGGGCACAGAATTTACCAATGATGAGTTTGTCGCCAATAAAGGGATAGTGATAGAGCACATTACGTTCAAAGTTTTCCGAATCTTCCGGGTCATCGTAATAGCTGTAATCCCCGACCACAATATGAGGATTGTTGATGGTGTTTTTAATAAAACAAATCTGGGGAAATCCATCCATTGGGTGTTTATTATCCGGGCTTGGGCCGTGCATAAAGACTCCTTGGGCAGTTTTTTAAAGCGTGTGATAAAGATGACGCCTATTGAAGATGAATTCAAGGGCTGATTGTTTAGCAGAATCTAACCATCTTGCTTAGTTTGGGGCATAAATAGCTCTGATTTATGCCAATAGAATATTATTTATTTGATTGGAATTTGTTATTAATACCCATCAGGCTATTTAAGCGTATTAGATTATTCTAACAACATAAGAAAAGAGGATAATTGCGCCGAATTCTCTTTACTTTCAGGTACATGATGCAATCGATCAGAAGTAAAATTACGCTATTAATCGCTTTATCCATGCTGTTTGCCACCATCAGCATCACGATTATTACGTGCCTCAATATCCGCAACCATACCTACGCCGAAGCCGAGCGGGAGATTGATTCGGTTGCCGCCGCACAAACGGCCTTTATCAGCCATTGGCTGGATGCACGTAAGCAGGTGATTAAATCAGCACTACGCCATAGCGGCGAAGAAAACATCAGCCTTTATCTGCAACAGCTGGCTGATGCCGGCGGCTACAGCCTGATGTTTGAAGGCGATGGCAGCACAAAAACCATGATGTATTCGGTGCCAGGCCAAAGCAAGCCTCGCCCGGATTACGATCCGGCGGCGCGCCCTTGGTTTATTCAGGCAAAATCCAGCAATGATGTCATCGTATCCGAGCCTTATCGTGATGCAGATCCAGCAATTAAAGAGCTGGTGCTTACTTTGGCACAAAAAGTAAGCAATCAGGATAAAGTGCTGGGCGGCGATATTATGATTGGCGATTTGGTTAAATCCACACTCGCCATCAAATTAGCGGGTAAAGGCCATGTATTTTTAATGACCAAGGAAGGCAAAATCATTGCCTATCCTAAGTCAGGCTTTGAGTTAAAACCAATCAGCGAGCTTATCCCCCGCCTAGACTCCAGCCAGTTTTATGCACTGCAAAACAAATCAGAAGTTTTTGCCATTGGCGACGATGATTATATCGTTCAGCTATCGCCCATAGCAGGCAGCGACTGGCTGCTGGGTGTGGCCTTGGATAAATCTGAAATTGATGCACCGCTCAATCACCTCATTATGGTGATCATTGCGGCTGTGATTTTAGTGCTGATCGTGGTGATTCTATTTTGCACCGCCTATCTGCGCCGCTTATTGGCTGGCTTATTACAGATTCGTGATGCCATGCTGGATATCTCGCAAGGTGAAGCCGATCTTACCCGCCGCATTCCAAGTAAAGGCAATGATGAAGTCGCAGAAACCGCGCAAGCGTTTAACCGCTTTATTGATCGCTTAAACATCTTATTTAAAGAATTGCGCAGCGAAGCGATTGAGCTAACTGGCGGTGTAAGTGAAGTCAGCGGCTCGGTGCTCAAACTGGCTAATGATTCACATAATCTGGCCGATATTTCCAGCTCAAATGCGGCAGCAATCGAAGAAGTCAGCGTCAGTATTTCGCATATTGCTGAAGCCGCACGTGAAACCGATGCTTTAGTCAGAGAAGCCGCAGGTGCATCGCATCATGGCAGCGAAAATGTGCTGAAAATCAGCGAAGAAATGGCGCATACCCGCCAATCTGTCGGTGATTTATCGACGCTCTTGGCTTCATTAGAGCATCGCTCGCAAGACATTACCAAAATCACCAATGTGATTCGTGAGATTGCCGATCAAACCAATTTGCTGGCGCTCAATGCTGCCATTGAAGCCGCCCGTGCGGGTGAGCAAGGCCGTGGCTTTGCTGTAGTGGCCGATGAAGTACGCAAACTTGCAGAGCGCACCGGTAAGGCCACGATGGAAATCAGCCAGATGATCGGCGATATCCTCAGCGAAACAGGCTTGGCAGTAAGCAATATGCAAACGACGGTGAAAGCGGTTGATGTAAGCAGCTCGCTAACGCATGCCGCCAGCAAGCAAATGCTGCTGATCGGCCAATCTATGCAGCAAGTCACTGAGCGAATCAGCGAAATTGCGTTATCAACCGGTGAGCAGCAAAACGCCACCACCGCGATGGCGCAAAGCACCGAATCGATTAACGGGCAAATTCTGGATTCTGATGCTGCGCTGCAATCATCCATGCAAACACTTAAAATGCTTGATGATTTAGCTAAGAAAATGCAGGCGGCGTTTAATCGCTTTAAAATGTAGACCAATACACTGACATTAATCTGTTGATTTAATCCGAAGGGCTTTTGTCCTTTCTATAGTAAAGCGGCCATCCAGCATCGTTGGATAGCCGCTTTTTCTTTCCCTGCTGTTAATTATTAGCATCGATGTATAGTTAATTTTTCTGATAAATACTTAATTCAATCTTATATATAACTGACCACTTCTTATTCAATTGAAAGGCACTGTTCAAACATCACATCTCTATTTTTATTTGGTAATATCACCACGTAAAAAATGCCTTTTGCTAAGGCAATCCCCAGTTGCCGCTTTGCACTTTCCCTTTTATTCTCAGCACCTAGCCTTCCCCTCTACACCATCTTAGAAAACCATCACTTATCCTATTGGTCTTTTAATTTATCCTATAGATGGTGTGAGAATAAAACAGCAAAGGAAATACGATGCAGCAGACACAAAACCCGCTACTTAGGCTATTAAATCGCAGTAGCCTTGTTAGCCAGATTATGATTGGCCTCATCGCTGGTATTGCACTGGCTTTATTTTTCCCCACTGCAGCCGCATCGGCAGGCCTATTAGGCAACTTATTTGTCAGCGCCTTAAAAGCAGTTGCTCCCGTATTGGTCTTTGTTTTGGTGGCTGCTTCAATTGCCAACCATAAGCCCAGCCAAAAATCAAATATGCGGCCCATTTTACTTCTTTATTTATTCGGAGCTTTTGCAGCGGCTGTTGTGGCCGTAGCGGCTAGCTTTTTGTTTCCATCCACACTGATTCTGGTTAAACATGCAAGCGATATCACCCCGCCAAACGGCATTGTAGAAGTGCTGCGCAGCCTTTTACTCAGTGTGGTTGATAACCCAGTAAAAGCGCTGATGAATGCCAACTTTATCGGCATTCTGGCTTGGGCAATTGCCTTGGGTGTAGCAATGCGCCATGCCAATGAAACCACTAAAACAGTAGTAAACGACTTATCTGCCAGCATAGCGATCATTGTGGGCGTAGTGATTCGCTTTGCGCCACTCGGTATTTTTGGCCTCGTCGCCTCTACTATTGCCGAAACCGGCATCGAAGCTTTGCTTACCTACGCCCATCTCTTATTAGTGCTGATCGGCTGCATGCTGTTTGTGGCGCTAGTGATGAACCCTGCGATTGTATTTTGGAAGCTACGTCGCAACCCTTACCCACTGGTCTTTGCCTGCCTGCGTGAAAGTGGCGTTACCGCTTTCTTTACCCGCAGCTCTGCCGCGAATATCCCTGTAAATATGGCGTTATGTAAAAAGCTAGGCCTGCACGAAGACGATTACTCTGTATCGATTCCACTGGGCGCGACCATCAATATGGCGGGTGCAGCAATTACGATTTCGGTGCTGACACTGGCTGCAGTGCATACTCTTGGCATACAGGTTGATTTACCTACAGCGCTACTATTAAGCGTGGTTTCCGCCATCTGCGCCTGCGGTGCATCTGGCGTAGCCGGTGGCTCGCTATTGCTGATTCCTATGGCGTGCAGCTTATTTGGCATTTCTAACGATCTGGCGATGCAAGTGGTTGCCGTGGGCTTCATTATTGGCGTGTTGCAAGATTCTGCCGAAACCGCGCTGAATTCATCAACCGATGTGCTATTCACTGCGGCGGCTTGCCAAGCAGCAGAGCACAAGGCACAACTGGCGTTTGCTGAACGCTAAACAATAGATTGCTCAGGCAAAGCGCAGCGGGTCTGCGCTTTTTTGTGGGCGAGAAAAGCCGCTTAAGCACATCAACCCAAAGCCGAAGGCAAAACAAAATATGGCTTTGTGTGTGATGAGCAAGAAAACCAGCTTGCATAGCCTAAAAAGCAGGTAAAAGTACCTTTCGCTTTCCCATAGCAAGCTGTGATAATTAATTGACCCGTCAATCATTGCTATGTCTATCATGTTAAATCAGCATCCAGAACGTACCTTCCGCCAATCCCTGCTTGCCATACTGGGCATTTGTTTTGTGATTATGATGGTGGCGCTCGATCAAACCATTGTGGCCACCGCCCTGCCGACGATTGTGGCCGAACTCCATGGTTTTGAGCTTTATGCCTGGGTGTCCACCGCCTATTTGCTGGCATCGGTGGTGACCATTCCTATCTTTGGTCGCTTAGGCGATTACTACGGGCGCAAGCCTTTTGTGGTGGTGGCCATCGTGACGTTTACGCTGGCATCGGTGCTGTGTGGCATGGCCAATAGCATGCTGCTGCTGGTGTTAGCCCGTGCGCTGCAAGGGATAGGCGGTGGGATGTTGGTCGGCACGGCTTTTGCGTGTATTCCCGATTTATTCCCCGATAGCAAAGTGCGCTTGCAATGGCAAGTGATGCTGAGCGCTGCATTTGGGATTGCCAACGCCATCGGCCCGAGCATTGGCGGGCTACTCACCCACTATGTCAGCTGGCGCGCCGTTTTCTATGTGAATATCCCTGTTGGCTTGATGAGTTTGATTTTTGTAAGCCGCTTTTTGCCACGTCTAAAGCCCAAACACAGCACAAAAATTCGCCTCGATTGGCTGGGCGCGCTGTTGATTACGCTATTTTTAGGCAGCTTACAATTGTCCGTTGAATGGTTACCCGAGCAGGGGCTGAGCGTGCCCGTCATCAGTGTCTTGATCACATGTCTGGTAGCGGGATTTTTGGCTTGGAAGCAAGAAGCCAATAATGAGCACGCCATGCTGCCCTTTGCCCTCTTCAGAGACCCCGCCCTTGCGGCGCTATTCAGGCTATCACTCTTGATGGGCTTTACCATGTTTGCGCTATTGTCTTACGCCCCGCTTCTTTTGCAAGGTGGCTTTCATTTATCGGCCAGCCAAGCCGGGATGTTGATTACGCCGCTGGTGGTCTGCATTACCTTTGCCAGCATTATTAATGGGCGAATTGTGCCGCATCTACCTAGGCCAGAAGCCATGCTCTATCTGGGCTTTGGCCTGCTGCTGATTTGCGTGATTGGTATTATGAATATCACTCCGCAAACCGCGCATCCCTTAATTATTAGCCTGATGGCTTTAGGCGGCTTGGGGCTGGGATTTATCATGCCCAACCTCACTATTTTTGTGCAAGAAACCTGCCCGCGCAAAGACCTAGGGATCAGCACCGCGCTATTGCAATCACTGCGAATGATTGGTGGGATGCTCAGCACCGCGCTGGTTGGATCGATCTTAACTTGGCGCTACGAGCACGATATTAATCAGCAATTTGCCAAGCCCGTAGCCAGCCTGATGAATAATCCGCAAGTATTGGTCAATCTTGAAGGCCAGCAAGCCGCTATCTTGCAAATGAATGCCTTGGGCGAAGATGGTTTACAACTGATAGAGCAAGCCCGCGCCATACTCAGCCACGCCATTCAAAGCAGCCAATGGCTAGGTATCGCCGCTGTACTGTTTGCCTTTTGGTGCCTGCGCCGCCTGCCACGTATTCAATTTAAACCCGCCATAGAGCCCCAGCATGACGCCGCATGAAGCCGAACAACTCAAAGTATTACAACAACTAGGCCGCAGCTATCGCAGCATGTTGGGCGCGTTTGAATCATCTGTTGGCCAAGGGCTAACGCGCTGGCGCATTTTGAACCAGCTGCATAAAGAAACCCAATGCTCGCAAAAATGGCTGATTCAGCAACTAAAAATGGACCCCGGCTCGCTCACCCGCTTACTTAAAGCCATGGAAAAAGAAGGCTTAATCCAACGCAGTAACGATCCACAAGACAACCGCCTCAGCAACGTCACCCTCACCCCAAAAGGCTACGCCGAAATACACCAAGCCCTGCCCAAACGCAGCGCATTTTTAAATGTGATATTGGAAGAATTTAACGACGAAGAACTGCTGGCTTTTCAGGGCATGCTGAATAAATTAGAGCGGGGATGTGAGAAGGCGGGAATAAGGGATTTGTGACGCGATAAGCATCAATTCACGACAGAAACAAAGTGAAAAGCTGATTTTATAGGGTGTGCAAATCGTTTTTCTTGCGCACCGTTTCTTGGTGCGCAACGACCTCGTCGTTGTACACCCTATAAAACCAAGCCCTGCAGAGGAACTTGTAGGGCGCTAATAAAGCCAAGCGCTTTTTGCTTGGCTGCATTACGCCGCAAGGGGTTGGTAAAAAGCGGCGCAATGCGCCTGAATAAAGCCTCAGACTTATTGCACCCTACAAATTCTTCTAACGCAGCGACTCAATCCGTTTTAAAGCCGCTTTCAATGTCACAGCCGGGCAGCCGAAGTTGAGGCGCACAAAGCCGGGCAGGCCAAAATCACGGCCATCTGACAGACCCACACCCAGCGCTTCAAAGTACGGCAGTGGGTTGATCGGGTCTAGCGCTCTGGCATCGATCCACGCAAGGTAAGTCGCCTCGGGCAGGGTGATTTTTAAGCGCTCAGAGCCCGCAAACCAAGCCAGTAAAATATCCCGATTCGCCCGCAAAGTGGCGATCAGCTCAGCATGCCAGATGCCATCGTCGCGGTAAGCGGCTTCGGCAGCGGTAAAGGCCAGTAAATTAACCGATGGCACGATGCCTGCCATTTGTTTTTGAAAACGCGCACGCAGGGCTGGATCGGGGATCACCGCCAGCGAGCAGCCGAGGCCTGCGATATTCCATGTTTTGGAGGGTGCAAGCAGGGTAATGGTTTGTGCGGCAAAGTGGGCATCAAGCGTGGCCAGAGGCTGATGCTTCAGGCCTTCCGCCAACAGCAAATCGCAATGAATATCGTCCGAGCAGATAATTAAATCGTGGCGGCGGGCGATGGCAATCAGCTGGGTCAGCTCTTCTGTACTCCAGGCACAGCCTACCGGATTATGCGGATGGCACAGCAGCAGCAGCTTAGTTTTAGGCGTGATCGCCGCTTCTAGTGCGGCAAAATCCCATTCCCATGAATCATTTTTTTGCAGCAAGGGCACGGTCAGCAGGCTGCGGTTAGATAGGCCCGGTGCGCGTAAAAAGGGCGGGTAGATTGGCGTGGCGGTCAGCACTTCATCGCCCGCCTCGCCCACCGCGCGACAAGCTAAGTTTAAACCTTGCACCAAACCCGGCAGCCAGACAATCCAGCTGGTATCGATCTGCCAACCGTAATGCTGAGCTGCGTAAGACTGCACCGCCTCTACCAAGCTGTCCGGTGCATCGGTATAACCAAACACGCCATGCGCCACGCGCTCTTGCAAGGCCGCCATAATGGAAACGGGGCTGGCAAAATCCATATCAGCCACCCACATCGGCAGGATGTCTTGCCCTGCGTATTTATTCCATTTCTGGCTGGAGGTCGCGCTGCGATCGATGGGTGTTTGGAAATCCATAACAAAATCCTTTTACAAAATAGTAAGTAAAGGATAACGGTTTAAGAAGATGCTTGATAGGCACAGATCAGCATAGGCCCGTGCCCAGCAGGAATATAAACTTACACTGCCAACGCCTGTTCTAAATCGGCAAGCAGATCATCAAGGCCTTCAATCCCCACCGATAGGCGAATCAAATTATCGCTAATGCCTAATTTAGCACGGCGCTCTGGCGGCACCGAGGCGTGGGTCATCCTTACTGGCTGGCTGATCAGGCTTTCTACACCACCTAGGCTTTCTGCCAAGGTAAACAGCTTGGTATGTGTTAACACTTGGTGCACATCGGCGTCGTCCCCTTTCAGATAAAACGACACCACCCCGCCGCCGCCTGCCATTTGCGCTTTGGCCAGCGCATATTGCGGATGGCTTTCTAGGTAAGGATATAAAACGCGCTCAACACGCGGATGTTGCTCTAACCACTGAGCGATGCGCAGGGCATTATGGTTATGCCGCTCCATACGAATCGCCAGCGTACGAATACCACGCAGCGCTAAAAAGCTTTGGAATGGATCGAGCACCGCGCCGATGGCATTTTGCAAAAAGCCCAGCTGCTCGGCCAGCTCGCTATTCTCACCCACCACCACCGCACCGGCGATCACGTCAGAATGGCCATTTAAATATTTGGTTGCCGAATGCAGCACGATATCAACACCATGCTCCAGCGGGCGCTGCAAAGCGGGGGACGCAAAAGTATTGTCAGCCACGGTAAGCAGACTGTGTGCCTTGGCAATCGCCGCAATGGCGCTTAAGTCACTGAGGCGATTCAGCGGGTTGGACGGTGTTTCAATCCAGATCATTTTGGTTTCTGGCTTGATGGCCGCTTGCAACGCTTCCAGATCACCGGTTGCTACATAAGTCACCGTTAAGCCTGCGGTGCGCTGTTTTACTTTTTCAAATAAACGCCCGCTACCGCCGTATAAATCATCCACCGCCACTAAGTGGCTATTCACCGGCAACAACTCTAATACCGTAGCAATGGCCGCCATGCCTGATGCAAATGCATAGCCGCGCGTGCCGCCTTCTAAAGCGGCAATCGCCACTTCAAAAGCATCGCGTGTTGGATTGCTGGAGCGTGAATATTCATACTGATCCGGCTGCCCGGGGGATGGCTGGCGAAAAGTTGACGAGGCATAAATCGGGGTATTGATTGCCCCCAGTGGATCGCGATGCAGACCGCTAATGACGGCAAGCGTTTCAAATGTGCTCATGGGATGGCTCCGAGGGGTGTTAGTTTTTAATCTTTAGATTTATGAAGAGGCTTTGTGGCGCATTGCGCTCAATGTGCAGCTAGGCTTAAAGCCAACCCTATCAACTGGAGGAAATAACAGGGCAAAGTTTGCTTCTGCGTAGGGTGTGCAAGTCGCTTTTCTTGCGCACCGCTCTCGGTGCTCCGACTGCGTCGTTGTACACCCTACGAAATGCCGATTCATCTATGACACAAGCTTAAGTGAATAGGATTGGGCTTAAACCGCTTCACTCACAAATTTCTTGCGCCAAAAGGCGAGTAAATCGCTTTGGGTAATCAGGCCATAAAAGCGTTTTTTATCGGCAATCACGGCGATTTTGTCGTCGTTAAATACCTGCAATAAATCGCGTAAGGACGTATCGGGGGCCAAGGTTTTAACGTTACTGCTCATGGCGGCGCGCACCGGCATGGCAAATTGCTGGGGCTCGCCGTGTACAGACAATAACAAATCCCACTCGTCGATAATACCTACAATTTCGCCGTTTTCTAGCACCGGCATTTGCGATACATCGTTGCTGCGCATACGCTGCCAAGCTTGGGAAAGTGGCTCGTCTGGGTCGGCGATCAGTGTGGCGCCGCTGGCGTGCGGACGGCTGATCAGATCGGCCAGATTGCCCGCTTTAGCGTGCTCAATCATGCCCTGATCGAGCATCCAGTGATCGTTATACATTTTGCTTAAGTATTTATTGCCGCTGTCACCAATAAAAGTCACCACGCGTTTAGGCGTGGTTTGCTCGCGGCAATAACGCAGCGCGGCGGCCAGCAGCGTGCCGGAAGATGCTCCGGCAAATAAGCCTTCGGCTTGCAGCAGGGCGCGGCCGGTTTCAAAGCTTTCTTTATCGCTGATTCGGTAGCTGCGTTTGATTGAGCCGCCTTCAAATTGTGGCGGTACAAAGTCTTCGCCTATGCCTTCTACCAGCCAACTGCCTGCCACACCAAAAGCGCCGGTTTCTACATAATCTGCCAGAATCGAGCCAACCGGATCGGCCAGCACAAACTCGGTTTGCGGCGAGACATTGGCAAAAAAGCGCGATAAGCCAGTTAATGTGCCGCTAGAACCCACACCCACCACCACCGCATCCACGTTTTCTTCAAGCTGACGCCAGATTTCTGGCCCTGTGGTTTTTTCATGCGCGGCGGGGTTGGCCGGATTAGTAAACTGATCAATATAAAACGCACCTGGAATCGATTGCGCCACACGGTGGGCTTTGTCCTGATAATAATCAGGGTGGCCCTTGCCCACATCAGAGCGAGTCAAGATTACCTCTGCACCCAGCGCCTGCAAGTTCAGTACTTTTTCGCGGCTCATTTTATCGGGCACCACCAGCACGGTGCGATAGCCCTTGCGCCCCGCCACCAAGGCAAGCCCTAGGCCGGTGTTACCTGCCGTGGCTTCAACAATCGTGCCGCCGGGCTTGAGCTGCCCGCTTTGCTCGGCCGCTTCTATCATAGAAAGCGCAATGCGATCTTTGATCGAGCCACCCGGATTTTGGTTTTCCAGTTTGACAAACAAGCGGCAAAGCCCGGTATCAAGCTGGGTAATTTCTACAACAGGGGTATTGCCAATCAAAGACAAAATAGATGCTGAACTCATAAATACTCACCTAATGAACGGCAGAAGCTGCAGTCTCAGAATAATGCCGCGCTGCCACATCAAGATGCGAGCGCATACGGCCTTTTAAAACATTTTCACCAACGTGGCTAAATAGCGGATTAGCCGGATCGCTCAACTCACCTTGTACTTCTTGAGCAAGAGCCGCCGCAAGCTGTAGCAGCGGCACGGTAGCATCCAGCCTTGGCCCCATGAAAAAGGCATAAGACAAACGCTCGACACCAGAAGGCGGCGACACCACCCTATGCACCGTAGCGCGTAAATAGCCATTGGATGACAGCTCTAATAGCTCGCCAATATTCACCACAAAGGTACCGGGAATCGGCGGCGCATCCAGCCAGCCCTCTGCGGTGGCCACTTGCAAGCCCGATTGAGCATCCTGCATCACCAGCGTCAGCAAACCCGCATCTTTATGCGCCCCCACGCCCTGCCCGCCCGCTTTCGAACCTGGATAGCGAATCATTTTGAGGTGCTGAAAAGGCTCGCCACGGTAAAGCGGTGCAAAAATATCGGCAGGCTGGCCCAAAGCCAGCGCAAAGGCCTGCATTAAACGCTCGCAAATATCACTTAAAGTATCTTGCCAAAGCAGCAAGCCCGATTTCAGCGCAGGCAGGCTAGCCGGCCATTGATTCGGCCCACGCAAGCGCCGCCATAGAGGCTGCTGATCAAGCGCAGCAAGGCCCTCATTCATAATATCGAACTGCTCACGCTGATCGGCACGCCCCGCCGTTAATTCGCCCCCAAGGCGGGTATAACCTCTGAAATGCGGCGAATTAACCATTGCCACGGCCGTTTTTTCGGCATCACTCAGGGCAAAAAATTGCTTAGCCAGCAGCAGCATATCTTGTTGATATTGCTGGCTGACCCCATGCCCACGCAGATAAAAAAAACCGTAATCTTTTGCTGCAAGGCGCAAATCACGCAAAAACGCATCACGATCTGCGCTATCAAATAAGGCTAAATCCAGTACGGGCAAACTCATTTAAAACACCTCTCAAGCGGCTTTATCACAAGGTTTTAAGGCTCCTTTGCTAAGCAGCATCGACAAGAGGTTTGTAAGATATTGAACATAAATGGCCCCTTAAATCACAAAAAGTTATTTATTTGTAATTCTTTAGATTTATCTGGTCTATGCCGTTTAGCATATCTGTTTTTTATATCATTTGGCTATAAAAAATTAGATTAATAGTTCTTTTTTACAAAATTCGCCGCACAACATTAAGCTAGGTCTTGCACTCACTGATCCATTAAAAAGGGAAGAAGACTTGCAAAACCATCAGGCGAAGCACTGGCCGCCCAGCTTGCAAAACAAGTCCTGGCGGCGTTGTGCTTTCTTTATGAGAGGTCTAAAACAAGAACATTAGCAAAGCCCAGAGCAAGCTTTACCAAGATACCCATTTCTTGCTGTGGTTCACCGTTTTAAGCGCCTTTCCCCTTGTGAATGGGCTTTGTGGTGATGCCTTATTTGGATAAAAAATGAAATACCTTCTCTTTTTATTCAGCCTGATGATCGGGGCAGACCAGTCAAAGACACTCACTCTGACCACAGAGGATTACCCTCCCTTTAATATTGTGGATACTAAAGCCCAAAAGGTGAGTGGTGTTTCTACAGAAAAAGTCAGCGAGGTGATGCAATTGCAGAGTTTTTAATAAAAAATGGATTTAAAACTGACCTAGCCAAAGCGGATGAAGTGATTTAACTAAACCCAAATGTATTTATCTTGCAATTTAAAAACAAACCAGTAAAAAATATATTTATATAATAAAACACTACAAGATATGGATAAGGATGGCACCAATTTGGCAATAGAAAACAAATATCGCTAATTAACACATTCCGTAGACAATCTATATTAAAGCCCATCATTATCCAGAACATTACTCTAGGCAGATCAAGTACTCACTCCCCCTTACGCTGTCTGGGCAAAATTACCATGTCATTGACGGGCAAAAAATCTATTCAGCCTTGCCCAATTATGCGAATATTGCATTTGAAAGCAAAACATTAGACCAACAAGGAATATAGATATGCGCAAATTCTTACTAGCAGCCAGCCTCTTAGGCTTTGCTTTACACGCAGGCGCAGCCGATTTACTCGATACCGTAAAACAACGTGGCACGCTAAAGATTGCCGTTGAAGGCACTTACCCGCCGTTTAACTACAAAGAGAACAACGAGTTAACCGGGTTTGAAGTGGAGCTAGCAAAAGCCTTGGCGCAAAAAATGGGTGTAAAAGCAGAATTTAGCACCAGCGAATGGAGTGCGATGCTGGCAGGTTTACAAGCAGGCAAGTTTGATATTGTGATCAACCAAGTGGGCATCACCGACAAGCGCAAGGATACATTTGACTTCTCCGAGCCTTACACCCTCTCTAGCCCGCAACTGATTGTGCGCAATAATGAAACACGCGCTTTTAAAAGCCTGAGTGATTTAAAAGGTAAGAAACTCGGCTTGGGCCAAGGCACAAACTATGCAGATATCGCTAAGGCTGTGGGCGGAATCGACGTTAAAACCTACCCCGGCTCGCAAGAATATTTACAAGATTTAGCACTGGGCCGTATTGATGCTGCCCTTAACGATAGTCTGCTGATCCCATTTATTGTAAAGAAAACCAAACTGCCACTGAAAGCAGGTGCACCTCTGGGTGATATTGAAAAATCAGGGATTCCTTTTGCAAAAGGCAATCCTAAGTTTAAGGCTTCACTCAATAAAGCCTTGGCGGATTTGCAAGCAGATGGTAGCTTCGCCAAAATATCTAAAAAATGGTTTGATCGTGATGTGAGCAAGCCGCCTGTTGCACAGTAAACTGCAGCAAGGTGATCCGCTCAATCTCCCTCAGCAGCGAATGTAAGACCTACGCCCCCAGTCACGACCGGGGGTTTTTTAGTTTTGGAGTAATCAATGGATTTACCGGGTTTAGTTCAGCTACTTAAAGACGCCTTTCCCATTTTGCTACAAGGTGCAGGCTATACGCTGTTTCTAGCTGTTGCTGCCATGCTAGGTGGCCTGCTGATTGCCACGCTCGTAGTGGTGATTCGCATCGGCAAAATCCCAGTACTTTCACAAATCAGCGCAGTGTATGTCAGCTGTATTCGCGGCACGCCACTCTTGGTGCAGCTGTTTGTGATTTATTTTGGTCTACCCAGTATTGGCATTCAATTTGAGCCACTCACGGCAGGAGTGTTAGCGCTCAGCCTGAATGTGGGTGCGTATTTATCTGAAACGCTGCGCGGCGCCATCAATGGCATTACCCAAGGACAGTGGGATGCGGGTAAAAGCCTGGGACTGACAAATAGCCAAACGCTACGTTACGTGGTTGCGCCACAAGCTTTGCGCTTAGCCGTACCTAGCCTTTCTAATAGTTTGATTAGCCTGATTAAAGATACATCGCTGGTATCTGTGATCTCTGTCAGCGAGCTGATGCTGGCGAGCAAAGAAGTGATTGCTACAACATTTCAGCCTTTTCCGCTTTATTTGGCCGCGGCAGCCATCTACTGGGCACTCAGTGCCTCATTTGAAACAGTTCAACGCAAGCTAGAAGCAAAACTAAATCAGATGTATATCAGATAAAATAAGCCACCATATGCAATAAGCATACATAATCGACATCTATCGTTAATGAGTGCGTCATGCTGCAATTACCAGAACTGATTGAGCTGGAAGAAATCATCTTGCAAGCAGGTGACGTCATTCATTTGCAGCAGCATGGCGAGGTCAAAAGTGCAGAGGCGAGCTTCCCCCTCTATAGCATGAGCATGGGTAGCCAAGACCCCAATGCACCTGTGCTTGGATTTTTTGGCGGCGTGCATGGCTTAGAGCGCATTGGCAGCCAGATCGTATTGGCTTTTTTGCGCTCTCTATTGGTCAGGCTGCGCTGGGATAGCAGCTTACAGCGCAAATTAACCACCATGCGCCTTGTGTTTATGCCGCTCATCAACCCCATCGGTATTGCCCGTGGCACGCGCAGCAATGGCCAAGGCGTGGATTTAATGCGCAATGCGCCGGTTGAATCTAGCGAAAAAACCTCTTTTTTAGTGGGAGGGCATCGCATAAGCCGCTTATTACCTTGGTATAGAGGCGAATTTAATTCGCCTATGGAATTAGAAAACCAAGCGCTTTGCAGCGTGGTTAAAGCCCAATTACTTAATAGCCCATTTAGTGTGGCCTTAGATTGCCATTCTGGATTTGGCTTAAAAGACCGGCTCTGGTTTCCCTATGCCCATACCCGCACGCCGTTTCCCAATTTACCTGAAATCTACGCGCTTAAATCCCTGTTTGATCAAAGCTATCCGCACCACCCTTATGTAATAGAACCACAGGCTTTGCAATATTGTACTCACGGCGATATTTGGGATTATCTTTATCAGGAAAACCAAGGAAGTGGCCATTTGTTTTTACCGCTCACTTTAGAATTAGGTTCTTGGCTATGGGTTAAAAAAAACCCACGGCAATTAATGTCGCTGCTTGGTTTATTTAACCCGATTGTGCCGCATCGCCAGCAAAGGGTATTACGCAGCCATTTATTACTATTTGAGTTTTTATTACGAGCAGTACACGATCATCACCATTGGCTACCCAAAACCAATCATTATTTAAACTGCAAAGAAGAAGCAGAAGCTTTGTGGTACGGCATCTTATGAAAACTTGGGTTTTATTACGAGGCCTAATGCGCGAATCCCGCCATTGGGGCGAGTTTATTCCCAAGCTACAAGCTCAATACCCTAATGATCGAATCATCACCATTGATTGGCCTGGTAATGGTGTATTGCATCAAGAAAAAAGCCTGAGCCATATCAGAGATATGGTCGCCCATATTCGCCAAACGTTAGCAGAGCAACACATTAACGGCCCCTTTTATGTACTGGCTATTTCCCTTGGGGCAATGGCTGCTGTGGCTTGGGCCAATGCTTTCCCTCACGAAATACGTGCTTGTGTGCTGATCAATACCAGCTTGCGGCCCATCAATCCTTTTTATCACCGATTGCGGCTGCAAAGTATTCCGGCTTTAATTGGCTTATTATTTAATAATGTGCAAGGTAAAGAAAAAATCATTATAGAACTAACAAGTACAAATAAACCACAGGCCGCATTAGAGCAATGGATTCAGTTTCAAAAACAATTCCCTATTTCCAGCAGCAATATTCTGCGCCAATTAACGGCAGCGATACGCTACCGCGCCCATCAGCCCCATGTGCCACTCTTACTCCTATCCGGGGCCAAAGATAAACTTGTCAGCCCTGCCTGCTCGCAAACCCTGGCCTCTAAATGGCAAGTGCCCTGCCGGGTTCACACACAGGCAGGGCACGATTTACCGCTAGATGACGGCGATTGGGTATTAAAGCAAATAGAGCAATATTTATCGGGCTTGCATTAATTGCTCATCCATCGCTTGAATACATGCCTGCATTTGATTGCGGCATTCTTCAATCAACGCAGGCAAATCATCCTGCGTTAAGCCCGCAGTTGGAATGGGTTTAAGCGATTTCATTAATACATCCGCAGCATGCCAGCTATTCAGGCGCATATGATTGCTATAGGTACTAACGCATACTGGCAAAATAGGCACGCCTGCATTAATCGCCATTTGAAAAGCACCTTTTTTAAAGGGCAATAAACCACGGCCTTTATTACGCGTACCTTCTACAAATACCCAGATCGACGTATCTTGATGCTGCAAGGTATCGGTGGTCGATAACATGGCTTTTTTAGCCCGCTGCGCATTTCCACGATCGATCAGCACATTGCCAGCCAGCCAGAATAACTGACCAAAAAATGGAATCCATTTCAGGCTTTTTTTACCAATCGTCACGGTGCGTGCAGGTACCACGCCGCCGAAAACAAATAAATCATAATTCGATTGATGATTTGCAATAATCACGCAAGAGCGCTGATGTTCTAACAAGCCTTCTACGTCTTTTTTCACTTTAAAGCCAAGAATGCGCATGGCAGGCAAGGAATAAAGACGGCCACAAAGCCGGCTATTATCAGGATTAAATGGGCGGCACAGGCCAATCAGGATGCCGATCATGCCTGCCACAACAAAGTGCACCGACATCAAAAGCATTCGAAGGGAATAAAGCATAAAAGCGCCCGCAATAAGAAAGGGCAGCAGTGTACGGATCTATGGCATTTTTCACAATCAAAGTCGCCGAATGGCTAAACCTGATCAGATCAAAATAAATAGAAAGCGCTAACAACCTTAAGCCACAAAGAACACAAAAACCACAGCTTGCCCTTAAGAGGGGGAAGGCAGGCCCAACAAAGTATTTGATTGATGACATGAACGATCAATTTCATTCTTTGCGATCAAACCCTGCGGCCATCTGTGTTCTTTGCAGCTCAAGATTTAGTTTTATATAAACTATTGCTACGCCATCAAGCCTTATGCAGCAACCGGCACAATACGTAATTCAACACGGCGGTTTAAGCTACGGCCTGCTTCAGTATCATTACTTGCACGCGGCTCTGCCTTGCCTCGGCCTGATGCATCAAGGCGAATGGCATTCACATTGCGGCTCACAAAATAATCCGATACCGCCTGAGCGCGGCGCTCGGAAACGCTTTGATTAATAGCAACACTACCGGTGTTATCGGTATGACCCACAATAGAAACGCTGGTTTTGCCGTACTGATTCACAATTTTGGCAATTTTATCAAGCGTTGGGGTATAAGCCGATTTAAGAACCGAAGAATTGGTATCAAAGCCGGTATTGGATGTCATGCTGACCAACAGGGATTGATCGGCCATTTTTTGTACAGTAATGTCGCCACGCTGAATTTCTGCCGCTAATTGCTGCTGAAAATCTTTAGTTTGCTTATCCATATAATAACCAATGCCACCACCAGCCAAGCCACCACCCACAGCACCAATCAATGCACCCTTGCCACGGTTATTATGATTAATCGCAGCGCCAGCCACCGCACCGCCTACCACACCGATCAAAGCGCCCAGCTCGGTTTTGTTTAAATCGCGCTTTTCCCCCAGATCATTGGTGGCACACGCTGAAAGCGATAACGCAAGAATAAGAGGAAGGGTGATACGCATGCCAACTCCTTTTAAATATCAAACCCAGCAGCACTTATTAAAAGCGATGTTGATTCAATATTGAACTCAATGAATAAAGCCTGATTGTAAACGGCTTAGGCTTAAAATCATTCAAAAGGATTTGGGTATATTACCCATCCGGTATACGTATAAAAACATATTACTTTTTAGAAACAGAACCTTAAATACCTAAGACCATTCAAAATACAAATAAAAGAAAGTAGGAAACGACCAAAAAGAGAAGAACCTCACAAGCACCACCCAGCATGCCTAGCGGCGCGTCAGGCAGATTATTTAAGCAAAATAGATAAATGCTGATTTACATCGCCCAAAACCACAATGCAAATCAGCAGGGAAGCACCACAAGCAGGCTTAAGTCACAACCGTAGGCTGAACCATGCCGGTAAAAGATTTAATTTGTGCAAGCTCACGTGAAGCCGCAATTAAATCAGCGAGAGCCGTCTGCGTTTCCACTCCGTGCCGGGCAATATCTGCCTGATATTTTTCCAGATAAACCCGCAGTGTCGCCCCCGCCGTGCCCGTGCCTGAAAGCCGGTAAATAATTCGATCACCACCCGCAAAAATAATCCGCACGCCCTGCTTGGCGCTGTGCGAGCCATCCACCGGATCATCGTATGCAAAATCATCGGCAAGCTGCACCATTTGGCCGCCCAAGCTCTGCCCTACCAACTCTGGCAAGCGAGCCCTGAGTGCAGCCATCAAGCTTTCTGCTGCATCGCTGGCGATCTCTTCAAAATCATGGCGGGAATAAATATGGCGGCCAAAACGCGCCCAGTGTGCGGTAATGATTTCCTCGACCGATTTGCCCGTCACCGCTAGCAAATTCAGCCAGAACAACACTGCCCATACGCCGTCTTTTTCCCGCACATGATCGGAACCCGTGCCGTAGCTTTCTTCACCACAGAGCGTCACCTTGCCCGCATCGAGCAGGTTGCCAAAAAACTTCCAGCCGGTTGGCGTTTCATAGCAGGCAATGCCCAGCGCTTTTGCCACGGCATCCACCGCTGCAGAGGTGGGCATAGATCTAGCCACGCCAGCTAAACCTTTGCGATAGCCCGGCACCAAGGTGGCGTTTGCGGCCAATACAGCCAAGCTGTCCGATGGCGTCACCACAAAGTTACGGCCCAGCACCATATTTCGGTCTGCATCGCCATCGCTGGCCGCGCCAAAGTCCGGCGCATTGGTCGCCGACATTGCGGCAATCAGCTCCGTTGCATGGGCGGGATTGGGGTCAGGGTGATGGCCACCAAAGTCTTCCAGCGGCACGCCATTCACCACCGTACCGCGCGGCGCGGCGAGCAGGCCTTCGATAATCTCCACCGCATAAGGGCCAGCGACTGCCGACATGGCGTCAAACTGCATACGATTTCCCGCAGCAAACCATGCGCGGATCGCATCAAAATCAAATAAATCCTGCATCAGCACGGCGTAATCCGCCACCGGATCGATCAGCTCTACCGCCATACCCGCCACGCTAAAGCTGCCGAGTACGTCTAAATCTAAATCAGCCGCATCGCTGATTTGGTATTGGCTAATGCTGGTGGTGTGCTGGTAAATGGCTTCGGTGATTTTTTCTGCTGCGGGGCCACCGTTATCAGTATTGTATTTAATGCCAAAATCACCATCAGGCCCGCCCGGATTATGGGACGCCGATAAAACAATCCCGCCTGTGGCCGCGTATTTGCGAATTACCGCGCTCACCGCTGGCGTGGATAAAATCCCACCCCGCCCAACAATCACCTGAGCGACGCCATTGGCCGCCGCCATTTTCAAAATAATCTGCACCGCCACACGATTATAAAAACGCCCGTCCCCCCCCAACACCAAGGTGCCGCCCTTGAGTGCAGGCACCGCATCAAAAATGGCTTGGACAAAGTTTTCTAAATAATGCGGCTGCTGAAATACGGTGACTTTCTTGCGCAAACCCGAAGTGCCAGGGCGTTGACCAGCGATAGGCTGTGTGTGGATGACTTTCAAACGGTGTTCCTTATTAAAATAAATGGGTGATTTGGCGGGGAAACCCAAATCTTGAACCACGGAGGACACGGAGAACGCGGAGTTTCACGGAGAAAAGCGATTGAGCCTAAATAGCGATAAGCTAATTTGGATAAGCTAATTATTTAATTTTTTGATGCAAGCCAATTGTACAGCCAAAAGGATCAATCAACATTGCAGCTTGATCACCCAAACTTGTCTGAATTGGCCCTCGATATAAGATGGCACCTTTATCCTGAAGAACTTTGATCGTTTTTTCTATATTATCAACTTCCCAATATACGGTTGTTCCGCCAACGCCTCCGGGGCATTTAATATCTACGGGGTGAAAACCAATAGATATCTCTGGGCCTTGAATAAATGCGTACATAGGATTTTCATATTGAACCTCTACGTTAAATAATTTGGCATACCAATTCGCTGCGCCATCAATATCTCGAACAAAAAATAAAATTGCTTCTATGCATTTAAACAATGGCTGCTCCAAAAATTTAGCCCGTAACACGAAGCGCGGACCATTTCGTCCAATCAAACTCATTACATTCAACTACTCTCCAAAATCGTCACGCTCCTTGCGGCAACGCGGCAATCGTGGGGGTTGATTTCTGATTCGGCGTCCCCTGTGCTAGCTAGTCTCAGGCTCCACATCCCTGCTGGCAAGCGAAAATGCACCTGGTGAGCTGAAGCATTAATCATGATCAACAAACGTCCACCCAGCTGGATCATCATCGCCCTGCCGCCTGCATCTTGCCAATCGTGCGAATGCAGCGGTGCACCAGATGGATTCAGCCATTCCACATCGGCCCTGCCCCATTCATCAGGAACGCCTGTCCACCAGCGGCCAGACATCAACACGGCACAGGATTTACGAATCGCGATCAGCTCGGCCACGTATTCAGCTAGGCCCGGCTCGGCTTGCTGCCAATTCAGCCAGTTAATTTCATTATCCTGACAATAAGCATTGTTATTGCCCTGCTGCGTATGCCCCAGCTCGTCACCCGCCAAAAACATCGGCGTGCCTTGCGCCAGCAAAACGGTCGCCAGCATAGCTTTCATCGAACGTAATCGCAAGATATTCACGCCCGCGTCTTTGCTTGGGCCTTCTTCGCCGCAATTCCAGCTTAAATTATGATTATGCCCATCACGGTTATGCTCTTTATTGGCCTGATTATGTTTGTGGTTATACGAAACCATATCGCGCAGATTAAACCCGTCGTGAGCGCAAATAAAATTCACCACCGATACCGGCCGCCGCCCTTGGCGATGAAATGAATCGCTCGATGCGGCAAAGCGCTGGGCAAATAGCGCGCGGTGTACGCCATCGTGCAGCCAGAATTTACGCATCACATCTCGGAATTGATCTGACCATTCCACCCAGCCATTAGGAAAATGCCCAAGTTGGTAGCCGCCGTGGCCAATATCCCAAGGCTCGGCAATGAGTTTCACACTGGATAAAAGCGGATCTTGCTGAATAGCAATAAAGAACGGCGCTTGCGGGCTAAAATGATGATCGACCCGGCCTAAGATCGGCGCTAAATCAAATCTAAATCCATCCACATGGCATTGGCTCACCCAATAGCGCAAGCTATCCATCACCATTTGCAAAACACGCGGATGACTTAAATTAAGCACATTGCCGCAGCCGGTCCAGTTTTCATACTGATCAAGCTGTCCCTGCCTTAATACATAGTAATTGGCGTTATCAATGCCCCGCCACGATAAAGTGGGCCCCATATCGCTCGATTCTGCGGTGTGATTAAACACCACATCCAGCAATACCTCGACGCCAATACCGTGCATGGCTTTCACCATATCGCGAAATTCAGATAAAGGCGTCGTGCCTTCCCGCCCCGACCAATAATGTGTTTCTGGGGTAAAAAAACCTAAGCTGTTATAACCCCAGTAATTACTTAAACCCTGCCTTAATAAATGCGATTCATCTAAAAAGAAATGCACGGGTAATAATTCAATCGCGGTAATACCCAGCTTTTTTAAATGCGCTAATACGGCGGGATGCGCTAAACCAGCATAACTACCCCGCATTTCTTCTGGCACATCGGGATGCAGCATAGTCATGCCGCGCACATGCGCTTCGTAAATCACCGTTTCCACCCAAGGCGTGCGCGGCGCTTTCTCGTTTTCCCAATCATAGGGCTCGGCAATTACCTTAGCTTTTAAGGCAATCGCCGCATTATCGATCGGGTCTAGCGCAGTGGGTTGATCTTCCTGATAGCCAAAGCTGCGTGGGTCATTATTAAACTCGCCAACTATGGCGCGGGCATAAGGATCGAGCAGCACTTTATTGGGGTTAAAGCGATGGCCTTGCAACGGCTGGTAAGGCCCGTGCACGCGGTAGCCATAAACCAGCCCGGCGGGTGCATCGGGCAAATAGCCATGCCAGATGTCATTAGAGCATTCGGTCAACTCAAAACGCGCGGCTTCATTGATGCCTGAAGCATCAAACAGGCAAAGCTCAATCCGCGTGGCATGCTCAGAAAACAAGGCAAAGTTAACACCATCACCATCAAAGGTAGCACCCAGCGGATACGGCGTTCCTTCTTCCAGCTTCATAAGTGCTCCCTTTTTATTACACAATATAAATGGCTAAACCTTGAACCACAGAGGGCACAGAGAACACAGAGTGCCACAGAGAAATTCACAAATAGGGTTACCCATTTATGGCTGATTTAAGTTTTACTAATCATTTAATACTTTCTTTTACCCAACAAACCATCACATATTTATTAAGGTGCCTTCCTCTGTGAATCTCTGTGTCCTCAGTGTTCTCTGTGGTTTAAGATTTAACAATCCTTCAAATATCCAAACAGCCTGAATATTGAGCTATACCCCCAGCCACTTCAAATAAAGCGTTGCTAAAGGTGGAATCGAAAGGGCTATGGATTGTGGATATTGCTGGCTGGCGATGTTTTCGCTTTGGCATTCGCCATTGCCCACATTGCTGCCTTGGTAATACATTGAATCGGTATTAATGATTTCAATATAGCGCCCTGCCTTGGGTACACCTATCCGGTATTGATGGCGTACTTCGGGGGTAAAATTACTCATAATCAGCACAAAGTCATCGTTATTTTCTGCATGACGGCTAAAGGCGAAAATTGAATTCAGCGCGTCATTGGCAATAATCCAATTAAAGCCGCGTGCTTCGAAATCAATTTGATATAGAGCGGGCTGGCTTTGGTAAATCTGGTTTAAATCTCGTACCAAGGCTTGCACGCCGCGATGCCATGTTGATTCGAGCAAATGCCAATCCAAACTATGCTGATGCGACCATTCCCTAAGCTGCGCCCATTCCGAGCCCATAAATAAAAGCTTTTTACCCGGATGCGCCCACATAAAGGCGTAATAGGCGCGCAAATTGGCGAATTGCTGCCAGATATCCCCCGGCATGCGGCTTAATATCGAGCCTTTGCCGTGCACCACTTCGTCGTGCGATAGCGGTAATACAAAACGCTCATCAAAGGCATACATCAGGCTGAATGTCATTTGATCGTGGTGATGCTGGCGATAAATAGGATCGAGCTGCATATAGCCCAGGCTATCGTGCATCCAGCCCATATTCCATTTGTAATTAAAGCCAAGCCCGCCCTGCGCGGCGGGCTGAGTCACCGCAGGAAAAGACGTCGATTCTTCGGCAAAAGTCACCGCATAGGGGCATTCGCTGGCGAGGATTTCGCTCATTTCGCGCAAGAAGGCGATGGCTTCTAAGTTTTCTCGCCCACCTAGCTCATTCGGGATCCACTCCCCTGGCTCACGCGAATAATCACGGTAGAGCATCGACGCCACGGCATCAACGCGCAAGCCATCCACGCCAAAGCGCTCTATCCAATACAGGGCATTGCCAATTAAATAATTTTTAACTTCATTGCGACCATAGTTATAAATCAGCGTTTTCCAATCGTGATGAAAACCCTCGCGTGGATCGCTGTGCTCAAACAAAGGCGTGCCATCAAATTGTGCCAAACCAAAGCCATCACTCGGAAAATGCCCAGGTACCCAATCAAGTAAAACGCCCAAGCCCATTTCATGCGCGGCTTGCACAAAGGACTTAAAATCCCCCGCGCTGCCCAGCCTTGCCGTTGGCGCGTAAAGCCCCAAAGGCTGATAGCCCCATGAGCCATCAAAGGGAAACTCGCTGATGGGCAATAGCTCCAGATGCGTAAAGCCCAGCTCTTTCACATAGGGAAGCAACTGCACGATCAGCTCGTGCCAGTTAAGGCTGCGGTGGCCGTCTTCTGGCACGCGCCGCCAAGAGCCTAAATGAACTTCATAAATGCTGATCGGTGCATCGCCCTGATTCGCCGCCCGCCTACCCGTAGCCTCAGGCACTTTCGGTAAACACCCTGCCACTTTGGAAGCTGTGCCGGGGCGCAGCTCGGCGGCAAAGGCGTAAGGGTCGGCCTTTAGATGACGCTCACCAGCCTGATCAAGAATCTCGAATTTATAACAGGCACCCATTTCAACTGCGGGGATAAAGATTTCCCATACGCCGCATTCCTGCCGCAAACGCATGCCATGTCGGCACGCATCCCAAAGATTAAAATCGCCGACCACCGCCACACGCTGGGCGTTCGGTGCCCATACGGCAAACGCCACACCGCTTACGCCCTCTATTTCCTGCGGATGAGCGCCTAGCTTTTCAAAAGGTCGATGATGCTTGCCTTCACTTAATAGCCATACATCCATCTCGCCCAGAATCGGCGCAAAGCAGTAAGGATCGTCCAGCAAAACCTCTTGCTCGCCCCACTGCACAGCAAGGCGATAGCTAAATTCTTTTTTGCGGCGGGGGATAGGGCCAGCGAATAAGCCTCGCTCATCAATCAGGCTTAAGGATGCAAGACGACGGCCTGTTGCGGCATCAATCACCACACAGGCGCTGGCGTCTGTAAAAAAAGCCCTCACGCAAAGCGTGCTGCCATTCAGATGCATGCCGAGCACAGCAAAAGGATCGCCGTGACAGCCGTTGCAGATTGCTTCTACTTCTTTAAGATTAAGCCCGCTCATAGTTTGCCTGTGTAAGGACTTAGGGTCGCAGCAGAATAAGCTCCCGAAATAGCATCCCGTCATCCCCGAGTGTTTTTGTCGGGGACCCAGCAGTGCTACTGGATTCCCGCCGATCCGGAATGACGGAGATTCGGGTCGTCATTTCAATCAACATCTCAGCTTAAAATGGTTTTCTCCGTGAAACTCCGTGTTCTCTGGGGCCTCCGTGGTTCAAGATTTGGGTTTCCGCTGTGGAAGCATCCGTTATTAATCGCACAACATCGCTTTCATAATAGCCATTGCACCCAGCAATACCATGTAAGCGTTCCCCTTCATGCTCAAAGTCGAGTAAAATGCTCAACTTTAGCCCCAGCTGCTTACCCCACTATGCTTGCTCGCCTGCGTGAAAATATCTCTGTGGTCTTCGACCGCGACCCTGCCGCCCGCAATATTCTGGAAGTGGTCTGCTGTTATCCGGGGTTTCATGCGCTCTCGCTGCATTTAGTGGCTAATGCCCTGTGGAGAAGAGATTGCAAGCTGCTTGCGCGCATGGTGTCGCATTTTTCACGCTTTATCACCGGCATCGAGATTCACCCCGGCGCAACAATTGGGCGTCGCGTGTTTATCGATCACGGCATGGGCATTGTGATTGGCGAAACCGCAGAAATTGGCGACGATTGCACGCTTTATCATGGCGTAACGCTAGGTGGTACGTCTTGGAATACAGGCAAACGCCACCCTACTTTAGAACGTGGCGTGATTGTGGGTGCTGGTGCCAAAATCCTTGGCCCAATTACCGTGCATGAGGGCGGCAAGGTGGGATCAAATGCCGTTTTAGTCAAAGACGTCCCTGCCAACGCTACCGCAGTGGGCATCCCTGCCCGAATTATTGAAGAAGCAGATAAATCCCGAGCGGCAAAAGCCGAGCAAATGGGCTTTTCGGCTTATGGTATTTCTGCCGACATGAATGATCCCATCGTAAAAGCCATCCACGGCATGCTCGATCATTCGGTTTGCACCGATAAGCGCATCGAAGCCATTCTGGCCAAGCTTGAACAGCTTGGCCTCAATTGCGAGGCAGAACGCGCAGAGGGCGATCAGTTTGATCCAAGCTATCTCAACCGAATTGTGGATTAAATGTTTGAGAGAGGGGATTCGAAACAGATCACCACTCACCTCTTCCACATATAAGCCACCTTCTCCCAACTTACGCCCCCCTCATTAATACTTGACTAAATCACTCTGGTATTTTACGATTGGCGTGTAATGAGAGGAAAATCATGCGACTGACGACCAAAGGCCGTTTTGCTGTAACGGCAATGCTAGACCTTGCACTGCGAGAATCCGCAGGGCCGGTGACGCTATCCGGCATTAGTGAGCGCCAACATATTTCGCTCTCCTATCTAGAGCAACTGTTTGGCAAGCTGCGCCGCCGTGAGCTTGTAGACAGTGTACGTGGCCCCGGTGGCGGCTATTGCTTAGCTAAAGACGCCAGCCTGATTACGGTTGCCGATATTATTTTAGCCGTGGACGAACCACTGGACGCCACCCAATGTGGCGGCAAAGAAAACTGCCATGACGAAGGACGATGTATGACGCACGACCTTTGGGCAAGCCTGAACAGCACGATCTTTGATTATCTTGCCTCGATCAGTCTGGCGCAGTTGATAGACAAACATCAGGCCAAGCAAAAACGCTGCAATGACAGCATTTTACTCGGCAGTATCAAGCCTTCTCGTATTGAATCTGGAGCATCCGCAAAATGAGCGCGACCAAACCTATCTATCTTGACTACTCAGCCACCACACCGGTTGATCCGCGTGTAGCAGCCAAGATGATTCCCTGTTTAACCGAACACTTCGGCAACCCCGCTTCGCGCTCGCACGCCTTTGGCTGGGAAGCAGAAGCTGCGGTAGAAGAAGCACGTGAACAGGTTGCCGCGCTGGTTAATTGCGATCCAAAAGAAATCGTTTGGACATCCGGTGCCACCGAATCCAACAACTTGGCCTTAAAAGGTGCAGCGCACTTTTACCAAGCCAAGGGCAAGCATTTAATTACCGTTAAAACAGAACACAAAGCCATTCTGGACACCATGCGCGAGCTGGAACGCGAAGGCTTTGAAGTCACTTATTTAGATGTAAAAGACAACGGCCTGCTTGATTTGGATGTACTGAAAGCCGCCATTCGCCCAGACACCATCGTCATCTCGGTGATGTCGGTGAATAACGAAATTGGTGTGATTCAGGATATCGCCACCATTGGTGAAATCTGCCGCGAAAAAGGCATTATTTTCCATGTGGACAGCGCACAAGCCACTGGCAAAATCGCCATCGACTTAAGCGTATTAAAAGTTGATTTAATGAGCTTTTCGGCGCACAAGACTTACGGGCCTAAGGGCATCGGTGCGCTGTATATCCGCCGTAAACCCCGTATTCGCTTAGAAGCACAAATGCACGGCGGTGGCCATGAGCGTGGTTTCCGCTCTGGCACACTGGCAACGCACCAAATCGTGGGCATGGGCGAAGCATTCCGTATCGCCAAAGAAGATATGGGCACCGAGCTGGAACGCATGCGCATGCTGCGTGACCGCCTGTGGGCCGGATTATCCGACATCGAAGAAGTCCACCTGAATGGTGATATGGAACAACGTGTTCCACATAATCTGAATGTGAGCTTTAACTATGTAGAAGGCGAATCGCTGGTGATGGCGCTGAAAGAGCTGGCCGTATCAAGCGGCTCTGCGTGTACATCGGCATCTTTAGAGCCTTCCTATGTATTGCGCGCCCTTGGCCGCTCGGATGAGCTGGCGCATTCATCGATTCGCTTCACTATCGGCCGCTTTAATACCGTAGAAGAAATCGACTTTGCGATTACCCTGATCCGCAGCAAAATCGGCAAACTGCGCGAGCTGTCGCCGCTTTGGGATATGTATAAAGAAGGCATAGACATATCCACAATCGAATGGGCTGCTCACTAATCTGGCGCGCCTCGCCGTCCTGAGCTGCGTTGCAAAGTAGCTCGTTTACAATTGTAAACGTCGCCACTTTGCGCCTTGCTCAGAACAGCGATCCATCGCCAGAACAAAGTTGACTTAATAGCAAACCAGTACCGTAATAACCGAATCAAGAGGCACACAAAATGGCATACAGCGAACAAGTTCTGGATCACTATGAAAACCCACGTAATGTTGGCGCATTTGAAAAAGGCGACGATAGCGTAGGTACTGGCATGGTGGGCGCTCCGGCCTGTGGCGACGTGATGAAGCTGCAAATCAAGGTAGGCGCAGACGGCATTATTGAAGATGCTAAGTTTAAAACCTATGGTTGTGGCTCGGCGATTGCATCGTCGTCCCTCGTTACCGAATGGGTAAAGGGCAAGACACTCGATCAAGCTTTGAGCATTAAAAACACACATATTGCCGAGGAATTAGCGCTGCCACCGGTTAAGATCCACTGCTCTATCTTGGCAGAAGACGCCATTAAAGCAGCGGTAGCGGATTACAAAACTAAGCACGGTTAATACTGATGTGGTTCACCTTAAGGTGTAATACGCCTGAAAATCAACTCAGGTTCATTACACCTTAGGATATTATTGCGAGGCAAAAAATGGCTCTTACATTAAGCGAAAGTGCAGCAACCCATATTTCCAACTTTCTAGCAAAGCGTGGCAAAGGTCTTGGCGTGCGTTTGGCCGTTAAAACCTCGGGCTGTTCTGGCATGGCGTATAAGCTCGAATTTGTCGATGTGGCCAAAGAAGAAGATCTGGCTTTTGAAAGCTTCGGCGTAAAAATCTTCACCGACAGCAAATCACTCGCTTATCTAGACGGCACCGAGCTGGACTTCACCAAAGAAGGCCTGAACGAAGGGTTTAAATTTAATAATCCCAACGTAAAAAACGAGTGCGGCTGCGGCGAAAGCTTTAACGTTTAGCCACGACTTAAGTGATGCAAAACCCAAATCTTGAACCACGGAGCGCACAGAGAACACGGAGTTACACGGAGAACAGCACAGCCCCATAGACAACAAATCTAAAGTTCGGCTTTCTCCGTGAAACTCTTTTTCCTCCTTTTCCTCCGTGGTTTAAGATTTGGGTTTTAAAACAGCTCCCCTCCTTCCCCGCCAGAAACGCCATGAACTTCGACTTTACGCAAAACCACTTCGCCCTTTTCAGCCTTCCTGCCCAGTTTGCACTCGATCAGCGTAGCATCGACAGCAATTACCGCGCCTTACTTGCAACTTATCATCCCGATCGCTTTGCCAGCGAAAGCGATGCCGTGCGCCGTATGAGCTTGCAGATTGCCACTCAAGTCAATGAAGCCTATCAAACGCTCAAATCGCCGATCAACCGTGGCCGCTACCTATTAAAGCTGGCCGGTGTCGACACGCAGGAAGAAAGCAATACCGCCATGCCCATTGACTTTTTAATGAATCAAATGGAATGGCGTGAGGCGATTGGCGATGCAAAAGCCACGCAAAATATTGAAAGTCTGGAAAATATTGGTAGAGAGCTGGCCGCTGAAACCAGCGCGCTAGAGCAACACCTTGCCAGCCTACTGGACGAAACGCATGATTTAAGCGCGGCCACGGTTGCCGTGCGTAAACTTCGCTTTATGGAAAAACTAGAGCAGGAAATTGGCGACGCCATCGAAACCCTGCTGTTTTAATTGCACACTATGAGAGCGCTAAAACCCAAATCTTGAACCACGGAGAACACAGAGGACACGGAGTTTCACGGAGAAAATCCTAGGTACATACCCATGATTAATTCCCCACTTGCGAAGAAAAATCCTAAATGATGCTTTGCTCCGTGACCCTCTGTGTTCTCCTTTACTCCGTGGTTTAAGATTTGGGTTTTACCATGGGGCATTGACCTCTACCGACATGCACTCGCTCTACCTTACGGATGAAACATGGCCTTATTACAAATTTCTGAGCCTGGAATGTTTGCCGAGCCACATCAACATCGCCTTGCAGTGGGCATTGATCTTGGCACGACCAACTCCTTAGTTGCCTCGGTAAAAAGTGGCAGCGCCGTCTGTTTGCCGGATGAGCAAGGCCGCACGCTGCTCGCCTCCGTGGTGAATTACGGCAAAGATGGTGAAACCCGCGTGGGCTGTGGTGCACTGGCGCGCCAGAACGATGATCCCAGCAATACCATCAGCTCAGTCAAACGTTTTATGGGCCGTGGTATCAATGATATTGCCGATTTAGCCACGCCTTACCGTTTTGTGGACGAGCCGGGCATGCTTAAAATTGCCACCCGCGCTGGGATTAAAAGCCCTGTCGAAGTCTCGGCCGATATTTTACGTGCGCTCAAAACCCGCGCCGAGCAAAGCTTAGGCGGCGAGCTGGTTGGCGCAGTCATTACCGTACCGGCCTATTTCGACGATGCCCAGCGCCAAGCCACCAAAGATGCCGCACGCATCGCTGGCCTGAATGTATTGCGTTTACTCAATGAGCCCACCGCCGCCGCCATTGCCTATGGCTTAGATAATGGTAGCGAAGGCACCTATGTGATTTACGATTTAGGTGGCGGCACCTTTGATGTGTCCATCCTAGAGCTGACCCGTGGCTTATTTGAAGTACGTGCTACATCAGGAGACTCAAGGCTTGGCGGCGATGATTTTGATCACCGTATTTATTGCTGGATCTTGCAAGAAGCAGGCTTATCCGCACTGAACGCCCATGATGCCCGTGTACTACTGACTCGTGCCCGCGAAGCCAAGGAAGTGCTTTCAGATCACCCCACTACACGCATCACGGCAGTGCTAAGCGAGGGCGTAGTGGTTGATGTGGCTCTAAGCACAGAAACACTGCATAAAATTACCCATACCCTCGTCAGTAATACCATCACACCCGTGCGCAAAGCCTTACGTGATGCCAAACTGCAAGTTAGCGATATCAAAGGTGTTGTGATGGTGGGTGGAGCCACTCGCATGCCGCAAATCCGCCATGCCGTAGCTGATTTCTTTAAGCAAGAGCCGCTCACCAATTTAGACCCCGATAAAGTCGTTGCGATTGGTGCGGCGATTCAGGCCAATGTGCTGGCAGGTAATAAAGGGGAAGATGAATGGCTGCTGCTGGATGTGATTCCGCTTTCCCTTGGGCTGGAAACCATGGGCAATCTGGTCGAAAAAATCATCCCTAGAAACAGCACCATTCCTACCGCCAGAGCGCAAGAATTCACCACCTTTAAAGATGGCCAAACCGCCATGGCGATCCATGTATTGCAAGGCGAGCGCGAGCTGGTGAGCGATTGCCGCAGCTTGGCACGCTTTGAGCTGCGCGGCATTCCGCCCATGGTGGCAGGCGCTGCGCGAATTCGCGTTACCTTTCAGGTTGATGCCGATGGATTATTATCCGTTGCGGCAAAAGAACTTTCATCACAGGTTGAAGCCAGCATTATGGTGAAGCCTTCTTACGGCCTGTCTGACGATGAAATCGCCACCATGCTGACCGACTCCATGCAATATGCCAGTGCCGATGTACAAGCACGTAAGCTGGCCGAAGCACTGGTTGATGCCGAATCCATCCTCAATGCCAGCACAGCCGCGCTGGAGCAAGATGGTGATTTACTCAATCCAGAGGAGCGCACAGCCATTGAAGCCAGCCTGCAGCAGCTCGTTGCCAGCATGCAGGCAACAGACGCCAACGCCATCCATACCGCCACGGAAAAACTGAACGAAGTAACAGGCGACTTCGCAGCCAAACGCATGGATGCAGCCGTAAAACGTGGCTTAGCTGGCCAGAATATTGCTGAGATGTAACCCTAAAAACCAAAAATCTGTAGACACAGAGATCAGTGAGAACACAGAGCACACCGAGAAATTCATTAAGTGTTTTCTAGAAGGGTTCAAGATTGGGTTTTTGTGTAATAAGCCGCTATACCAAGGATGAATCATGATTCAAATTGTAGTTCTGCCCCACCCCCAGCTTTGCCCTGAAGGCGCAGTGCTGGAAGCCGAAGCAGGCACATCGATTTGCGATGTGCTGCTTGCCAACGATATTGAAATCGAACACGCTTGCGAAAAATCCTGTGCCTGCACCACCTGCCACGTGATTATTCGTGAAGGCTTTAAATCGCTTGCGCCATCCGATGAGCTGGAAGACGATATGCTGGATAAAGCTTGGGGCTTAGAATCCGAATCTCGTCTTTCCTGCCAATCGATTGTTGAAGATACAGATTTAGTGGTCGAGATTCCTAAATACACGGTCAACCACGCCCGCGAGCACCATTAATTCAACGACATGCCCGTGCAGCTTGATGAAATGACGCGTAAACCGCCATCTGATCGTAGTGACAAAAAAGGATTCAATCATGAAATGGACAGATTCCCGCGAAATTGCCATTCAACTGGCCGATAAATTTCCTGATCTAGACCCTAAAACCGTGCGTTTTACTGATTTAATGCAATGGGTTATGCAATTAGAAGGTTTTGATGACGATGCCAAGCACTGTGGCGAAAAAATATTAGAAGCCATCCAACTGATGTGGATGGATGAAGCAGACTAATAAAAATATAAAATGGCTGCAGCGGACCGCGCAGCCATTTTTGTATGCAGAAAAAGCAAAGTATATTGCGCTATGCTCATTGGCAGGCTAGCCATTAAAAGTGTGGAGCTTCAAGTCGTATTCAATTTCAGCCCATACTTGCAAAAATGCTTGAATATTAATTTTTAATAAACATGATTCAATTATCATGGCACTCCTTCTCCTTGCTATTTATTCAGCTAAAATGCCAAGGATATATACGGAGCTTTGCATGGCCACATCCCCCCGCCCAAGCGGACAGAAAGTATCGCGTCCCGCATCGGCACCCCGATTCGTATTTGAATCACGCGCCGCACTTGATCGAATCTTAAGTAAGTCAGAAACTTACTCAGGGGTATTCCCTAGCCATATCGGCACCATTGTGGATCACCTCGGCCGTGCTTGCGATCTGAATCGCAATGTAGTGATCGGCATGATTATGCTGCGCCAGGATGGCACATACGCAATCCGGCATGCCATCAATGTGGCTTGCGTGGTTGAGCTGGCGCTACGCGACTTGGGCCGCTCACCCACACAGCGGCGCTCTGTGGTCGCCGCAGCTCTGACCATGAATATCGGCATGTATGCTATTCAGGAAAAGCTATCCACCCAATCCGGCCCGCTCAGCGATGAACAAAGGCTGATGATGCAAGTGCACCCATTAGAAGGCCGCGATGTGCTGCGTAAATTAGGCGTAACCGACACGCTCTGGCTGGATTATGTATTGCAGCACCACGAAATTCCCGATGGCAGTGGCTACCCTCAGCAGCTCTCTGGCGACGCGATTCATTTTGAAGCCCGGCTGATAGGCATTGCCGACCGCTACTGCGCCATGCTCACCCGCAATGCTTGGCGACGCGGGCAGCTTTCCGATCTTGCCCTGCTGACCTCGCTTACCGGATCTGCCAATAGCATCGATGTAAAACTTGGCCGGCTGTTTACCCAGACCATGGGGCTTTATCCACCGGGTGCTGTAGTGCAATTACTCAATGGCGAAGTCGGCATTGTTAAACGCCCAGGCCGTAGCGAGCAAACACCCATTGTGGCCGCCATTTTTAATAAGCAATGGCACCCCCTGCTTGATATTGTTGAAAGAGACAGCGAAGACATTGACTACAGCATTATTGGCGTCATTGAAAGCCAGCGCGTAGCAGGCTTAATCCCAATGGAAGACGTCTGGGGTAGCGATGCAGCGGGTGCGTAAAGCACCTATCTTGCAAATAGATCAGTGCAGCTTAAAAGCCCGCTAATTTAATCAACTAAAATAAAAAACCCACTCCGCACAGCGCCGAAAAATCACTACTTTTTCTGTTTTCACTCACATCAACCAACACAAAGCGTATTGCACACATCCTAAAAAAAGCACACAATCCACACAATGTGTAGATAAGGTGCCACCATGCAATCCGCTCAACAAAGCATTCTTCGCGACGCCATGCGTCTGCTCAACCTCACCCGTGATGCGCTCACTGCGCGTTTAGGCGTGAGCCGCCGTGCTTTAGATAGCTGGTTACTTCCCGATCATTCCAACGAACACCGTAGTATGCCCGCCATTGTTGAGCGTTTCCTTGCGGAAATCCTCAGCCAGCACACTCCAGCCACACAAAGTGTAGATACGCCCCAAGCACACTGGGCCCCTCACCTCCTCTCTGTAGAACAATTTTCGCGCGAATCGGTGGAAGAGCTATTTCGTATCGCGGACATTATGCAGCCGATTGCCCGTCGGCAAAAAACCTGCCGCGTGCTTGAAGGAGCCGTGCTCGCCAATTTATTTTTTGAAGCCAGTACCCGCACCCGCATCAGCTTTGGCGCGGCTTTCTGCCGACTTGGTGGCTCGGTTTGCGATACCACCGGTTTTACTTTTTCATCAATGGCTAAGGGCGAATCAATCTACGACACCAGCCGTGTCGTCAGCGGCTACGCCGATGTGATTGTGGTGCGCCACCCTGAGCAAGGTGCAGTGGCCGAATTCGCACAGGCCAGTAATATCCCCATCATTAACGGCGGCGATGGCCCTGGCGAGCACCCCACTCAAGCACTGCTTGATCTTTACACGATGGAGCGCGAGTTTTCACGCCTCAATAAGCTGATTGATGGCAGCCATATTGCGCTGGTTGGCGATTTAAAACATGGCCGCGCAGCGCATTCATTAGCCAAATTACTAGGCCTCTACCAGGGGCTAAAAATCACCCTACTTGCCCCTGCTGGCCTCGAAATGCCCGGCAGCATTTTGGATGCAGCCAGCCGCAATGGAAATGTGATTGAATGCACCGATAATCTGGCAGCAGGCCTAGCAGGCGCAGACGTGATCTACGCAACCCGCGTGCAAAAAGAGCGTATGCAGGGTGAAGTGATGGAGGGCTACGGCGAAAACTTCCAGATTAATTTGCGTGCAGTTGATACTTTCTGCAAGCCCGATGTGATTGTGATGCACCCGCTACCCAGAGACAGCCGCTCCGGTGCCAATGATCTCTCCACCGATTTAAACCAAGACCCAAGGCTGGCGATTTTCCGCCAGACCGACAACGGCGTGCCCATCCGCATGGCCATTTTCGCCAAGCTATTAGGCGTAGACCAACTGGTGCAACACAGCTTGCGGGATATCAGCTGGCTACACCCGCAAAAGCTAGGGCCAAATGATGCCTCGTTTGATGAGCTATAGGCCTACTCAAAAAGCGTCATTCCCGAGTGCTTCTTTCAAGAATCCAATGCCTCTGCTGGATCCCCGATAAAACCATTCGGGGATGACGGATAGATTATTTTGAGAAATAAACATCGACCAAGTCATTTAGAGTGTGTAAGTCGTTTTTCTTGCGCACCGAGCCCCTCCGTGTTGTGTTTTTCCGTAACGTCATTTCATTCAGTCATAAACATAGGATTTCCCATGCTTTTTGCCGATGTACTTGCCAGCTTGCCTACTATTGATCATTTATCCGCGCTTGAATTACTCGATGGCGAAACAGTGGTTGCGCTCATTGAAAATAAACCCGGCCAAGCGGGTAGCGTGCGCGTTTATCATGCCCTGTACCAAGAATTTGGCGCCATCAACGCCATTGCAGCAGCAAAGGGCATCCGCCTTTACGCAGAGCATAGCCAAGATGCGCTGACCTTCCCCGGAAAGCACCCAAATATCGACCGTTTAATGGCATTAGCGAACGATGGCCAGCCCTTAGCCGTGCGATTAATTGCTGCTTGTTGACCAATTCAAGCGATAAAGCTACATTCCAAGCTGATTAATCAGAAAAAATCCCATGTTTAAGCGCTACTATTTTTTAATTAGCTTGGTTTTTTGCAGCTTTGCCTACGCGGGCGCGCAAAAAGAAGAGCAACTCTCCTCGAATGTGCAAACCTCGATGCAAAGATCGATTAATGACGGGCAATCGCCCAGATTAGTCTTTGCTACACCCGCCGAGGGGGAAGTCTGGCTTGCGGCCATGTCGGCCCGCTTAGCCAAGCGCATTCCCGATGAATTTATCCGTCGCACCCTGCTCACTGCCATTCATTACGAGGCCAGCCGCGCGGGTTTAGATCCGCAGCTCGTTTTAGGGCTTATTCATGTTGAAAGCGGCTTTAACCGCTATGCATTATCGGTAGTAGGCGCGAGGGGCTTAATGCAGGTCATGCCTTTCTGGCAAAGATCGATTGGCAGCGGCACGCATAATTTATTCGACATGAATACGAATTTGCGCTACGGCTGCACTATTTTGCGGCATTACCTTGATATGGAAAACGGCGATTACTTCCGTGCATTAGGCCGCTATAACGGCAGCCTTGGCCGTGCCGAATATCCTAATTTAGTCTATGGTGCGTGGAAGAATTACTACGCTTATGCGGATTCGGGCACTAAGCTGGCTGAGAAATAAAACAATGCCGAGCATAGGCTCGGCATTGTTTTATTTAAGCAGAATGAGGATGCCCCGGCAATTGATCCATCTTCACCAGGCGAATAAAACCCACATCCATCTGAACCCAACCGTATTCCATCCATACGCTCAGCTGTTTATTTACACTTTCACGGCTAGAGCCCACCATATTGGCCAGCTCTTGCTGTGTGAGTTTTAAATCAATCAGCACGCCATTTTCATCTTTAATACCGTGCTGCTTAGCCAACTGCTTGAGCGTTTTACCAAGGCGCTGAGGCAAATTCAAAAACAGCGTATCTTGCAAAAAATCATCTACATAACGCAGGCGCTGACAAAGCGCAGAAATCATCTGATGCATGACCTTAGGGTGCTGCTCCAGATGCTGCATTACACTATCGCGGCGTAAAACCAGCAGCTCACAAGGCTCTAACGTTTCTACCGTGGCCGTGCGCAGGCCGCCATCCAGCATGGCGATTTCGCCAAACATTTCTCCGGCTTCCAGAATGCAAATGGTTGCTTCTTTGCCTTCATCGCTGCTGCGTACCACTTTTAAACGACCATGCAAAACCGCAAACATCTCATCCCCCACCGAGCCCTGCACCACCACCATTTGCTTAGCGCGCAAGCTGCGTAACTCAGTCTGAGTGGCCAGCTCAGTTAATTCTGCGTAACTTAAATCGCAAAATAAACTGCTACCCGATAATAATTTAGCCTTATCCATACAGATTCTCTTTGGGGTTTATTTACTACATATAGCTTAAATCGACAGGCTGGCAATCACCGGCGTGTGATCAGACGGCCGCTCATTTTTTCTAGGCTCACGATCAATCACGCAAGCACTGCATAAAGGCACTAATTCTTTCGATAATAAAATATGATCTATTCGCATACCGGCGTTCTTTCTAAACCCAAAACCACGATAATCCCACCAAGAAAACGACTTCTCCGGCTGATCAAATAAGCGATATGAATCCGTTAAGCCTAAATCTAGCAAAGCCTGAAATGCATCGCGCTCTGGCTCTGAAACTAAAACCTGCCCTACCCATTTTGCCGGATCATGCACATCGATATCATGGGGAGCAATATTATAATCACCCAGCAAGGCTAATTTAGAATGTGCGGCCATTTCTGTTTTTAACCAAGCAGTAAGTGCTTCCAACCATGATAGTTTATAGGGGTATTTATCTGAATCTAATGACTGACCATTGGGAATATAAGCACAAACAAGCCGCACCCCTTTTACCGTAGCGACAATCAGGCGAACCTGATGATCGACAAAACCGGGGATATTCACCACTACATCGCTGATTGCTTCCCGTGCAATAATCGCCACGCCGTTATACGTTTTTTGTCCGGCAAACACCACATGAAAACCCGCAGCCTCTATCTCTGCCTGCGGGAAATTAACGTCTTCCATTTTTGTTTCTTGCAGGCAAAGCGCGGTGACTTCCGGATTAGCCGCCAACCACTCCAGCACCTGCGGCAGCCGCACTTTAAGACTATTCACGTTCCATGTAACAATTTGCATAATGCGCTGTATTCCTTTGATTCAATCAACTTATGCGGCCATTCTAGCTAAACAAGCCCAGCTATTTAACTTTATTCTTGCACAGAATCAAAATAGCCTCATTAAGCACATATTGTACTGAAGGTTTGCATCGGATAAATAGGGGCTCTAATGCCAACTATTACGCATTCATCATTAATGCCGCAGCCTCATCAAGACTAGCCAGTGTACGGGTCAAAAACGAAAAATAAATTAAAGCACCCAATACCATGGCGCTATTTAGCAAAAAACCACCGTTTAAGGTGGTTTTTAATACTGAGCAATCACTATCGATGAGATAAATCCAGCGCCTGAAAAATGGCTAGAAATTGATGCTGCCCCACATGAAACTTGCAAAGAACCGGGTTTTCCAGCTCGTCCGAGCTGCCTGGAAAGCCCTCAATCGTATAAGCGGTCTTGATGGTTCTGCCCTTGTCAGCGGCGTGGAATACTCTTTCCCCAATATTAAATGACTCCATCTCACACATTCCTTTCATTACAGTTTCAGGAGTAATCAGCTTATCCTTAATATATCTTTCTAGATAGCCTTATCCCCTTGACTGGAAACAAAGAAAGCGCAAACAGGCTCTGGCAAGATAAACCGTTACGCCACCAGCAAGACGTGATTTCACTGCTAAGATAACTTATCCTATTTTATGCTGGGGCTGTTATGTTGCGTAGCATCTTAAGTGGAGCACTCATGCTGCTGCTAGCCGCCTGTGCCTCTGGCCCCAACGAAGCGATTTCTAAACCACAGGCAGAAATTAAATTTGTGGATTACAAAGGTTTCGATCGGGATTTAATCAACTCACTGAATGCCCCCTTGCCTAAAATTCAGGTCGCATTTTATGAGCAAATCACCCCTAATGCCCTACCCGAACGCGTCCAGAAATGGATGGCCGCAGTAGAAGCCAACGGAGGTAAAGTAGATATCACCTTACCAAAATCTAATTCAACGATTTCTGCCAAAAGCCCTCTGCTTATTATTAGCTTGATTACCTCGCTTTGGTCTGCCAATAAAATGGTGCAAGAAATCAGTGGCGAGGCACAATTTAATGCCGCCAGCCTCTACAACGCGGAAGTCATTTTAAAATACGATGAAAGCAATAAAATGGTGATTGATAAAATCATTTTCCATAAAAAATAAACGACCCCGACAATTCAATCAGAGCCATGCCCACATCTGCATGGCCCGCAAAATAGCGCTGCCTGCCGTATATCAACGAAATCCCCGTCTGCTTTTAACAATATGATCCAGCCCGCCTTTTCATCGCCAAGCACTGCATAAATTACCCGCCAAATTTTGAGCACTTCTATAGTGAGGGGAGTCGTTTTTAACGGCATCAAAGGCAGAAGTGCAGTATGAAACGCTTTATTCTTCTCGCTCTTCTCTCCACATTCTCCGCATGGGCATGGGGTGAAAGTGTGCCGGTGCTGCGTTTAGATACGCCCCAGCACCACGCCCCTATACGCCGCATTGCCGTTGATGCCACAGAACAATGGCTGCTGACTGCGGGAGACGATAAAACAGCCCGCATCTGGCAGCTGCCTGCAGGGAACCCCGTTGGGGTATTGCGAGTGCCTGTTGGTACAGGCTTTGAAGGTCGGCTATATGCCTTAACAATCAGCCCGGATGGTAAAACAATCGCCATCGCCGGGGATACCGGCGCAGCCAATGGCCCGATGCGCGTGTGGTTTTTTGATCGCGCCAGCACCCGCCTGATCCGCACCACGCTACTGGGCCCCGGTGAAATCAAGCAATTGCGCTACTCACCTGACGGGCAAACGCTGGCCGCCTGCTCGGCGAGCACCCCCACTTTGTGGCTGATCTCTGCTCAAGGCAAAGTGCTGACTAATCAGCTACTGCAAGGCAATTGCTATGGAATGGATTTTTCGCCGCAAGGATGGCTGGCGATCAGCGAATTCAATCGCAAACTATCGATCTGGCACTGGCGCAATGGCGAGCTTAAGCCATTAGCCGAAACACGCGATTTAGCAGGCGATTTACCCGTGAGTGTGGCTTTCTCTCCCGACGGGCAAAAGCTAGCCTTAGGCTATGTGGATATCCAAGCCCCCGTGGACATCTGGGATAGCAGCCAGCTCAGCAATGGCCAACTCAAGCTGTTGCAACGCTTTAAAAATAACGATCTACCCTTTGGTGCACTCAGTAATGTTGCTTGGTCATCCAACGGGCAAAACCTTGCAGCAGCGGGCAGCGCTTATCGAAAAGAGCCTAATTACGTACTGCGCCGCTGGGATATCGCCAATGGCCGCGCCACCGACGTAGTCATCAATAGCAATACCGTGACGGCATTGCGTGCCTTGCCCGATGGCAGCCTGCTGTTTGCAGGATTTAATGGCCGCTGGGGCAGAGCTTTTAGCGATGAGCGCATAGAAACACAGCCATTGGCTATCGCTGATTTACGCGGCGCAGACAATCTACAAATAGCGAATGACGGCTTGGCGGTGCAATGGACTTACCAATACGGCGAGCAAACAGCTTGGTTTAATTTGCATGAGCGGATTATCCGCATGGGCCGCGCGCCCAAAAGCCTGCAAAGCGCCTCCACACGCGGCTTTAGCCAGTGGGAGAATCACCGCCAGCCCGAGTTTGCGGGTAAACCGATCGCACTGGCTCCTGGTGAATCTTCCCGCAGCGCAGCGCGGCTAGGGGAAGATGGCCTGCTTGGCGCTGATTTTTTTATTCGCAGGCTAGATACCAGCGGCAAAGTGAGCTGGCAGATTCCCAGCGGTGGCGAAGCAAGGGCGATTGTGCCCACTGCCGATAATAAACGTTTTGTCTCTGCGCATAGCGATGGCACATTGCGCTGGTATCAAGCTTCGAACGGCCAGCTTTTACTCTCGCTCTTTCTGCACCCCGACGGCATACGCTGGGTGATGTGGACACCCCAAGGCTATTACGATGCCAGCCCCGGCAGCGATCAACTATTGGGTTGGCAAATTAACCGGGGGCCAGACCGCCAGCCCGACTTCTTCCCGGTAGGGAAATTTCGTAAAACTTATCACCGCCCCGATGTGATTGATGAATATCTCAATGGCTGGGATATTGATCTAGCCATAAAGGCCGCCAACAGCGCCATTCTTGCCGAGCAGCTCAGCCCGCCCAAGCCTGCCCCTCTATCGATCAGCCAGATTTTACCGCCAGTGGTGGAGCTCATGTCCCCCGGAGAAATCACCACCGCCGCCGACCAGCTCGCCATTGAGGTGGTAGTACGCAGCCCGGCGGACGCTAAAGCACAGGTTTTAAAAGTGCGGGTAAATGGGGTTGAATCAGATATCAAAAATCAGATTGATGCCAGCAAGCTTGCCAACGGCCAGCCCATGCGAATTAGCTTTCCGCTACCTGCACAAGCCGCCAGCGTGACCATTGTATCTGGCAGCCCCAATGGCTTTTCGCCCGTAGCCTTGCTGAGGGTTAACCGGCCTCCGCTTCCGCAGCCAGCGCCCACGGTTAGCCTTACACCCGCCCCCGCAGCCACACCCATCCCAATGCCCAGCAAACTGCCTGTACCGCTAGCCGCAACGCCGGCCCCCACACCAAGCAAAATAATAAACCCGCCCACCATTACACCCGTCCCCAGCAAGGTGATCGCCCCTGCGCCCGCTATCCCTACTCCAACTAAAGTAGCGATCGCTATGCCAGCCCCTGTGCCAAGCAAGATCAGCACAGCAAGCCCTGCTCCCGTGGTATTGAAACCACCCCCACCCGGCAAACCCAAGCTTTTTGTACTGGCCGTGGGGGTCAGCAAATATGCAAATCCAGACTACGATTTAGGCTTGGCAGAAAAAGATGCCCGCGACTTTAGCCGCAGCATGGAAGCACAGCGTAAAGGATCGCTCTATGGTGAGGTGTCTACTTTATTACTCACCGATAGTAAGGCCACCCGTAGCCAAATACTGGAAGGGCTGAAATGGCTGCAAAGCAATGTCAGCAATAAAGATACTGCCGTGCTGTTTTTAGCCGGGCATGGCGTTACCCGCAAAGACCGGCGCTATTTCTTTTTACCGCACGATGTAGACACCAAGCGCCTTGATGAAACCGCCGTCGCCAACGAGCAATTTACCGAATTTATTGCCCAGACCAAGGGGCAGCGCATTTTCTTTATCGATACCTGCCATGCGGGGAACGCCTTGGGCGGGCGACGTTTTAGCCATGATATTGGCCAGATCGTGAATGACTTATCGTCAGATGAAAATGGCGTGGTGGTGTTTTCATCCAGCACCGGCAAGCAGCTTTCGCAAGAGAACCGGGACTGGGGCAATGGCGCTTTTACCAAAATTTTGGTGCAAGGCATCAATGGAGCGGCCGATTTTCGTAAAACCGGCTGGGTAACACAAAAAGGGCTGGATTTTTACTTATCGTCCGAAGTGCCCCAGCTCACCAAGGGCGAGCAAACGCCCTTTACCATTATTCCGTTTGGCATCCCGGATTTTCCGATTACGGAACGCATTAAAGGAGTATCAAAATGAATAAATGGCTCCCGCTACTGGGCCTGCTGCTGCTCGGCTTACAGCAAAATGCATGGGCTGAGAAAAAAGCACTGATTTTTACCGTTTCAGAATATCCCAAGCATATTGGCACACTGCGCGGCGTGCGCTACGACGCCGAAAATGCCCGTCAGCTCGCCAATGCCATGGGCATAAATGATAGCAATATCGTGCTTTATAAAGACGCCCAACTCGATTTAAAAGGCATGCGCAATGCGTTGGAGCAATTTGCCAATGGCGTAAACGAAGGCGATCAAGTGTTTTTTTATTACTCCGGCCACGGCGGGCAGCAAGTAGTGCAAGGCGGTACACGCTGTGCCGTAGGCTTAATCAGCGTAGATGGCAAGATTTTGCTAGATAGTGAGCTGCAACAGTTTTATCAAAAAATAGAAAATAAAACCTCACAACTACTCACCTTTGTGGACGCTTGTTTTTCCGGAGGTATTTTGAATAATGTGGTTACCCGCTCGCTGGATCAACCCAAAATCAGCCCCAAATTCTGGGGCGGCAGAGAAATCAGTAGCAAAAGCCAAGCGGTATGCGCCAAACCCATCAATGTATTAACCCGCGCCATTGACGAACACCAAGCCGACTCAGGCAGCATCAATCATGTGTATATCACCGCATCGCGCGAGAATGAGATTTCATTTGATGAAGAAAACAGCGGTGGCATGGTCACCGTGGCTTGGCGGCAATGCCTGAAATCAGCGCCTGATCTGGATCGCAGCGGCGCGCTATCTGTGGCCGAAATACAGCAATGCGCGCAAAAAAAACTAGAAGACCGGCTTGCTGGCACCAGTGATTTTAAAGCCAGCAATATCACAGTACGGGGCAAGCGCGAATCGGTCTTCCAACTGCTTGCAAGCCCCAATGCCCCAAAGCCGCAAACCCCAACCACGCTCAGCCCGCCGGTAGAAAAACCAATCGTTGTTGCCTCGCTGGCCCCTCAAGTACCGAGCACCATCAACCTGCAAGCCACGCTAAATGACCTTTACCAAAGCCGGGATGAACGGCGCACTGTAAAACTAAAAACCAGCAAGGAAGGAAACTACCACATTGGTGATGCGCTCAGCTTTGAAATACAAAGCAGCCATTCAGGCTATGTGTATGTGCTAATGGTGGGATCAGACAACAAAACCTTTGACATGCTCTACCCCAATCAACTGGCCATTAATAATTTCCTGACCAGATCCTTGCCGCTGCCTTTACCTGGCAAAGGCTGGAAAATGAGATTAGCCGAGCCTGCGGGCAGCAACCGCCTGTTAGTCATAGTCAGCGATGCACCCCGCGATTTTTCCCAATTAAGCTATCAAAAAATTGGGCCATTCTCTATTTTTAATGGCACAGCAAGCAGCCAATACGATTTACAAAGTGCCATGCAAGCGCTATCTCCCAAGCAAAAATGCGATAGCAGAGTCACGTGCACTTCATCCTACGGTGCAGCCTTGCTTGATATCACTGCGGAGTAACATCATGAACACCAGAATTTTGCTAGCCCCCCTCATCCTTATCCCGCTTTTATTCAACAGCTATGCCGCCGAGCCGAATAATAGCGAACAGATGATTGAATCGCTGCTACCTAAAACAATGACACGTAATATTGTGATCGAAGAAGACGGCGAAGTCGCCCCACCCAGCCAGCAAGCTGGCAACCCCAGTATTTCGATTCCCATCGTGTTTGAATATGGCTCCAGCCGCCTCACCCCCGGCAGCCGCAGCACACTAGACACCATCGCCCGAGCGCTGAATCACCCCAAACTGCAAGCCTATCAATTTTTAATTGAAGGCCACACCGACGGTAAAGGCAGCAGCGAAACCAATCAAACCCTATCAGAAAAACGCGCCGCCGCCGTGCGAGCCTACCTCAGCGGCCCCCGCCATGTAGAGCAAGTACGTTTACTTGTGATCGGCAAGGGAGCAAGCGAACTCCTCCTCCCCGACGAGCCCTATGCCGCCGCCAACCGCCGGGTGAAATTTGTAAATGTGGGGAAAATACAGGGGGGTAAAGTGGAGTAAATATCAAGATGGATGAATGATTAAAGCGCATAGGTACAAACCACGAAGTGTTTCGTACCTATCGCCATTCAAAGCGCATCACTATTCCAATTTAAGTGCATAGGGTAAATAGGGTTGGTTAATTATTCATTTCACCATGCAATTCAAATGCACTACTTATCATCTTCCCCCTCCTTTTAAGGCATAAAAAACCATCTACTAAGCAAAAACAGCCTCACCCAAAAGTGTAATGCCGTTCACTTAAGGTATTGGTTTTGCTTCCCCCTTAGAAAAAGGGGGATTGAGGGGGATTTGCCTTGAGTTTTTTGCTTATTATTAAGCCCAACATCAACTACAAATCCCCCCTAGCCCCCTTTACAAAGGGGGAACTCAAACAAAACCGCTTAAGTGAACGGCATTACACCCAAAGGCAAGACTTTAACGTTCATCCGCTTAACTATTAATCACCCATAAATCGGCAACAATAAAAACAGCTTAATCAAAATCGCATTGGCAATATCAATAAAGAAAGCGCCAACCATAGGGACGACCAAGAAAGCGATATGCGAAGGGCCGAAGCGCTCGGTAACGGCTTGCATATTGGCAATCGCGGTAGGCGTAGCGCCTAGGCCAAAGCCGCAGTTACCGGCAGCTAAAACCACGGCATCGTAATTCTTACCCATCACGCGGAAGGTGACAAAGATGGCGAAGAGCGCCATTACTGTGGCTTGCAACGCCAAAATGCCCAGCATAGGCAGAGCTAATGAGCCTAATTCCCATAAGCGTAGTGTCATCAAGGCCATGGCTAAAAACAGCGATAAGCTTACATTACCTAATACCGATACGCCACGATCAAAGACTTGGTAAATACCCAGAGCAGATAAGCCGTTTCTCAGCACCACACCAATAAATAACACGCACACAAAACCCGGCAATTCAAAGGCAGTGCCTTTTAATAGCGTGGCTAGCGCCGATCCCGCCATCAGGCTTACGGCAATCAGGGCCAGTGTTTCGATAAAGACTTGGGGAGTAATCAGACGCACAGCATGTGGCTGCTCAAAGGACGTGGGGCTATCGTCGCTATTACGTTCAGAGCCGGGGATTTGTACTTTTTTAACCAGATAACGCGCAACCGGCCCGCCAATTAAGCCGCCCATCACCAGACCAAATGTGGCACAAGCCATGGCGACTTCGGTGGCGGATGCTAAGCCGTATTTCTCGCCAAACACGGCACTCCACGCAGCGCCCGTACCGTGACCGCCCGACATAGTGATCGATCCGCCCAATAGGCCAAGCAGAGGGCTGATGCCCATGGCGCTGGCAGCGGCAATCCCGACGATGTTTTGCATCATCAGCATGGAAACCACCACACCAGTAAAGATAACGAGAGTACGGCCGCCCTTTTTCAGGCTGGCAAGATCTGCATTCAAGCCGATACTGGCAAAGAATGCGAGCATCAACGGCGTTTGCATACCGGTATCAAACTTTACTTCAGCCCCAAAACTCAGCCGTCCAAGCAGCAGTAAAACAGCGACCAATAAGCCTCCGACCACAGGCTCGGGGATGCTGTAATTACGCAGCGGCGGTGACCACTCAACAATTTTTCGCCCTAATAATAAAACCAGCGATGCTGCGACTAAAGTACCGTAAAAATCGAGTTGAAGCATATTCACCCTTATTGTCTTTATATAACCAATAACATTGAAATATTACATAAGAATATTTAGCTGCTTTATTCAGGCCGTGATTAAACAAGTCATTTATATTTAATACAAGCGAGGAAAACCCGACTCAAATCCCGTAATTCGTCATAAAGGTAAAAATAACCAAGGATAAATGACTATATCAATTTACTTTATGCCATGACCATCTACAGCGTAGGCTGTATTATTCCAAATAAATAATTATATGGTATTAAATATAACGATTCACCGCATTTACGCTGCAAATTAATTATGCACAATCAACGCCACTACCTTGCGATCTTCCGAAGTCAAAATATTAAAGGTGCGGCACAGTGCGCCGGTGTCCATCACATCCAGACCAATATGCGCGGCTGCTAGTGCACTATAGAGCCGCGGATGTGGAAAGCGAATGGTTTTTCCTGTGCCCAATAAAACCACTTCAGGCTTATACGCCAGCACCGCAGTAAAATCGACCTCAGTTAAATCATCAAAGCCCAAAGGCCGCCAAACATGGACCTCGCTAGCGGTAACCAGCACATTACCCTGATATTGCTCGGTATTCACCCGCACAAAATCGTCACCATAGCCTGAGAACTGATTCAGATTTTCGATGGCGGTATGTTGTAATTTCATGATGATTTCCCAATTAAAGACTCTGTATTTTAACTTAATCGCTGACGGATACGTTTTTGTATTCATTTTTTTGTTTTCGTCATCACGAATAAGTGCAGTGCAGCACAATCTTTCGTTAGAATATGAGGTCCTAGCCTATAAGCCGCTGCCATGACTACCATTCTTAAATCAAACAAATTACAAAATGTCTGTTACGAGATTCGTGGGCCAGTTCCTGAGCGAGCGCGTCAGATGGAAGAAGAAGGCCAGCGCATTATCAAGCTGAATATCGGCAATCTGGCGCCGTTTGGCTTTGATGCCCCCGAAGAAGTGGTGCAAGACATGATTCGCAACCTGCCCAATTCCGCAGGCTATGTCGACTCCAAAGGCCTGTTTCAGGCGCGTAAAGCCATTATGCATTACACGCAATCCAAAAATATTAGCGATGTGACGGTAGACGATATTTATATTGGCAATGGCGCATCCGAGCTAATCGTGATGGCTATGCAAGGCCTGCTTAACGATGGCGATGAAGTCTTGGTGCCGATGCCGGATTATCCGCTCTGGACGGCCGCAGTCAGCTTAGCAGGCGGCACGCCGCGCCACTACTTATGTGATGAAGCCAATGAATGGTATCCATCGCTGGATGATATTCGCAGCAAAATCAGCGCCAAAACCAAAGCCATTGTAATTATCAACCCGAATAATCCAACGGGCGCTTTATATCCTGATTCGCTGCTCAAAGACATTATTCAAATTGCGCGTGAACATAGCCTGATTATTTACGCCGATGAAATCTACGACAAAGTGCTTTACGACGGCGCAACGCATACCTCGATTGCTTCTTTAGAATCAAAAGAGAAGGATATTTTGTTTGTCACCTTTAACGGCTTATCCAAAAATTATCGCGCTTGTGGCTTTAGAGCGGGTTGGATGTTTGTCTCTGGCAATAAGAAAATAGCAAAAGATTATATCGAGGGACTGAATATCCTCGCTACCATGCGACTCTGCGCCAATGTGCCCGCCCAATACGCAATTCAAACCGCGCTGGGCGGATATCAGAGCATTAATGATTTAGTCAAACCCACAGGCAGACTCGCTAAGCAACGCGATCTGGCCTACAAGCTGCTCACGGAGATCCCGGGAGTAAGCTGTGTAAAACCAAGAGCAGCGCTCTATATGTTCCCCAAGCTTGACCCGGCCATTTACCCGATTGCCGACGATCAGCAATTTATTTTAGAGCTATTACAAGAAGAGAAAGTGCTGTTGGTACAAGGCACTGGCTTTAACTGGCAACAGCCTGATCATTTCCGCGTGGTGTTCTTACCCAATCTAGATGATCTAACTGACGCCATTGCCCGCATTGCCCGCTTCTTAGAAAACTATCGAAAACGTCACGGCACAGCTTAATTCAAGGAAAATAAATGAAACCCATCAATGTAGGTTTATGCGGTGTAGGCACCGTAGGCGGCGGAACGGTTACGGTTCTAAAACGCAATGCCATCGAAATCAGCCGCCGCGCAGGCAGGCCGATTGTGATTACCATGGCAGCCAACCGTGATCTGGTCCGTGCTCGTGAGCTATGTGGTGATGACATCACCCTGACTACCGACGCTATGGATGTAGTCAACAACCCAGAAATCGACATTGTGGTGGAACTCATTGGCGGCACCACCATCGCCAAAGACTTAGTCCTGGCTGCCATTGCCAATGGCAAGCATGTGGTGACCGCAAATAAAAAACTGATCGCCGAATACGGCAATGAGATTTTCGCCCGCGCCACAGAAAAAGGCGTGATGGTTTCATTTGAAGCCGCCGTAGCAGGCGGTATTCCGATTATTAAAGCGCTGCGTGAAGGCCTGACCGCCAATAAAATTGAATGGGTGGCCGGCATTATCAATGGCACATCTAACTTTATCCTGACAGAAATGCGCGATAAAGGCTTGGCCTTTGCCGATGTTTTAAAAGAAGCACAACGCCTTGGCTACGCCGAAGCGGATCCTACTTTTGATATCGAAGGCCACGATGCTGCACATAAGCTCACCATCATGAGCGCGATTGCCTTTGGTATTCCGGTGCAATTTGATAAGGCTTACCTGGAAGGCATTAGCAAGCTGGCCGCCATTGATATCCAGTACGCACAAGAGCTGGGCTATCGTATCAAGCTACTCGGCATGACTCGCCGCCGCGAGCAAGGCATTGAGCTGCGCGTTGCCCCTACGCTAATCCCTGCCAGCCGCCTAATCGCCAATGTAGATGGCGTGATGAATGCGATTTTAGTGAAGGGCGATGCCGTCGGTGCCACTATGTATTACGGCCCCGGTGCAGGTGCCGAGCCAACGGCGTCTTCCGTGATTGCCGATCTGGTGGATATCACCCGCCTGCATACCGCAGACCCAGAGCAACGCGTGCCGCATCTGGCTTTTCAGCCTTCGCAAATTGCAGATCTGCCGATTCTGCCGATCGAAGAAATCGAAACCTGCTACTACCTGCGTATCAATACCGAAGACAAGCCTGGCGTGCTGGCCGATATCACTCGCTTACTTGCCGACAACGATATTTCGGTAGATGCCATGTTGCAGCGCCCGATTGCAGGGGACGCGCGTGCCGATATCATCATCATCACGCATCTGGCCGTAGAAAAACACGTCAACACCGCCATCAAAGGCATCGAAGCCCTGCCAAGCATCACCGGCGCAATCGTGCGCTTACGCCTTGAGCATTTGAACGGCTAATACATATTAAAATCTAAAAGTTCTGTAGACACAGAGGACACGGAGAAAAGCAAAGGCGAGAAAAAGCTGAGAAAACTGTCGTTGATGAGGCTAGGTAGGGCGGGTGCAACCCGCCGCTTTTGCAATATATTTGTTGTATAGCGGCGGGTTGCACCCCAATCCTATTAACTCAATGTCAAAAACAGGACAAAGCTTGGTTTTGCGTAGGGTGTGCAAGTCGTTTTTCTTGCGCGCCGCTCTCGGTGCGCAACGACTGCGTCGTTGTACACCCTACGAAATGCCAATTCATCTAAAGACAAAAGCTTAAGTTGATAGGATTGGGTTGCACCCCAATTTAAGCCATGCAAGCGAGTATGCTGCCCTTGTCGCTTGAGTTTCCTTTGACTTTCCTCGCCCTTGCCTTGCTCCGTGTCCTCCGTGTCTACAGACTTTAGGGTTTATTAAAGGTCTAAAAATCATGCGCTATATCTCTACTCGCGGCGGTATGCCACCCCAGTCTTTTTCAGCCATTTTGCTCGGCGGTCTAGCGCCTGACGGCGGCTTGGTGATGCCAGAAGTTTGCCCGCGCCTCACGCAAGCCGATTTAGAACGTCTCGCCCCCCTGCCCTATGCCGAGCTGGCTTTTGAAGTGATTCGTCTGTTTGTCGACGATATTCCCGAAGCAGATTTAAAAGCGCTAGTCGCAAAAACTTACACCGCCGAAGTGTTTGGTTCCGCCGACATTACGCCGATCAAAACACTGGCTCCTAATCTGCATCTGCAACAGCTCTCTAATGGCCCAACGCTGGCTTTTAAAGATATGGCGATGCAGCTGCTCGGCAATCTATTTGAATATGTGCTGGCGCGTGACGATAAAGAAATCAATATCGTCGGCGCAACCTCAGGGGATACCGGCTCGGCGGCGGAATACGCCATGCGCGGCAAAAAGGGCGTGAATGTATTTATGCTCAGCCCAGCTGGCAAAATGAGCCCCTTCCAACGCGCGCAGATGTTTAGCCTGCAAGACGCCAACATCCACAATATCGCGGTCAAGAGCATGTTTGATGCCTGCCAAGATATGGTGAAAGCCATCAATAACGATGCCGCGTTTAAGCAGGATTACAAAATTGGCGCGGTGAATTCGATCAACTGGGGCCGCGTAGTGGCGCAGATTTGCTACTACTTCAAAGGCTATTTTGCCGTGGCAAAAACCGTCGGCGAGCCAGTCGATTTCTGCGTGCCTTCGGGCAACTTTGGCAATATCTGTGCGGGCCATATGGCACGCCAGATGGGCCTGCCGATTCGCCGTCTGATTGTAGCCACCAATGAAAACGATGTACTGGACGAGTTTTTCAGCAGCGGCGGCTATCACCCGCGCGGCCTTGATCGCACTTTCGAAACATCCAGCCCATCGATGGATATCACCAAAGCCTCTAATTTAGAGCGCTTTGTATTCGATCTGCTAGGCCGCGATGCAGGCAAATTATCGCTTCTATGGAAAGGCATCGATGCAGGCATCGGCTTTGATTTAAGCGCGGACGATTTTGCCAAAATGCGCGAGGTGTATGGCTTTAGATCCAGCCGCAGCACCCATCAGGATCGCCTCGATAATATCCGCAGCGTGTTTGAAACCTATGGCGTAGAAATCGACCCTCACACCGCCGACGGCTACAAAGCAGCCATTGAGCACAGAGATGCCAACGTCGCCATGGTCATCCTTGAAACCGCCCTGCCCGCCAAGTTTGAAGACACCATGCTGGAAGCCATCGGCCAAAAACCACAACGCCCGGCATCCTTGCAAAACTTAGAGGATTTACCGCAGCGTTTTGATGTACTGGAAGCAGACGTGGCGGCGCTTAAGGCTTATTTGGTGGAGCGGATTAAAGCCTAGAGCGCTGATGCCACGCACTTAAGCAATTTTGCTTGAGTTCCCCCTTTGTAAAAGGGGGGCTAGGGGGGATTTGCAGTTGATATTGGGCTTAAATATGCAAAAAACCAAAGGCAAATCCCCCTCAATCCCCCTTTTTCTAAGGGGGAAGCACAACCAACACCGTAAGTGAACGGCATTACCCCTAGTCCCCCTTTTTTACCAACTGCATTGCCATTAAGCAAAAAGACCTATAGCCCTGTAGGGCGGGTTGGCCGGAGGTGTAACCCGCGATTGGCTGAGTATTCAGCTGGGCAATATAGTAAATAAGCAAAGGGATCTGTACTTCTCAACCATCGTTCAGCGCGGGTGAATGAAGCCAACCCGCCCTACATGGCTTTTCGATTTAACTCATGCTGCGTAATGCGTCTGGAAAAACCACCAGACTTATTACGCCCTACAAATTCATTGCGACTTACGGCCTTAATCTTCGATAACCTTGTTACCACATTTTTCACAGATACGATGACGAGAAAATTCGTCCATTGAAGCGATAAACGCACCAAGAAACCAACTCTTTATTGCGCCATGTAAAAATTCTTTAAACTTACTGTTTTGCTCACCTTTGAATGGATTAGTTTTTCTAACCAAAACAACGATATGGTTCGTATCAACACCACAAATAGAACAATGATGGATTTCAGACGTATGTTGCGTCATTTTTTCTCCATTGAATGCTAACAAAATGTAAACACCATAAAATTGCAAAAAACAAAAGAGTAGCGAGAGTAGCGGGTCAGGTCTTGCGTTCTACATAAGAAAAAATTTACAGTGGCTTGAAAAACATCTTTAATTGATTAATTGATTAATTGATTAATTAATGTCAAATGTAAGAGCTGACCATATAGGTTCTATAGGTTCGTAGGTTCGTATAAACTCATAGGTTTTCTCGTGTAACCAAGCCATGCTCGTAGATGAGGTCGGTAGTAAGGATGACCAGTGCCTCCCGCAGCGGCGATACCACGCGACCCACAGTGATAGTGACCTTGGTGTACGTCTTGAGTGCGGGTTTGCCTTGGTAGTCTGTCAGGCGAATGCTGCGACTCGGATCAGGGACGAAGAGCACTGTTTCCTCGCCATCCTCGCGAGGAGTTACGTCTACGAGCTTGCCAGTCTCGGTTACCCAGATAGTGTGGAAGTGGGATTCAACCGTTCTCGTCGATTCGTGATGCCAAATCAGCCACCCAGAAATGGTGAAGCCTGACCGCTCGTATTTACATTGCAGCCAAGCATTGATATGACACTCGCGAGCCTCAGGTGGAAACTTGGTCGGTTCGGTGAAAGGCAGCCAAACGGCGGCTCCTCGATCAACCCCTAGAACAGCAAGCAGACTAACGATGTCTTCGTCCATTGCGAGCGGGGTACTGAGACGGTCTTCGGAGGGCATTTTCTTCGACCTAACGTTTGAATTAAGGGGCTGGCTTTAGCCAGCCCCGCTTGAATGATGGGGTGGGCAAGCTCACTTAATAGCTTGCCATTCTTTTAGAACTCTATTGCTAACGCCATTTGAGAAGCTATCGAGTTCGTCTCTGTACGTTTTTGTAACTCTACCTTCAGCTGCTTTCCGAAGGTTTTCTGAATTGGTTTTAAATATCTTCTTTTCTTCGTTGTCATGAGCGAATAATAATAAAAGTTTTTGTTCTTTAGCAATAAAACTGGCTTGTGCAGTTGAAAGCGATTTGTCATCTGCGGCAATTCCATAAATCAACTCGGCTGCACCAATTAGCTCAGCTCCAGCATCTCTTAGGCTGTTCATCCATTTTTCTCGAATAGTTTTTTTCCAAGAACGAACTGCCCAAGTTAAACCGATTATGTTTACGATTAAAATATACAAAACGGGGTTAGAAAAGATGGCGCACATTTTTAGTTCCTTATAATTACCCAACAAGATATAGACACCCTAAAATGGCAGAAAAACCACCACCTACAGTGCATAAAAATACCAAGCTCCTTGAAACACTTTACCGAGCTTAGCCTGAATTATTTTATGCCGTCATACTACACCAAATTGAACGAAGACTTACACCATGTCCGTACTGTCAATAACTAGAAAAACAACTGGGGTCAGGCCTTACATTTTACATAGGATAAAATTTAAAGTTGTTTCAAAGCAGCTTAAATTAATTCATTCATATCAAATGTAAAATCTGACCCTCTGAGTTTTTAATCTTCGATAACCTTGTTACCACATTTTTCACAGATACGATGACGAGAAAATTCATCCATTGATGCGATAAATGCACCCAGAAACCAACTCTTTATGGCGCCATGTAAAAACTCTTTAAATTTACTGTGTTGCTCACCTTTAAATGGATTCGTTTTCCTAACCAAAACAACGACATGGTTCGTATCAACACCACAAACAGAACAATGACGGATTTCGGAGATATGTTGCATCATTTTTTCTCAATTGAATGTTAACAAAATATAAACGCCCTGAAATGGCAAAAAAATCACCACCTTTGGCGTATAAAAATGCACTCTTTGAAACGCCTTAGCTGGCTTAGCATGAATTATTCCATAACGTAATACTACTCCAAATTGAACAAAGACTTACACCATATCTCTACTGCAAATAAGAAAAATAAAGTTAAATCCAATTACTTCAGCGCAAAAAGCCCGGCAATTACTTGCCGGGCTTTTTGCGTATCCAATTTAAAGGATTAAACGCGCTTTAATGCAAGACCTTGAGCATCAAACAACAGGCAATTCTTTTCCGGGAATACCACATGAATTGAATCACCAAATTTAATCACATCGGTTTCTGCTGCAATTTTCATACACAGAATTTCACTGATGCCTTTCACCTGGATATACGCCAATACGATATCCCCCAAGTGCTCAACTAGATCAACACGGGCAGGTACAGAGTTCACTGCATCGGCGCTCGCCAATTGCATATGTTCTGGGCGAATGCCAATAGTGACTTTGTCCCCTACTTTGCAAGAAGAAGCATCTACTGCAGCACGGATCTGAATGCCATCTGGCAAGCGAACGTGGGCAGAGCCGTTTTCAATGGCTACCAAGTCGGCTTCCAGCAAGTTCATTTTAGGCGAGCCTAAGAAGCCTGCTACAAAGAGGTTCGATGGGTTTTCGTACATTTCTAGCGGCGAGCCAACCTGCTGAATCACACCCGCGTTAAACACCACGATACGATCAGCCAGTGTCATCGCTTCTACCTGATCGTGTGTTACATAGATCATGGTGGTTTTAAGCTCTTGGTGCAGCTTGGATAGCTCAACGCGCATTTGCAGGCGCAGGGAAGCATCTAGGTTAGACAAAGGCTCGTCAAACAAGAAAACCTTTGGATTACGCACAATCGAGCGGCCAATGGCCACACGCTGACGCTGGCCGCCAGACAAGGCTTTTGGCTTGCGATCTAATAAATGGGTCATTTGCAAGACTTCGGCAGCGCCTTTTACACGCTGATCGATTTCTGCTTTAGATGTACCGGCCAGCTTCAGTGCAAATGCCATATTGTCGTACACGCTCATATGCGGGTAGAGGGCGTAAGACTGAAACACCATGGCAATACCGCGTTTAGATGCGTGCAAATCATTGGCAACCACATTGCCAATTCTGAGCTCACCTTCGGTGATGTCTTCCAGGCCTGCAATCATGCGTAGCAAGGTAGATTTACCACAGCCTGAAGGGCCAACGAAAACTACAAACTCGCCATCTTTGATTTCTAGATCCACACCCTTAATCACACAAACATCTTTGGTGTAGTTTTTCTTAATTTTACTTAGCGTAACCGAAGCCATATCTCGATTCCTTGCAAACTTATCTAAATGGGGTAGCAAATACCCGCCGAAAATACCCCAAGGGGGCAACAGGCCTATCGATTACTTCACCGCGCCATCCATGCCGCCGATAAAGAAACGCTGGGTAAAGGCAAAGAAGATCAATACGGGAATAACAGTCATCACAATCGCCGCCATCACCATGCTGTATGAGGTTGCAAATGGCCCGGTCAGGTCATTAAACACCCCTACTGCCAGCGGCAATTTATCGCGTGTTGAAATCACAATTGAAGGCCAAAGGTAATCATTCCAGGCATTCACCAGCGAGAAAATCCCCAGTGCCGCAATGGATGGGCCAGATACCGGCACCATCACACGCCATAGAATTTGCATCTCGGTTGCGCCATCAACCCGTGCAGCATCGACCAAATCTTGTGGCACAGCTTCAAACGCCTGCTTCATCAGGAAGATACCAAAGGCAGCAGCAAAGTTAGGCACAATCACGCCCAGATGCGTATCCAGCAGCCCCAAGTGCTTCAGGGTAATAAAGTTAGGAATAATGGCCACTTCAGAGGGCAACATCATTGTGGCAAGAATCGCCACGAAAATAAAATTACGCCCCGGAAAACGCAAACGCGCCAATGGGTAGCCTGCCAAAATAGAAATAAACACCACGCCAATAATGCTTTCAATGGTAATCAGCGTTGAGTTTTTCATGTAAACCATAAATGGCATTTCATCAAATACACGCTTAAACCACATCAAGCTCAGATCTGTAGGCCAGAAAGAGCGAGGGAAAAGCCAGGTATTTGACGGATCAGCCGATAAGGCTACCGACAATGCCCATAAAAAAGGGAAGGTAGTGAAAATCGCAAAGACGACCAGACCCGCATACTGCCCGGTCATCGTCAAAGCGGTTTGTAGTTGTTTACCCATAGCCATGATTTCTTAATCCTCGTGTTATTTCTTTTCGCCCAGGAAGCGAAATTGAATGGCCGCAAGAATCATGCAGAAGAAGGTTACAACAAGACCAGCCGCCGCAGCACGACCGAAGTTGTAATTGCGAAATGCCTGATCGTAAACGTAGAACAGGGAGGTATACGTATCAGCTTGGCCCTTGGTTAAGATAATCACTTCCTGGAAAGTCTTTAAGGCGGCAATGGTCGACATCAGCGTACAGAGCAGGATCGTCGGCTTAACCATCGGCACAGTGATTTTCCAGAAACGCTGGAATACATTGGCACCATCTAAAATAGCGGCTTCTTCAACTTCTTTTGGAATCGCTTGCAGGCCAGCAAGGTATAAAACCATAAACCAGCCAATCCCTTTCCAGAAGGTAAACAGCATCACACCATAAAGGGCGATATCAGGATTACCCAGCCAATCAACTTGGCCTTCAGATCCCTGAGGGATCACATGAATCATTTGCAAAAACCACGTCAGAATACCGTCGTATTTATATACGTTAATCCAGACTACACCGGCAATAGAAACAGCGGTAATCACGGGGATATAAAACGCGGCACGAAAGAATGTCATCCCTGGCAATTTGTTATTCACCAGTTTTGCAACTAACAGTGCTGCAACCTGAATCACCGGCACAATCAAAAGATAAAGTAATGAATTTTTGAGGGCTTGGCGAAAAAGTTCTTCTTCATAAATATATTTAAAATGCGCAAAGTTATTCCAGGTAGCAACACCATCTGAAATACTGTAGTCATTAAACGCTAAATACGCGTTATAACCTACAGGCCAAAAGGTAAATATACCCATCAGAATAAGGGCAGGCGCCAAAAATAAATAGGCAATGCCTGTATAGCTGCTGGAGTTTTTCACGGCGCTACTCGACTGTAATGATAATATTCGGGAAAAAACGGAATTACCAATTAGGTAACTCCGTTCATTAGAACATAAAACGGCTAATTATTTTTTACTTCTTTAGCTTTTCGTTCCATGCTGCTGCTGCTGTATTCAATGCATCTTTTACAGATTTACGACCTTCAACTGCGCTTTGAATTTCTTCTTGCAGTTTCTTAATCATCACTGTTTCGTCTGGCAATGTACCTGGAGTTAATGTCAGGGTACGTGCATTGTCCATCGATTTAGCCGCTACAGCGCGAGCGCGGTCCACTACGTCTGCGCTCTTAGCACCAGACTGGAAGTATGGATCCAGATTGGCTTTCTTAGTCGAAGGCATGGTTGATTCAGTTGTTTTAGAGAACGCAAGTTGTTGTTCGTCGTTCGTCAGAAAAACACCCAGCTTGGCTGCAGCTGCAGGATCTTTTGTGCCCTTAGGAATTACAAAATCCATCATCCATGAGCCTAGGTTCAGCTTACCTGCATCTAATGGGAATGGCGCAACTTCAGTCTTGTCGTAGATGGCTTTAGCATCAGCTTCAGTGCGTTTCAGACTTTGAGCAGCGGTCGTCATCATCGCAATCTTGCCGCTGTTATAGGCAGCGATTTCTTGCTCAAATGCCATTTTGAATACATCTTTAGGCATAACACCGGCTTTGTACAGATCAGCAAAAGTCTGAACAAAAGCAATGTGCTTAGGCGAGTTAAATACAGCCTTGCCATCAGTTACAACTGGCAAGCCAGCGTAATAGAAGAAGCCAACCATATCGCTCATTTTAGGAGCGAAAGCAGCCTGGCCTGTTTTTGCTTTAATTTGCTTACCCATTGCTACAAATTCAGCAAAAGTCTTAGGCGCTGCTTTAATACCGGCTTTAGCAAAGATGTCTTTGTTATAAGCAATGATTTGTGTGGAGTTGTACCAAGGGAAGGCATACATCTGACCTTTCACTTGTACATCTTTCACTGCATTAGTCGAATAAGCGGCTTTAGCAGCACCCAAGTATTGATCGATAGGCAAGATGAGGCCTTGCGCAGCAAACTCATGCACCCAAGGCACATTAAAGTTAACCAGTGCAGGTGGATTGCCAGCAGCAATCGAAGCAGTCAGCTTAGGCTGAATCTGATCCCAGTTCATATCAACCCATTTAGCCTTCATGCCTGGATTAGCTTCATTGAACTTAGCTGTTGATTGTTCAAAATAGCTACTGAACTTTTGCAGATTCATTGTCCAGAATTCTAATTCTGTATCAGCAGCTTGTGCGTTAACGCCAGCAAACAACGCGGCACCAACGATTAACATTTTTTTCAGCTTCATCTTGTCTTTCCTCTTGGGTTTTTCGACAAATATTATATGGATTTAAATCCACACTTTTATATTACCGCATTAACTAAATTGCTATTCCAATCCAGCTTGCGGTTTTTTTATTCTTCCGGGTAATCCTATCAGAGATTACTCGGAAGAATTTGATTCAAAACAGAATAAAATTAAATCATTATTTCTTTGCAGCAGTAAATTTCTCATTCCAGAATTTAGCTGCGTCATCCAATGCGGCTTTCACTGGTTTACGGCCAGTAATTGCTTCTTGAATGGCTTCATTTAATTTCTTATTCATTGCTACATCATCAGGCAAGCCCGTTACAGTCAGCGTGCGTGAAGCCTTAATATGTGTTGCAGCCACTGCCGTGCCTTTCTCTACCGGGTCTGCTGATTTAGCACCGGCCTGGAAAAAAGCATCGTCCAGCGATTTATTAGTCGAAGGGAAAGTAGAAGACGCTTTAGCAAAGGCCAGCTGCGCATCATCATTGGTCAGGAATTTACCCAATTTAACTGCGGCATCTACATTCTTAAAGCCTGTTGGTACCGACCACATAAACAAGAAACCACCTAGAGGTGTTTTGCCGCCAGCAATCGGGAAGCCCGCTACGCCAGTGCCTTCATAAACCTTTGGTGCATCTGTTTTGGTCCGCTTGATGGCGTGTGCGCCATCGGTAAACATGGCTAGTTTTTGTGCGCCATAAGCTGCAATGCGCTCTTCAAATTGCATTTTAAAAACATCTTTCGGAAAAGCACCCGCAGCATATGCGGTTTTAAATTGCTCAATATATTTCACATGCGCCGGGCTATTAAATACAGCCTTATTATCTTTTACAACGTCTAAACCTTCGTACAAGAACCAACCGGAAGTATCTTCATCCAGCTTAGGTGCAAAACCGCTCACACCTGTTTTTGCTTTAATTTGAGTGGCTACTTTCAATAAATCGCCAAATGTTTTTGGCTCTTCTTTAATGCCCGCTTTAGCAAATAAATCTTTGTTATAAAACAGCACGCCTGTCACTTGGTACCAAGGCATGCCGTAAATTTGCTTATCGCCCACATAGGTTGCATCTTGCATCGCACCAGCGGTGTAAACATTCTTAAAGCCAGCAACTTGCTTAGTAATCGGCTGAATCATTTTTGACTGTGCAAATTGATCCATCCAAGGCTTAGGCAAGTTCACAAGGCCTGGCACATTGCCGCTGGCTACCGCAGTAATCACTTTTTGCTGGAAAGCATCCCAACCCACATCAACCCACACCGCTTCTACTTCGCTTTGCGAAGCATTGAACTTGGTGGTGAGCTCTTTCATGGTGGCATCGTACTTTGGCGAAAGGCTGTTAGACCAATATTCCACCTTTACTTTTTCTGCAGCTAAAGCACTCATGGTTGTTGCAGAAAAAACTGCAGCAGATACGGCCAAAATGAATTTCAATTTCATTACTGCATCTCCAAAGTAGATCGTTTCGCTAGCTCAAAAAGCGGGCGCGGTAACCATCGTTAAAAATGACGCTATGCGTCAATTTCATCCCTAAAAAAGCCAATACCATTTGAAAGTACGCCTCTTGAAAGAGGCCAATCCTTTTGGCCTACGCCCTCTCTGCATTTGCCCACCTGATCGCTAAAGTGGTATCAACGAGTGCATGAGCAAATCACTCAAAAGTGGCTTTAAACAAGGATTTTGCGAAGTTTATCATCTATAAATCGCTTCAAACTGGACTTAGCGTTTTTACTTACGCGGACTCAGATTACAACAAATTAACAAGATGGTGAATAGCCAAAGCAAAGGGTAGATGACATAAGGAGCAGACAGACGGGGGATAGGGGAAATGGCCCACAAAAACAAAATGTAGGCAACAACAAACAATTTATAATTTCGACTACAAAAAAAAGTAAGCATTGTGAAAATTTACCAATATTTAACAACAACTTACTTATTAAGCTCCACTACAAAATCGTAGTAATCATTGCGAAAATACGAATGAGTGAGCTCAATTGCCGTGCCGTTTTCCAAATATCCAACTCGCGTTAAATGCAGCATAGCGTCCCCTGGAGCCACATCAACTAAATCAGAAATGGCTTGAGTGGCATTGATTGCGGCAATGTTTTGTATCGCACGTACAACAGACAAGCGAGCATTACGCATATATTCATACAAGGAATCGCCCACTGCATTGGGATCGGGCACAAAGGTAAATGGCAGAGTGGTTTCTTCTAATGCCATCACCACATCATTAGCCATTCGCACGCGTTGTAAGCGGCTGACACGGCTGCTTGATGCCAGATTTAACTTAAGCTGCTCTTCTGCATTAGGCAGCACCACTTCACGCTTTAACCAGCGCGAACCGGGTGTAAAGCCGCGTTGCTTGAGCATTTCAGACAAATTAGTCAGCTTATTCAGCGGCTGCTCTAATTTAGGGGTGATATAAGTGCCCGCTCCGTGCCGCCTCACAATCAAGCCGTCAGCCAGCAGAATATCCAGCGCTTTTCTTGCTGTAACCCGTGAAACCCCAAGGATTTCGCACAAATTGCGCTCTGAGGGCAAAGGCTCATCAGCCAGCCAAAAGCCGGCATGAATCGCAGCGGCCAGCTTATGACCCAGCTGTAAATAAAGAGGCGTAGCGCTATCTGCATCAGGCCGTAGTACGAGTAGTTTTTGTTGCGGCAGCATTATCGCCTCTTATTAGTTAGATCAAACCACAGTTTGGTAAATCAAAATTAAAGCACCTGCACACGAATCTTTTTGCGGGCGCACCGTGCTGGCTAAAAAAGCAGCGGGAATAAACGGGCGTAATGCTTCAGATAAACCGCCACCACAAATGGCTAGCGGCAGATCAGGGCTGTACTGACGTAAAGCACGGCCAATCTGCTCGATTTCCCCACCTGCTTCTTGTAAAAAGGCACGAGCATACTCATCACTCGCTCCAAACTCCACCACTACGGGCGATAAAGAAGCACACTCGCCCTGCTTCATCTGCCCCATCCAGCTAAATACTTCAGCCTTGGTCTGGCCGGTAATGGTGAGCAATTTACGGCCAAAATCCGTCACCGGGCGACGGCCATCTATCATGCGTTGTACATGATTAATCGCTTTAAGACCCAAAAATGCACCGCTGCCTTCATCTGAAGTTGGAAACCCCCAGCCGCCCACTTCAAGCCGCTGACCATCAGGCAACCATGCCTCACCAATCGAGCCAGTACCAATAGCAATAATCCCGCCATGCTGGCCATTCGTTGCGCCCAGCAAAGTAGAAAAGCCGTCTGTTTCTACCACGATTCTGGCAAAGCCCGGATTCTTTTGCTTAAATTCTTCAGCCCAAATGGGGTTATGCACACCCGACATACCCAAACCCAATGCACACTTCGCAAAATCCGGCTCAGCAATACCCAGCTTGGCAAAGCCTGCTTTAATGGCCTGCGTAATATGCAGCCAAGCTTTATCCACGCCCTGCCCCAGCGCGGATGCGGCCCCGTCACTACGAACCATTTCTATGCCATCCAAGCCTGCAATACAAATACGCGTCCCTGTGCCGCCACCATCTACACCGATTAAATATTGAATCTTGCTCATCTGGAGTCTCTTCATCTTGTTATGGTTTAATTTTAATACCAATGAAAACAATCTGGTAATACCAATTCAACATCCATAAACGGTGAAATCCGCTTAATTTTTACAGAAAACACGCAAAACAACGCTCTGCATGCCGTACCAATCTAGACAGAGCACTAAACCATGTCAATGGCTTAAGCACGGTTTACTCTCGCTTTATACTGCTAAGCTTGTCATTTTTTAAATGAATCAATGCCTTATGGGCGCTATATGGCAATGTGAGTGAATAACAACGCACCATTGCCAGCGTACAGAGCCTTTGCAGCAAAAACAGTAGCCAAAAAAAATGCCCGCTGATGCGGACATTTAATTTATTTTTTTACATGCAAACCACATTCTTTATTTTCCGGGTCTTCCCACCACCAGCGCCCTGCCCGCACATCCTCGCCCATAGAAATAGCGCGCGTACAGGGCTCACAGCCAATCGATGGGTAATGCTGATCATGCAAGGCGTTATACGGCACATTATTGTCACGCAAATACGCCCAGACTTCTTTTTCTGTCCACTCGATCAGCGGATTAAATTTTTCTAAGCCATTCCCACTATCAAATTCCTGATTACCCAAATCAGTGCGCGTAGGCGATTGCTCACGGCGTAAACCAGTGACCCATGCTTTTTTACCTGCCAAAGCACGCTTTAAAGGCTCCATTTTACGAATCTGGCAACAGGCTTTACGCAGCTCAATTGATTCATAAAAGGCGTTAATACCGTGTTGGTTTACAAAACTTTCAGTGGCGCTTGTTTGCGGAAAAAACACCTGAATCGGGTGGCTTGGGTATTGCTCTGCAGATTTTTGCATTAAGGCATAGGTTTGGGTGGGCAAGCGGCCTGTATCCAGACTAAAAATCTGAACCCCTACCTGATGCTTAGCGATTAAATCGGTGATCACCATATCTTCTGCACCCAATGAATTAGCAAATACGGCAGGGCTATATTCATCGGCGATTTTGTGCAGCAATGCAATCGTCTCGGTTAGTTTCTCTTCAAAGCTCATCTCTTGCTCCTTCACTCAAAATACCAGCTTACCGCCAATCATCAGCAACATCATCGCCAGACAGGGGCGCAGTACTGATTCCGGAATCCGGCCAGTTAAATGGCTACCAAAGTAAATGCCCGGTAAAGAGCCTATTAATAAATACATCAGCAGATGCCAATCAATATTGCCAAGACCCGCATGACCCAGCCCAGCCACGAGGGTAAGCGGAACGGCGTGGGCAATCTCTGTACCCACCAGACGCGAAGTTGAAATCAAGGGGTAAAGCAGAAATAAAGCCACCGTACCTAAAGCCCCTGCACCAATCGATGTGAGCGTCACAATCACGCCCAGAAACAAACCGACCAGCACGGTCACAGCATTAAGCTTACGAGGCGGTAAATGAAACCACGATGAGGCGTGGCGATGCCCCCATTTTAAGAGCTGAGGCTTAAAAATAATGGCAACCGCAGTTAAAAGTAGTGCTACGCCCAAGCCCTGTTTAATCAGTGAATTAACTACGCTTAAATCAGAATGCAGATTACGCAACACGAGCAAGGTAAGCAGCGCTGCGGGCACGCTGCCTGCGGCCAGCCAGCCAGTAATCTTCCAATCAATATTTTTCTTTTTATGATGAACAAAAATACCGCTGCCCTTGGTAATAGCGGCGTAGAGCAAATCCGTGCCTACCGCCGTGGCCGGGCTAATCCCGAACCAGAGCAAAATGGGCGTCATTAATGAGCCGCCCCCTACTCCTGTCATGCCGACGATAAAGCCCACCAACAGCCCAGCGACGATATATCCGAATTCCATGATGTCGCCCAATATCTAAATAGTTCGCCAGCATAGCAACTCGTTTTATAATTCCATAGACGAATATGTTAAGATTTTATACGAATGGGTTATTAGATAATTTTTGCGAAAGGATTTGCCATGAAGTTGCAACAGCTGCGCTATCTAGTGGAAGTGGCTAAACAAGGCCTGAATGTCTCTGAAGCCGCCGAGAAACTCCACACCTCTCAACCTGGCATTTCCAAGCAAATCCGCCTATTAGAAGACGAGCTGGGTGTGCAAATTTTCATCCGCAACGGCAAGCGTGTTGTGGATGTAACCGCACCGGGCAAAGAAATCTTGCGTATTTCTGAGCGCATGCTGATGCAGGCACAAAACTTAAAACGCATCGGTGAAGACTTTGTGAATGTGGAAGGCGGCAGCCTCACCATCGCCACCACGCACACTCAGGCACGCTATGCCCTGCCCGCTACCATTCATAATTTTATGCTGCGCTACCCCAAGGTACGCTTATCCATTAAGCAAGGCAGCCCAACCCAGATCAGTGAAATGGTCGTAGAAGGCGCGGCCGATATCGCGATTGCCACCGAAGGGATCGATCATTACTCCGAGCTGGCGATGCTTGATTGCTACAACTGGAACCGCAGCATTGTGGTGCCTGTGGGCCATCCGCTCACCCAGCTTGATCGCCCAATTACCCTAGAAGATGTGGCGGCTTGGCCGCTAATTACTTACGATTTTGCCTTTGCAGGGCGCAATAAAATCAATCAGGCTTTTGAATCGCGTGGCCTCACTCCCAATGTAGTGTTGACCGCCATTGATTCAGACGTCATCAAAACCTATGTAGCTCTTGAGCTGGGTATCGGCATTCTGGCCACCATGGCATTTGAAGCAGATCGTGATCAGCAGCTTGTTGCCATCGACGCCTCACACTTATTTAATGAATCCACCACCCGCATCGGGATTCGTAAAGACGCCTATTTACGCGGCTATGCCTACGACTTTATCGAACTATTCGCCCCACATCTCAGCCGCAAAGTAGTCCAAGCTGCCTTGATGTGTGATAGCGAAGAGTAATTGATATAGGGCGGGTAAACCCCGCCCTATAAACAGCATTTTTAATAAAGCCCGTCTCTTATTCGCTAGCCCATCGTCTCCTCTCATGCAGCCATTCAGCTCCCCCGAAAAATACGCACTGTTAAGCGCGCTCTCTGATCTGGAATCTGGCTCGGTGCGGCAATGGTTTTTTCTGGAGCTGGCCGCACTAGAGACCAAAGGGCAACGCTCTAAACGTGCCCGGTGCTGGATTTTTTTATTGCCAAAGCTCGGGCCTGCACTACTTGCCCCACTCCTTATCAAGCGTGGCATACAAGGTGCGGCGCTTTACCTGCCTGCGGCCCGGCACCGGTTTGATCTCATCCGTCAAAGCTTAAATGATGCGCTGCTACTAGCCATTAGCCTGCTCGCTCTGCTGGCAGGCTTTGATCGCCTCACAGCCTCTTTGCAATTTGCGCTCTGGCTGCTGGCCATCTGTGGCGCAGCCTGGCAAATCTGGCGCACTCGCAGCACACTGGCTGTTAACACTGCCGATAACACCCTGCCCGGTGCAGAAGCCAGCCTTGGCCTTTACGGCATTTTAATAGCAAAAGAAATCGACCCGCCTCTTGCCCAGCGCCTCATTAAGGACTTGCGCCAGGACATCAGCAGCCATTTGGCCGCACTACAAAACCAGCTACCGGAGCTGGCCCCTGCCACGGGCACACCTTATGCACAGGCATTTAAAGCCATCAGCTGGTTTATCCCCCTGCTGCCCTCTGCATGGCTACTGGGCTTTATGCCCGCTGCTTGGGGATGGATCATTTGCTGCCTGCTGCTGATCGCCCTGTCCTACCTCATCAATCGTCAATGGCAAACCCCGGCCCTGCTCGCACTCAGCGGCCTTTGCGTTTATGCACTAGCCAAACTGGCGCATTGGTTATAAGCAGCTAATCCACATTCTTCTACATTTCACTTGCATTCCATCTCCATTCGGCGTCTAATTTCTCTCAATACAGAAATAAAGGAAACAGCATGAAGCTCAGTCCAACTATGGAGAAATACATCGTTCACTGGGGCGAGATGGGGACAAAATGGGGCGTAAACCGCAGCGTAGCCCAAATTCATGCTCTGCTGTTTCTGGTAAACAAACCGCTGAATGCGGAAGAAATTGTTGAAACACTCGGGGTGGCCAGATCCAATGTCAGCAATAGCCTGAAAGAATTGCAAAGCTGGGGGCTGATTAAAGTGCAGCAGGAAATGGGCGATCGGCGAGATCATTTTGTCGCCCTGCAAGATGTGTGGGAAATCTTCCGTGTGATCACCGAAGAGCGCAAAAAGCGCGAGCTGGATCCCACGCTAATCGTGCTGCGCCAATGTGCCATTGAAGCCGAAACCGACACCGAAATCGAAGCCGCCACCCGGGTCAAAATGGATCAGGTGCTGGAATTTTTAGAAGTACTGCTACATGGATACGACGACTTTAAAAACCTGCCACCCAGCGTATTGATCAAGCTATTAAAAATGGGCGGAAAAATAGGCCAGCTGGCGGCAATGTTTGGTAAAGATGAAGAAAAGTGATGGGCTTGCAGATCAATCAAAGCGCCCTCTTTTAAGAAGCAAAATGTAGGGGGGGGTACAGTACCCACGCAGCTAGCCGGAGTACGCGTGGGCATAAGAACTTGCCCATCCTACAACACCCTACAAGCAACATATCATCAATGAATAAGGAGCAGCACCATGCCACGCTACGAGTTATTTTATGATCACGCCTGCCCAATGTGCCGCTTTGAAATGCTTAGGCTTAAGCAACGCGATATCCATCAGTGCTTTACCCTGATTGATATCAGCGCTGCTAATTTTGATGCCAGTAGTGCAGCGGCCAGCTTGCTAGAAATGCAAACTTTATTGCATATCCGCCGGGATGACGGTCAGATTTTAGTCGGCATCGATGCCATTGCCGCGCTCTATCAAGCCATAGGCCGCGATTGGTGGATAGGGCCTTTAAAATGGCAGGCAACACGCGGCATATCTGCCTGGATTTACTCACGCATCGCCCGCCATCGTTACCGTATCAGCGTTTGGCTAGGTTTTACTGCGAAGTGCGATAGCAAATCTTGCCGGATTTAAACATTTACCCATTTATTTCTCTTGTTACAGAAATAAAGGAAATACAATGAACATCTTACTACTCGGCAATGGGCTTATTGGCAGCCACTTGAGAGATGCGCTACTGATGAGGGGGCATCAAGTGCGCTTACTCAGCCGCCATGCAAAGGCTCATCCTGAATGCGAAGTGATACAGGGTGATTTTGCGGCGCTGCAAAACGCGGCAGACTGGCTACCGCTCTTAGATGACATCGATATCGTGATCAATACGGTGGGGGTTTTTGCTGAGTCGGCGGGGCAATCTTTTACGGCCTTGCATCTTGCAGCACCACAGGCGCTGTTTGCCGCCTGTGAGGCCAGCAAGGTCAAAAAAGTGATTCATCTATCCGCACTAGGTGCCGCAGCGGATTCGCCGACGGCCTACTGGCGCAGCAAAGGGTTAGGGGATGCGGCTTTGATGCAATCAAAACTGAACTGGAGCATCGTTCGCCCCTCGCTGATTTATGCACCGGATGGGCTTAGCAGCCGCGCTTTTTGCAGCTTAGCCAGCCTGCCCCTGCTGCCCGATTTACAAGGCGTAAGGGACGTACAGCCGGTGCATCTACATGATGTATTAGCGCTACTGATCAAGCTGATCGAGCAGCCCATAGCGCAACAGCAAATCATCAATGCCGTTGGCCCACAAGCCATGCCGCTCACAACTTGGTGGCAGCAGCTCAGGCAAGGCATGGGGTTGGGCCGCGCGATCACGCTGCCTGTTGCTGCATGCTTACAGAATATTGCGGCTAAATCGGCTTTGTTACCCCTGTTTCAGCCCGATAGCCTGACGATGCTGCGGGCCGGTAATTGCAGCGATGCCGCCCCTTTTTCGGCGATCTTAGGCCGTGCCCCGCAAGCCGCCGCGCCGGTAAACGGCATAGCACGGGATGCCTTGCTCGGCTGGCTGCTACCGCTGCTTAAATTATCCATGGCCCTAGTTTGGCTTGGCACAGCGGCAGTCTGCTTATGGGCCTGGCCACGGGCAGATAGCTACCAGCTGCTTGCTGGAGTGGGCATTCCTGAGGTATGGCAGCCGCTGCTTTTTTACGGCTCAGTGGCGATGGATAGCTTGTTTGGGCTGCTGTGCTTGCTGGATTTGCTGGGCGTACAAACACGCAGCTGGCGCTTGCAATGGCTGATGGTATTGGCTTACAGCATCATTATCGCCATCAAGCTGCCCCAGTTTTTATGGCACCCCTTTGGCCCACTGCTTAAAAACATCCCCATCATGGCGCTGCTGCTGATGCTGGATCTGCTTTCAGTCAGTGAGCAAAAACCCAAGTCTTGAACCACGGAGGCCCCAGAGAACACGGAGTTTCACGGAGAAAACCAAGGGTTTAGGATTTGGCTCTGATTAATTTCCCTGAATGCAACGAATAGGGTAGTAGGGCGCACTCGAAGCGAAGCGCAGTGCGCCATGAACAGGGCGGATTTTAAAACTGATTTTTCGCATCCTGTGGCGTACTGCGCTTCGCTGAGCGACTACACACTGTCGCACAGCGAAGCTTCGAGTACGCCCTACAAGTAAGGGTTGGCTTAATTCGGAGAGTTCTTTCGAGCCAAAACCTTAATCCAAAATACCCCATGCCTTGGCTGCATCAGTCAATGCCTTTTTCTAATTAATTTTACAAGTATTCTTAGTCAATTCTTACAAAAAATCTTAATAAGGCAAAGCAAAATGGACTACTACCTGGCTTTCAAACTGCTACATATTTTGTCCGCCACGCTGATGTTTGGCACGGGCCTTGGCACGGCGTTTTATATGTTTGTGACTAATCGCAGTGGCAATGTGCAAGCCATTGCCGTGGTTTCCCGCTGGGTAGTGCGGGCGGATTGGTTATTTACCACGCCTGCCGTGATTTTCCAGCCCATCTCAGGATTGCTGATGGCGCAGTGGCTGGGCTATCCGCTGACCGCAAACTGGCTATGGATTTCGATGGCGCTTTACGCCCTCACCGGCGCTTGCTGGCTGCCGGTGGTATGGATTCAACTCAAAATGCGCGATATGGCGCAAATCGCCGCCAAAGAAAATACCGAGCTGCCCGCAAGCTACTGGCGCTATGAGCGGATCTGGACAGCGCTTGGTTTCCCCGCCTTTATCAGCCTGATCGTGGTGTATTGGCTAATGGTAAATAAACCTTTTTGATCGCGGCTTATAGGGGTAAATCATGCAAATCATTCTGTATTTATTGGTACTGCAAGGGCTAATGGGCGCTTTTGACACGATTTACCATCACGAGCTCACCGTTGCCCTGCCCCACAAAAAAGCAGCTCAGCGCGAGCTACGCCTGCACGCCATTCGCTCCAGCCTATACGCGGTGGTGTTTGCCGGGCTGGCTTGGTTTGAATGGCGCGGCCTGTGGCTGTGGGGCTTATCTGCGCTGATTCTGATCGAAATAGTACTCACGCTCTGCGATTTTGTGGAAGAAGACAAAAACCGCCTGCTGCCTGCCACCGAGCGCGTCACCCACACCATTCTGGCCATGAACGGCGGCGCACTCTTTGGGCATTGGGCCATCAGCGTAGCCCCACTCTGGGCCAGCCAGAGCACAAGCTTACATTTAGTCAATTACGGTCTGTGGAGCTGGGTATTAAGCCTGTTTGCACTCGGCGTGGGTTTGTCAGGGATTCGGGATGGATTCGCCAGCTTAAAACTTTATAAAGAGGCCAAAATCATGACAAGCAACCCCTTTCTTAGTCTGCCGCAGCAACGCATTTTAATCACAGGTGGTACTGGATTCATTGGCGGAGCGCTTTGCGAGCAACTACTCGCCGCCGGACATAGCCTCTGCCTGCTTAGCCGCAATCCACAAGCCACCAACATCCGGTTTCAAAGCAAAGTACGCGCTTTTTCCAGCTGGGAGGATCTTTCTTCCAAAGAAGAATTTGATGTGATCATCAATTTAGCCGGTAGCCCAGTCGCCGGCCCACGCTGGAGCGATGAGCGCAAAAAAGTATTACTGGTTAGCCGGATTGGCACAACAGAAGGCTTGCTCGGCTGGCTAACAAGGGCCAATCACAAGCCCAAGGTATTAATTAATGGCTCGGCCATTGGTTATTACGGCTGCCGTGGCGATGAGCCGCTCGATGAAAGCGCCAGCACGCAAAACGAATTTATGTCGCAGCTTTGCAGCGAATGGGAAGCCGCAGCATGCAAAGCAGAAGCCTTTGGTCTACGGGTTGTTCGCTTGCGCCTTGGCCTTGTATTTGGCCCCGGCGGTGCACTACCCAAGCTGCTGCTGCCCTTTTATTTGGGCCTTGGTGGGCGTATGGGCGATGGGCTACAAGTTGTAAGCTGGATACACAGAGACGATGTTTTAGCCGTGATTGCACAGGCTATCGGCGATACGCAATTTAGCGGCGCTTACAACCTCAGCGCGCCCGAAGCGGTAAGCCAGGCGCAATTTGCCCAAACAGCCGCACGCCTCTTGCACCGCCCCAGCTTTTTTACTACCCCAGCCTGGCTGATTAACACACTCGCCGGAGAAATGGGTGCGCTCTTTACCAAAGGCCAGCGGGTAATTCCCAAACGCTTACTTGATGCGGGCTATCGCTTTAAATACCCTGATCTACAGAGTGCATTACAAGCCCAGATCAAGGGAGGCCACTGATGCCACTCCTTTATCAGCAAGTGCTCGGCAAAGACTTTGCCCTACTTAACCCCCTGCTACAAACCCTTCATGGAGCTGAGCAGCTGCCTTGGCAGGGGCAGGCCGATGTAAAGTGGGGCAAGCCAAGATTTATCCGCAGCCTGCTTTACCTTGCGATGCGCTTAGGTATTTTGCCAGCCGAAGGGCAGAATGTGCCCTGCCAAGTTAAAATCCAGCAAGATGCAAAAGGTGAAATCTGGCAACGCCGCTTTGCACACAGCCCCATGCAATCCCGCCAGCGCTGGCGTAATGGCGAGCTTTGGGAGCAAATGGGCCCCTTGGCGCTGCAATTGCATAGCCAAGTCAGCGAAGGCCAGCTACTGCAAAGCAGCCAAACAGCCCGCTACTTCGGCCTGCCACTACCCTTGCAAGTTAAAGCCAAAGAATGGGCCATAGCCGAGGTAATGCATTTTGACGTTGAAATTGGCTTTAAAAAAGGCGGCATGATTTTGCATTACACCGGAGCGTTAAGACAGGAAAAAAATTAAGCCGCTAACTTACCACTCTCTTGGCCTTTTTATGCACTTGTTCCCCCCTTTGAAAAAGGGGGGCTAGGGGGGATTTGCAGTTGATGTTGGGCTTAAAATAAGCAAAAAACTCAAGACAAATCCCCCTCAATCCCCCTTTTTCTAAGGGGGAAGCAAAACCAATACCTTAAGTGAACGGCATTACTCTGTGGCCTCTGTGTTTCAAAATCTGGGCTTTGCTCTGCAACTTCAGTTATCCAACAAAGAACACCATGAAAAAACTCTACCTACTGGCCGGCAATGGCAGTGCAAGCGACTGGTGGGACGATGTCTTGCCGCATTTCACGCAATATCAGCCAGCCCCCATTGAGCTGCCCGGCTTTGGCAATAATCGCGATCCACTCCCCGATTCCTTACACGGCTTGTCGCTGGCACTGGAACAACAGCTGGAGCCGGGACACGCCATTTTGGCGACGGGGATCAATGCCCTGCCGGTATTGCATTTGCTAGTACGACGCCCCGGCTTTTTTTCACGCGTGGTTTTACTCTCCCCGGTGGGCGTTTTGCTCTGGAAGCGCCGCTTGCCACGGCTGATGGCCCTGCCCGGCTTATTAACGCTGGTGCAAACCCTGCTATCCCATGCTCCCAAGCTATTTTCAGGGCAATTTTCTGCCGCAGGCTTTACGCCAGATTACGCAAGAATTGCCAATGGCTATTACCGCTGCCGCTCTTTCAAGCCTTATTTTCGCTGGGTGCAGCCCGATTCTGCCCTCACCCTCTTTGATCAAATCACCGATCGCATCGAGCTGATCTGGGGAGAGGCAGACAAAATAGTCAGCCCCGCTCACGCCGCCGCATGGGAAGCCGTGCTCTGCCGCGCCGAGCTATCCGTCACCCTTCAGGCCGGCTGGGGGCATTATCCTTTTTGGCAGCATCCGGCCGACTTTGCTCAGTGGCTAGAGGCTGGCCCCGCTGGCTTTGCCGCGCATACCAAGGCTGGGCGTTTGCTGCTGGCCAGCCACGCCGCTTTGCCGGTGCCCGCGCTGATCAGCATTGAAAGCAGTGATGACCCACGCCTTGCGCCCTTTTTGCAGCGAGGCGCACCGCACGGCTGGGCAGTGCGCTCATCCGGGGATGATGAAGACGGTATTGATGCCGCCAATGCCGGCCGCCACCAAACCTTTTTGCGCGTCGCCTCCGCCGATGTAGCCCCGCGCAGCGCGGATATTTTTGCCAGCGGGGTGCGATGCGTTGCGGTGCAGCGCATGATTCACCCCACCTTATCCGGCGTCGCCTTTGTACGCCCGCTTTCAGCCCAAATCGAATGGGTAGAGGGCCACTTAGAGGGATTAGTTGATGGCACCGCTCATCCATCGCAGCTGCAACTCTCCCGCATGGGCGGCGGCTGGGGCGCACAGCCTAAGCCCATTAAGCTTAGCCCTGATGCCAGTAGCCCCAGCCAAACCCAGCTATGGGATTTTCTGCAAGCTATCGTTGCGGCGTTTCATCAAGCCCATCTGGATATCGAATGGGCTTGGGATGGTGAGCAGTTCTGGATGCTGCAAGCACGGCCAGTGACCGTCTACCCTTGGCAGCGCTGGCTGACTTCAGCCAATATCGACGAGATTCTGCCAGAATCCCCCAGCCGCTGGATGGAAATGGCCCAGCGTGGCGCAGCCAGTAGCATTCCCCATATCTATGCCCACTGGGATACGCGGGTGCTGGACGATAATGAGAAATTTAGCGCGCTCTACCAAGATGCCAGCTATATCAATAGCGACCTGTTTTTGGCTCGCATGTTCGACTGGGGGATGAATGGCGCGCAATACGCACATGAAGTGGGCGGCAGTACGCCCGCCATGCCGATACGCCCCCTGCGTTGGCTGATCTCTTTACCTGTATTTATCCGCATGCTGTTTGCCAGCAGGCAAGCCATTAATCAACTTGATAAAGGCCTAGCACAGTGGCAGGCCGAGCTGCACACGCTTTGCGAAAATCCACAAAGCGATCAAGCCGAGCAACTGGCCCGCTGGTGGCTGCGCTTTTATTGTTGGCTGGTGCAGCAAAATCTTTGTATTGCTGCAGCACTGGCCAGCAGCGGCGGCAATTTCTTAGGCCGCCCAGCAACCGTCTACCAAGCCCTTACAGCCAGCACACACCGCCTGCCTTGGGAAACAGACCCCGCCACACCACGCCCACAAGGCATGTCCCCCGCTTTGCAAACTTTAGAGCGCTGGCCTGCCGCTATCCGCATCGCGCATCGCCTTGGCCTGCCCGGCATGCGCGGCTACTACAGCCAGGTGCGCGAGCATTTTCGCGATCAGTTGATGCGCTTGTTTTTTCAAATGCACCACGCGATGCCAGCAGAGCAAGCTACCTACTGGTTCAGCCCCGTAGAGAGCCCCAGAAGCCGGCGCGGCAGCTTCTGGCAAACCGGCTCGGCCGAGCTGGGCCAAAGCACAACACTGCTCATTTACCCCGGTAAAGTCAGCGGCATACTGGGCAGCGATATTTTGCTGGTCGATACGCTAGACCCCGGCCAGCACGCCCATTACCGCCAAGCCAGCGCCATCATCGCGCGCTCCGGCGGCATCTTATCGCACGGCTCCACCCTGCTACGCGAACTAAAAATCCCCTCCGCCATCCTGCCGGATATTCCCTCGGAGTGGCTGGGGAAAAGGGTGTGTTTGAATAATGGGCAGCTTAGTTTAATTGAGTAATTTATGGATACAATCATCAGAGCATGCAATGGTTATTGCTCGCTCTGATGATTGAGCTTACTTCAAACAATTCGCCCATTTATTAAAATATATTCATTTAGTAGAAAAATAACTATTTAATAATTTAAGCGAGATTTCTTTAGCAATAGGGCCGCCTGCTTTATTTTCGCTCGCTTTAGGCTGGGTTTTATCCGTGATATTACTCACAAACAAATATTCTTTACCGGCATTTTCAACCATGCCAATATACCAGCCGTCACGCATTTTTCCGTTATTCTGGCCATTATCACTTCTATTTTTCCAGCCGCTACCCGTTTTTCCGTAATAATCTGCGCCTTGGTCTAATTTTCCGGCATAAATAATTTTCTTTGTTTCTTCCATCGCCTCATGGCTAATAGGCAAAGTGCCATTTGCAAATCTTTGCAATAAGCTCATTTGCTCTTGCGCTGATATTTTTAAACTACTACTCAGCCAAGCATGCGTTAAGCCATTATTTTTTCCTTTATCGCCTGAAAAATTTTGATTACCATAATTAAATTGAGCAAGGTATTGCTTTATTTTATCCATGCCCAGCTCGGGTAAAATTTGCTGCGAAACCCACACCACTGAGTATTTTTCCCAGCTGGCTGGCGTTTGATCTTGGCTCCAGCCGGGTAAATCATAGGGCTGGCCATCCCATTTAAATACTGTATTTTTATTTATTACCCCCGAATCAAAAGCCATTAAGGCAAGGGGAACTTTAAATGTAGAATTAGGTGGGATGCGCTGAGCACAACGATTATCTGGATTATATTCAGCTACCATTTTCTTACTGCTATTATCGTAAAGCATAAAACAGCCATTATAGCCACTAAAGGCTTTTTTATAATCAGGCTGAAACGCTTGGGCAGGTTGAATTAAAGAAAACATCACCCCTGCCAAGAGCAAACTATTTTTTAATAACATATTGAATTCCTTATTGATAAATGTGCTTATTAATCGTGATGAGCATAGTAATCAATGTGGCATCCTTTGGTAAATATGCTATTTTGTAACCTATGTAACCTGGCAATAAATTAATCAATATAGAATAATTGTATTTTTACTGTGATATTGTATTAACACTAAAAGCAGAATTTACACACTCTGCATGCAGGATGTTAAATCCCAAGTCTATCCACTTAGCCAGAAGCCATAATTAGACCGCACAATAACAAACATTGAATCATCGTAGGGCGGGTGCAACCCGCGTACTTTTCAACATTGCTCGCGGCTTGCACCCGCCCTACGAAATATTTCGCTTAAGTTGATAGGATTGGCATCGAATCCCCCCCCCGTTAAATTGCTTTATTTAAATGACTGATACAACCGTGACTCATTCCCTAACACCCACCGTAATTGAACTATCGACACCTTACCTAGTAAAGGGAATCCCGATACGCTATCAATCGCTGTGGTTGTTGGTGCGCATGGCGTACGCCCAGCAAGTAGAACAACGCCCCTTAACTGCCGCCGCTATCCGGGCCAACTTCCCGAAAGCGCAAGCCATCCGAATGCTAATTTCGCGTGCGTTTGCTGAATTTTCGCGCATGCAGATCACGGTAGGCTGGGGCCATGATCTGCAGGCAGATACCTTGCTATTAAACCCTGCACAGCGTAGCCGCGGGCCATTCTGGCTAACGATAGCAAGCTTAGAATGCTTAGAATTTACCCAGCAGGGTGTAAAACTTGCACCTGTCACACTGGCATCTTTTCTAGGCTTACCCGCCTCTGCACTACCAAGAATGGGGATGATAGGAGAGCGTAAAGGGGCGGATTATGTGATGCAGGATATGCGCTTTTGGCAGCATCTTACCCAAGGCATGCGTGAAGGTCATGATGGCTTTGCCCGGCCGGCCAGATCCCGTGATAGCGAGCCATTTTTCCTTGCACAACAATGTGCCCACGATGATTTTCAACAGGCGCTGGCCTTGATGAAAGCCAGTCTGGCATGGCGACGAAGCGATTTAGTATCAGAGAGCAAACAGGCCCTAAGCCGCTTTGAACATATTATTGCAGTGGGGCAATTAGCCAGTGCCCGGCCCACCTTTGCAGCAATGGCGCAAATTGTGCACGCATGGGATCGCTATACCCATAGTGATATTGAAGCGGCACGGGTGTTGCTATTGCAGCTGGAAGCATCGACCACGCTCGGCCCCGTGGTGCGCTACAACCCGCGTGTGCGTTTTGAGTACCTTAATTTAAGTGCCTTGCTGTACAAATATGATGCAATGAGCGAAGGCAGAGCACTGCGACAAGAATCCGCCGATGCGGCCTTGCAAGCGCTCAGCTACGCATTAGAAGCCGCCTGCGAGGCTGATTCTATCGACGCCGTGCAGCATGTAGCCGCAAATATCGGCTGGTGCTTATGGCTGTTTCGCCAGCTCAATCTGCTTGATCAGCCTCTGGCAGCAGTACAAACCCAAGCGATGCGCTGGCTTGGGCTATCAGAATGGATTTGTGATCGTTTTGGCGTGGGCAGCGCCTCGGCCTGGAATACCATTTTTATCTTGCGTATTGCACGCGGCAATTGTCCGCCTGAAGGAGCGGCCTCCTTAGAAGTATTTCGTTTACAGCAGCCTCTGCCCTTAGCAGCAGCGGCTGCAGCTTTACAACCTTTCTCTGCCCCTTTTTCGCCCAGCAAGGGCTTTAGCAATTGGTTCTCCTGGGCTCAATTTAGCTTAGAAGAATACGATAGTGGCCGCGTCAACTTCCCGCCTTTGCAGTTGGCCAATCTCTTACTGGAAGCCGCATGGTTTTGCGTATTTGAACAAGGGGCCAGCCTTAGCGCGTATCAAATTGTCGAGCGATTACGCGCCTTGCTGCTTGAATTACGCCCTAGCGAGCGAATATTTTTTCGCGATGCTTTAGCGAGTGTGCCCTTGCCGTAATACGCACGTTTAACAATAAATCAGCGATCATATTGATTTGTCTTACAAGCAATTTATTTAAAATATTTTATTTACCATGCGATGATGATAATTAATTTTAAAAAGATGAAAAATCATATTCCCCTTTATAGGCAAAACACCTTAATAAAAAAGAGAATATCCATCTTATGAATAAAACCAACATTCAATTACGTTTTATTAAAAATAAAAATGTAAATAGAATTTTCTATTTATTTCCATAGTAAATTAACACATTGCCAATTGAGCTTATATTTCTACAATGGGGTACAGTCAACCAAAGCAAACAGATTCCCTATGCGCACTTCCATTATTGCCCTGCTTGCGCTCAGCCCCCTCGCCCAAGCGCTTACCTTAGAAAACCACGATTGGAAAATTGATATCAACCCAGCCACGCTGGCCACCACAGCCAAGCTAGCCAACGGGGTGCTGCTGCCGCTTTCATTGTCTAATCAAGCCGCCGCAGTAAGCCAACTTAAACAAGATCTATCACAAGCCAGCTGGCAATGGGGCGATGGCGTAAAAATCGATGCCACCTTAAAAGGATCGGTGCTGGCACTCAAGTTTAGCCGCAGTAGCAGCGGCCAAATCAGCTGGCCCATCATCCCATCGGGCGCTAAAGGCCTGCTGCTACCACTATCTGAAGGCAGCTATATTCCTAGCCAAGATGCCGCATGGCGTAAGGCTTTAAGCGATGAATATGCAGGCATCAATACCACGGAAGGCCTTAGCTTGCCAGTGCTGGGGCTGGATTATGGCAAGCAGGTGGTCTCGGTTTTATTTGCTAATCCATTTAATAATGAGCTGAATTTCCAGCCCGACGCCAAGGGCATTGCGATTAAGGCCAGCCATGATTTCACTAAGCTCGATTTTCAACGCCCCTATGAAGTGCAAATCGCCTTAAATAATAGCGACTGGCTTTCCCCCGCCAAACGCTACCGGCAGTGGGCTAAAGACAATGGCAAGTTTGTGCCACTCAAAGACAAGTTAGTCGCAACACCTGATGGTGAAAAACTCATCGGTGCTAGCCATATTTATGTCTGGGGCCAGCGCCAGCTTAACCCGAGCGATGTCAAGGATTGGGCGAGTTTAAACGCGGCGATTCTGGCAGCAACGGAGATCAAGCTTGATGCCGTGGGCCAAAAATTGCTCTTGGCGAAAGAAATTAAACCCAATCGTTACGAGCAGGACGTTTTGCTCAATAGCTTGGATGAAGCGCTTAAAAACCATATTAAAGGCAGGGATGCCGCCGCATTTAAGGCACGTAAAGCATGGCTGGTTCAACACTTGGGCAAGGCGCTAACAGATCCACAAACATGGGGTGAAGGCACATCGAGCAAGATGGTGGCCGCGCTAGAAAAAGCAGGCTTGCCTAGGCTTTGGATCGGCTTGCCGCAATGGGAAACAGGCTTTGCCAACCCAGAAGCCATCGCTGCTGCGCGTAAGGCGGGCTATCTGATTGGCCCCTATGATTCTTACGATACCGCCCTGCCCGATGGCAATAGTAATCCAGACTGGAACTCGGCTCAGCTTGGGCAAGATGCCTTTTTGCGCTGCGGCATTATGCTTAAAAATGGCAAGCGCAAAACCGGCTTTCAGGGTGAAGGGGTGTATGTTAATCAGCAATGCGTTCGCCCTCTACTCGAAAAACGTGTTCCTGCCCTTCAAGCTGCCAGCCCTTATAACAGCTGGTTTCTAGACGTAGCTGCCACCGGCATGATTTTTGACGATTACGATCCAGCCAAGCCCACCTCAGAAGCACAAGACGCCCAAAACCGTGAAGACGGCATGGCGTGGATAGGCAAAAAACTGGGGGTGATTGTAGGCTCAGAAGACGGCCACGCGGTAGCTAATAGCCAGGTCGCCTTTGCCCACGGCATGCAAACACGCGGCTTTGGCTGGGGTGACGCGGACATGCGCAAAAACGCCGCCTCCCCCTTTTATCTGGGCCGCTGGTGGCCAAATAATCAACCCGAAACCTTTTTTAAAATGGTATCGATCAAGCCTGAATACCAAGCGCTATTTTTTAACCCTGCCACTCGCGTGCCGCTGTTTCAGGCTGCGTTTCACGACAGCATCGTCACCACGCATCACTGGACGCTCGATCCGCTCAAGTTTAAGCAAACCCGCGCCAGCACCGAGCTGATGGAGCAGCTTTACAATGTGCCGCCGCTGCTGAACCTTAGCTTGGAAACCAATGCCAAACGCCTGCCTTACCTGAAGCAACTCGACGCCTTTTTCCGCCCCTTGCATCAGCGCTTGGCCTATCAGGCCTTGACGAATTTTAGCTGGAAAAACAATGACGGCAGCGTGCAGGAAACCCAATTTAGCGACGGCACCCGCCTGATCGCCAACTTTGGCAGCACCCCGTTTAAAGAAGGAACACACAGCATTGCAGCGCTCAGTGTATTAGCCATCTTGCCCGATGGTAAAACGCTGACGTTTCAATCGCCGAAATGGCCATAAGGGATAATTAAATCTTCAGGTGAGTGCTTAACTGCCGATTTCAGTGTTTCAAACTGCAAGTCAGCGGATAAGCTTCACCCAAAGTTTATAAAATATATTTGGCGTAATCCGTCCTTATCTTGGCCGATCAGCCCATTACCGCAAGGTATGGGCTGCATTAATCTCTGTCTTATCCCAACACCACAGATAGAGAGAAAACCATGTCAAACACCGCCCTGATCAGCATCGATGTACAGCAATCCTTTTTATCTCGCCCATTTTGGGTAGAAGACGATGTGCCTGCTTTTCAGCAAAACATCAGCCAGCTGATCGAAACCTGCGTGGCAAAAAATGTCCCGATCGTGCGTATTTTTCATGTTTCCAGCGGCCCGTTTGCACTGGAATCAGGTTTAGTCACGCCACTGGACTGGATGCCGCCGCAACATGATGTGGTGTTTCATAAGCATGTACACAATGCTTTTAGCGATACCGGCCTAGATTACTGGCTGCGTAAACGCAAGATCAGTAAACTACTGATTACCGGCATACGCACCGAGCAGTGCTGCGAAACCACGGCAAGGATTGGCAGTGATATCGGCTATGAAATCGACTTTGTAACCGACGCCACCCTCACCTTCGCCATGACTCACCCCACCACAGGCCGTACCCTGAGTGCCCGCGACATTAAAGAAAGAACAGAGACTGTGCTGGCAGGGCGCTTTGCTAATATTGTGAGTACAGCAGATTGTGTAGCGGCTTTGTCAGCAATGTGACGTGTAGCGCGGGTGCTTACCCGCGAGCAATGCTGAAAAGTACGCGGGTTTCATCGCCCTACCACGCTGTTTAAGGAATCATCCCCACATCTGTGCCTACTTAAAGCAGCAATTCCTTGCCACAATTAAGGAAACAAGGATTCCAGATGAAACCCAAAGACCTATTGCTGGCCCTATTGATTGTATTGATCTGGGGGATTAATTTTGTTGCCATAAAAGTGGGCTTAAATGGCACTCCTCCGCTTTTATTAGGGGCGATGCGCTTTGTCTTAGCCGCCCTGCCAGTGCTCTTTATCGCCTGCCCCAAAGTGCCACTCAGGCTTTTTTTGGCTTATGGGCTAACGATTTCTGTAGGGCAATTTGCCTTTTTATTCTGTGCCATTCATTTGGGCATGCCTGCTGGCCTTGCCTCGGTGGTTTTGCAGGCACAGGCTTTTTTTACGCTGGTTTTTTCTGCACTATTACTTAATGAGCGCTGGAAAAAAGCGCAGCTGGCTGGGCTGATTTTAGCCAGCTTGGGGCTTGCTTTTATTGGCGCAGCCCATGGGCAGAATATGACGCTGCTGGGCTTTATTCTTACTCTGAGTGCATCAGCCATGTGGGCCACTGGCAATATTGTGACACGCAAAGTAGCGGCTACAGGCCCGGTCAATATGTTTGCCTTTGTGGTGTGGGCCAGCCTTGTGCCGCCACTGCCCTTTTTGGCACTCTCCTACCTCATCGAAGGGCCTGCGGCCATTTTTAATGCGCTAAACCACTTCAACTGGACATCGCTCGCAGCCGTTGCCTACCTTGCTTGGGCAGCCACCCTGCTCGGCTACGGCTTATGGGCACGCCTGTTTAGCCTTTACCCTGCCAATCAGGTTGCGCCCTTTAGCTTGCTCGTACCGGTGGTTGGCCTCATCACCGCCTACCTTGTGTTTGGAGAAACACTCAACACCCAGCAATGGGCAGGCTCACTCTTACTGATGTCGGGCCTCTTGATTAATCTATTTGGCGGGCGAATTAAAGGGATGATTTTGTTAAAGCTAAAACGAGCCTGAGCACGTATTCCATCACTCGTAGGGCGGGTGAAACCCGCCGATTTTCCTTGCCTTTCAAACCAGAATTGCCGGGTTGCACCCGCCCTACATAGGCACGATCAATCCCCCATGAACCACTACCCCATTTACTTTGTTCTTACCCCGCAATTTTTATTACTTGATTACGCGGGCCCTGCCGAGGCATTCCGGATTGCGGCAACGCTTGGCGCTCCTTTTGATTTGCATACAATATCCCCGACACCGACGCTCACCAGCTCGCTCGGTTTAGAAATTGCCAACTTAGCCCCCTTGCCCGAAAGCATCCCGGCTGGGGCCTTGGTGGTTTTATGCGGCGTGATTAAATCAGCCGAGCATTACCAACTGCCCGAAGCGCAAACCGTGGTGGATTGGCTCAAAGCGATCTCTGGCCCCGATCTGCGTATCGCCTGCATTTGCTCCGCAGCCCAGCTTGCCGCCCGTGCCGGTTTACTGGATGGCAGGCGCTGCACCACTCACCACACCTTAATCGAACGTCTACGCCAGCAAGCGCCTTTGGCCCGTGTGGAAGACGACCGGATATTTATCGAAGATGGACCTATTTTTAGCAGCGCTGGCATTACCGCAGGCATTGATCTGGCGCTGTATTTAATCGAAAAATTAGCCGGCGCACCGATTGCGCAAGAAGTAGCACGGCATATGGTGATTTATCTGCGCCGCAACGGCCAAGATGCCCAGCTCTCACCATGGCTGGCGCACCGCAGCCACCTGCATCCCAATATCCACCGCGTGCAGGATGCCATTAGCCGCGCCCCAGAAAAGCACTGGAGCGTCGCCGATCTGGCCGCCATCGCCCTGATGAGCGAGCGCAACCTTAGCCGCCTGTTTCGCCAGCATGCAGGTGTGGGCATGGTGGAATACCAGCAAAGCCTGCGCATCGCCCATGCCAAGAAACTGTTGGGTAATCCCAACCATAGCCTAGAGAAAATTGCCGAATTAGCGGGGTTTAATTCAATCAGAGATTTTCGCCGCGTATGGGCGAAGTTTGAAACGGGTTTGCCAAGAGCACAGCTATAAATAAGCTATAAAAAAACATCCTTACTGATTTAATTAAAATTAAAAAATCAGTACAAGCATCCCCTTTCTATTCAGCACACCCAAACCCGCAACACAGCTCCTCTATACGCTTGCCATAGCGACCCAGCACTTCAATAAATCATCCTCATTTTTTAAAAACAATAAGCTAATCCATTTACAAAACCCGATTAAAAACCCGAACAATTCATTATTTAAAACATAAAAAATAAATAAAAACCCCAACATTTAACAGCAGATAAAAAACAAACAACTCCTGACTTAAAGAATTAAATATTAATTTGTAAGAAAAATATTTAAATAGCTATTTACCCACAAATAAAATATAAGGCATGATGAATGCTTAAAGCAGATATCTGCTATCGCACTAGCCGCTTTATATCGTTTTAAAACTAACTTAGATAACGAGAAATACGCTATGCACTACCTATTAAATTCGAATACCAAAAAACCTTGGGCAAAAATCCTCAGCAGCCTTTGCTTACTCAGCTTACTTGCCGCCTGCTCCAGCATGCCAGCCCCAAAACAAAGTGAGACTTCAAGCGCTCGGCTAGGTACGCAGTGGGGTGAGGGGCTGGAATCAAGCGTTCAGCAGGTGCAAGCCAGCCGCATCACCCCGCTTCAAGCAGAGCAAGTAGCCTCCATCGCTTATCGCGAAGCCAGAGCCCTGAATCAATCGCTGCCCAACGCAGCACGCCAGCTCAACTTGCCTTTACTGCAAGGCGCTATTGAATGGTCGGTACTGGATGAAAATGATCGCCCTATTCCGCTCCTGCGCACCGCACAAGGCCAGATCTTGCTAGGTGGAACAAATGGCGCACGCTACACGCTTAAATTTCAAAACCTGAGCAACCGCGATTTTGAAATTGTGACCACCGTAGATGGGCTTGATGTGCTCAATGGCCAAGCAGGCAGCCTGAACAATACGGGCTATCTGCTTAATGCACACCGCGCGCTCTCTATTCAAGGGTTTCGTAAAAGCCAGGAAGAAGTCGCCGCTTTTCGCTTTGCAGCGCCTGATCAGGCCTACGCCGCCAATACCCAAGCAGGCGACACGCGCAATATTGGCGTGATTGGGGTAGCGATATTCCGGGTGGCTTTAAAAGACCGCTCCAAATCGCCGCAGCCCAATCCATTTCCGGCAGATAGCACTTACGCAGCACCACCAAGCTACTAAAACTCAGGCGTCGGATTTTTACCGCTCACTAACTGGTACTTGCCTTCACGATAGCGAAACAGCTGCTGCTGTTTAATGGGCGATAAAATGGAATCCACTACGATAGTGGATTCCTCCTCCCCTGCATCAGCCGCTATTTTTTCAATGGTCTTTTGCTCTTCAATAAAGCCAGAAAAACGAATCAGCAAATCCCCCGGAGTTTTACCATTGGCCTTAATCGCCCACTCGCTTTTTACATCAACACAATTACTCGATGATTGAGCACTTTCAGCATGATGATAGCGAATCACTTTATTTACAGGCTGCTTTAAAATTTGCTCGCAATCAGCCCGCACGCCTATTGTATCGGCGGCGATACGAATCGAATGCTTCAATAGGCTTTTAACTTTTTCCCCGCCTAATTCATACAGCATTAAATCTGTAAAACACTCACCATCAAAGCAATCGCTCGATTCCACCCCAAGCGCAAATTGATTTGTGCTCAACTTAACGACCTTGCTTTTACCCGCGAAGGCAGAAGCGCCAAGCCAATCAAGCTGCATCTGCTGCCCATCGGCATACCAGCGGCCATCCACTTGTTTAAACCAGAAAGCACTGATTAAACTCGCTGACAAATGCCCAGATACGGATTCGCCTTGCTGATCAAGGGGTGAGGCCGAAGTAATCAGCACCGCACGATTGCTATCCAGACGAATCAGCTGCTCAGCTAAGATTTCAAAAAGATACCCTGGCCTATCTTCCCCTGCAGCCGCGACTAAATGCTCAGGAATTTCGCCGTCTTTTTTATCCAGCTCCAGCGCTTGAATTTGTGGTTTATTCTGTTTTTTCCATGAAGGAAAAACCAGCTGCATCAATAGATTTCTTTCTAATTTATCGGCGGAAGGAGCTTGTTTAGAGCAAGCACCTAAAGTGCAGCAAATCAAAAATAATACTAAGTTTCTGAACAACAAAACACACTCCTTCACAATTTGATTAAATCTAGCTCAGAAGAAATAGCGGCAAAGCAGTGATCTCTCGCCATTTTAAAAACGAGTAAGCTTCTGCATTTGAATTGCCTGACATTTTTATAGAAATAATGGCTTAACTTGATGTCTATAAGACTAATAATAAAAAGCTCAGCCCTGCAATGCCAACCACTTTCGATACACCAACAGCGCCACTTGCGCATCATCTGCCGCGTATTTAATTTGCCGCTCATTTAAAGGTGACGCAGCCCAGTTGGAGGTGGAAACTTTTTTAGATTTTTGTAAGCGCATCCCAAAATATTGCGCCACTGCTGATTTAGCCCCCACATCACCGCGCTCTGCCCCTCGTAATGCTCTGGATAAATCTAAAACATGCTTGGGCAAGATATCCAGCTTGGCGTGCAAGCGCTTATGATCATCACTCAGACCAAAACCCACTTTTAAAATTTGCGGCGATTCAAGCACCGCCTTCACTACCGCCGTAGTGTGGCCCGCAGCCACCACAGGAAATAAAAACACCTGCGTATCCGTCGCCAGCTGAATTAAATGCGGCCCGGTAGATTGCTGGCCTTTAAAAAAAATCGGCTTAGATTCGGTATCAAAGCCCAGCACATCAGCCACTTGCAAGGCTGCTAAAGCCCACTCTGCATCAGGCAAAGATTGCACTAAATGTACATGGCTAAGAGAAATACCGGGATAGGGGGGGAGGATAATGTCTGGATTCATGGGCAGTTAAAAAGACGACTATTTATGAAAAAACAAAGAGACTTCTAAGCGAGTATATCGAGAAATAAAATCAGATAGCATCCGACTATAACTGAATGCCAGCAAGCTAAACATCCTGTAAATCACTATTAACTCAAAACCAAGCCAACGTCATAAAAAAAATAATAGCCTTTTTTTAAAGCCTATCTTTTAAGACAATAACTCGTTTACCAGCTACAAACAATAAAACTGACTACTCATGTAACAAAGGAGAAGGTATGTTTGATATTGTGATTATTGGTGGTGGTGCAGCAGGCTTAGGGGTGGCGCAGGCGATTTACAAGCGGCAGAAAGGGTTGAAAATTGCGATTGTGGAGCCTGCTGCACAGCATTTTTATCAACCCGCGTGGACGCTGGTGGGTGCAGGGGCGTTCGATATTAAGCAAAGCGTTAAGCCCATGGTCAAGGTGATGCCGCGCTTTGTAAAATGGATTCAATCTGCGGCAGCGATCTTCCACCCCGATCAAAACAGCATCACGCTAGAGAATAAAGATATTTTGCAATACCGTACTTTAATTGTATGCCCCGGCTTATGCTTAAATTGGTCTGCTATTGAAGGGCTGGAAGAAACGCTGGGTAAAAATGGGGTAACTTCCAATTATCGCAGCGATTTATCTCCTTACACATGGCAATTAGTGCAGCAATTAAAAAGCGGTGTGGCTTTATTTACCCAATCGGCTATGCCGATTAAATGTGCTGGCGCGCCGCAAAAAGCCGTTTATTTATCCTGTTCTCACTGGGAAAAACAGCATACGCTCAGCAATATCAAGGTGCAGTTTCATAATGCAGGCGCAACGCTATTTGGGGTAGCCTATTTTATCCCTATTCTTAAACAATATATGGATCGCTACCAGGTCAATTTAAATTTTTCCAGCAATTTAATCAAAGTAGATGGTGCAAAAAAATTAGCAACTTTTGCAAATACTCACGCTGATGGAAGCATCACTTCTACCGAATCAGCCTTTGATATGCTGCATATTGTGCCACCACAATGCGCCCACCCTTTTATTGCCAATAGCCCGCTAGCCAATGCAGCCGGCTGGGTAGATGTAGACCCCCATTCCTTGCAACATATACGCTATGCCAATGTTTTCTCATTAGGCGATGCAGCTTCCAGCCCCAATGCTAAAACAGCCGCAGCTATTCGCAAACAGGCCCCGGTTGTTGCCATTAATATCATTAGTTATTTATCCGGATTAACAAGTAAAGCAATTTATAATGGCTATGGCGGCTGCCCGCTTACGGTAGAAAATGGCAAAATTGTACTGGCTGAATTTGCCTATAACGGCGAGCTTGATCCTACATTTAAATTTCTGGCACCCCATATTCCAAGAAGATTTAACTGGTTTATCAAGCGCCATCTCTTAGCCATTGTGTATTGGCATGGATTATTACGCGGCAGAGAATGGCTGGTTAAAACAAAAGTAGAATAATAAGTCATTAAACTCAGCCAAACTGCAGCTAGGTTTTATCACGCTAAAACTCACCCCACAAGGATCTCTATGAGCAACCCTCTATTTGTATTAGCCACTATCATTGCCAAACCCAATCATGCCCAGCAAGTAGCCGATGTCATTCGCTTAGCCTTAGCGCCTTCTCGACAAGAAGAAGGCTGCCATCGTTACGATTTGCTACTCGATAATCAGGACGATCATCGCTTTATTATTCAGGAACAATGGCAAAATATAGCTGCACATAATGCGCATATGCTCACTACACATTTCAAAACCTTAGTAGAGTGCATTGCGCCTTTGGCAAGCATTGAAGTGACGAAATTAAGCTTATTGGCTTAATCAATACAGGCCAGATTTAATTAAGCCACTGGCCGCTTTTCCATCTTGTCTTTTCAAGCTTTGCGGGAAGTGCCAATCAACGACTCCCCGCAAAGCGCATACCAAACAGCAACTGGGCTGGCATGACTCCCTTTTATAAATTTGATCGTACTACCCCCATCAGGCGCGCTAAACTAGTAGCTGCTTCTTCACACCCGCCAGAAAAAATATTATGGAATCTGATTTAGATTTACTCAGCCTTGATAAGCAATTTTGCTTTTCTTTGTACTCTGCCTCGCTGGCAATGACCAAAGCTTACAAACCGCTGCTAGAAAAAATTGGCCTCACTTACCCGCAGTATCTGGTAATGCTGGTGCTATGGCAGCACGATGATATTTTGGTCAAAGACATTGGCGAAGCGCTATTTCTGGATTCCGGTACGTTAACACCGCTGCTTAAACGTATGGAAAGCGCCGCACTGATTACCCGCCAGCGCGATAGCAAAGACGAGCGTCAGGTGCGTATCACCCTCACACCCAATGGCAAGACCCTTAAAGAAACAGCTCAAATGATTCCTGTGCAGCTTTTATGCGCCAGCGGGCAAAGCACCGAAACGCTCATGCAGCTGCGCAGCCAGCTAGCCCAAATTCGTGATGGTCTGAACACACGGCACTAAAAAGCCTATTCCTGCTGGCGATATCAAGCATCCAGCCCGCCCTGATACCATTCTTTTTACACAATTAAGTTGTACACAATTTAATTGTGTAATATAGTTAATCCATCGACCTGACAGGGCCGCTACTTTTCGATAAAAACCAAGGAGCATCCTATGCAAATTCTTTACACAGCTAATGCCACAGCAAACGGTGGCCGCGATGGCCGCGCAGCTTCTGACGATCAAAAACTCAATGTGCAATTAAGTACGCCCAAGGAACTAGGCGGTGCAGGTGGCGAGGGGACAAACCCTGAGCAATTATTTGCAGCGGGTTACTCCGCCTGCTTTATCGGGGCAATGAAGTTTGTTGCCGCCGCAGGAAAAATCGCATTGCCAGCAAGCACATCGGTCAATGGTTTAGTGGGAATTGGCCCAAATGGCCAAGGTGGCTTTGGCTTACAAGTTGCGCTGAATGTATCTATCCCCGGTATGGAGCGCAGTGCAGCGCAAGAACTCGTTAATAAGGCGCACGAAGTTTGCCCTTATTCCAATGCCACTCGCGGCAATATTGAAGTCACCCTCACCCTGCTGTAATTTATTCCGCATTCTGCACGCTGATTGATGGCGGGCTGCTCATTTTCGAGCAGGGTAATAAAAGCCCGATCAATCAGCATTTAAATCATCATAAAAACACCGCTGGCCATTTAAGCCTTTACAGATCGCAAGCCATTTGCAAATAGTTTGCTCCAGATCAGGTCAATAACATCGCTTTTTCAGAGTATTGCCTATTAGCAAAGAATCTCCCTCTCCTCCTTCTGGCCTCTCTCTGCTAAAATCGCTCATTAAACTTCGGCTTTAACAGGACATTCGAGCATGGCAGGTCACTCAAAGTGGGCAAATATTCAGCATCGTAAAGGTCGCCAGGACGCCAAACGCGGCCAGCTCTTTACCCGTCTGATTAAAGAAATTACCGTTGCGGCCAAAATGGGCGGCGGCGAAATTGAAACCAATCCGCGTTTACGTCTGGCGATTGATAAAGCCTACGACGCCAATATGCCAAAAGATAATGTGCAGCGCGCCGTTGAGCGTGGCTCGGGCAATCTGGAAGGCGTGGATTACGTTGAATGCCGCTACGAAGGTTACGGCATCGGCGGAGCAGCCGTGATGATTGACTGCCTAACCGACAACCGCGTCCGTACCGTGGCCGAAGTGCGTCATGCCTTTGCCAAGTGCGGCGGCAATATGGGCGCAGATGGCTGCGTATCGTTCCAGTTTAAACACTGCGGTACGCTGATTTTTGCTCCCGGCACATCTGAAGACGCCCTGATGGAAGTCGCTCTGGAAGCCGGTGCTGAAGACATCATCACCAATGATGATGGCTCTATCGAAGTGATTACCCCGCCTTACGAATTTATTACCGTAAAAGAAGCGCTAGAAAAAGCAGGCTTTAAAGCGGAAATGGGCGAAGTAACCATGAAGCCACAAGCCGAAACCGAAATCCTGGGTGACGATGTGGCAAAAATGCAAAAACTGCTGGATATGCTAGAAAACCTCGACGACGCACAGGCTGTGTACACCACAGCGGTGATGGACGAAGAAGAGTAAACACTTTGCTCGTAATAAATCCCTGATTTAAATTGTAGGGCGGGTGCAACCCGCGGGTTTCACCCGCCCTACAAATACAAACTGTTCTATTCTGAAATATATTACAAGCCATACCCTAATCACGAGGGTATGTTGACGTTTCATTCACAGCTGCGTTGGCTGTAGTTTTGGGGCTGAACAAGGCAAAAATTGCGACATGGCACGAGTACCATTAGCGATTTTTAACGCAGTGCAGCCCCAAAAATGCAGCCAACCCTCTGCGTGCGAGGGTTTTTCCTCGCTCAGCGATAGGGCTGAGGCGGAAAACGGCCATCCACTGCGTTATGCTCCTCGGTAATAACTAGTTATTACCGAGGAGCATGCCTTGTGCCTAGCCATTTTCAGCCTCAGCGCAATTGTGAATGAAACGTCAACAGACCCTAGCTAACACCCGCATATCAAGAAAAAAGGCCCGCAGAAATGCGGGCTTTTTTATTGAGCGCTATAAAGATCAGGAAGCATCTTTACGGGCGCAGTCATGCTGCAACGCTTTTCCTACCTTTCTATCTTTATTCTGCTGAGCAGCTTGCTACTGCTAGATTACGGCTGGCTGAATTTTAGCGCAGTGATTGATGATCGCAGCGGCGACTGGCTGCTAGAGAAAAACGCCAACCGCCGTGCTGCATCTACCGATATTGTAATTGTCGATATCGATCAGAAAAGCTTAGAAACCATGAATGAAGTAGCAGGCAGCTGGCCTTGGCCACGCGCAATTCATGCCGAGCTACTGAGCGCAATTGCCGCGCATCAGCCCAAAGCCATTGTGTTTGATGTGCTATTTAACGAGCCCGATACTTTTCGTGCCGATAGCGATCAGCTATTCAGAGACACCGTTTTACAGCAGCACAATATCTATCTGCCCAGCACACTCTTGGTTGATGGCATCGGCGCAAGGCTCGCCGATTTACCCGCTATTTATGGCCTGCAAAAAACGCCACAAGCCAAGCCAGATGCGCGTGCGCCACTGCTGCTGCCACTGGTGCTACCGCCCGAAACCTGGCGCGGCGGCTTAATTAATTTTAAAAAAGACCCAGATGGAATTGGCCGCCATTATTGGATTTTTGCCGAAACCCAAGGCTGGCGCCTCCCCTCTTTGCCCGCCCGCTTAGCCACAGATTTCAACTGGCCCCAGCCCCAAGGCAACGATATTCGCATCAACTGGTTGCAAGCCCACAAGCACATCAGCTATAGCGACCTCTATTTTGATTTCAACCGTGAAAAGCCACAGCGCCCGGCGGATGAGTTAAAAAATAAAATCGTCCTTATTGGCACTGCCGCACCGGGCTTGCAAGATTTGCGCCCTACGCCGCTTTCTGCCAACTTTCCCGGTGTCGAGATTTTAGCCTCAGCCATTGATAACTTACTAAATGGCGATTGGTTGCAAACCCCTGCCCGAAGCTATTTTGCCCCGCTGGGGCTGGCTTTAATGGCCCTGCTGTTTTTAGGCTTTCAGTACAAAATCAACACCCTCTATTTAGGCGGCGCTTTACTGCTGATGACCTTGGCGGGTCTGGCAATTTTCTGGTTTGGCCTAAGCCGTAATCAATACTGGTCTATCGCCTCTGCCAGTGCATGGGCCTGGGTTTATTACTGGCTGGCCGCGCTATTTGCCTATCTGGCAGAAAAAGCTCAGCGCGAGCAGGCCATCAACCTGTTCGGACGATTTCTGGATCAGCGCGTAGTGAAGCAATTGGTGGCACAAGGCGAAATACACAGCAGCCAGCAAGCAGAATCCCGTGAGCTAACGGTGTTGTTTTCTGATATTCGCGGCTTTACCACGCTATCCGAAACACGCACACCGGAATATATCGTCAGCCTGCTCAACCGCTATTTCTCCCAGCAAGTCGAGATTATTTTTCGCCACGGCGGCACGCTGGATAAGTTTATTGGCGACGCCATTATGGCGTTCTGGGGCGCGCCAATGAATGACAGCGAGCACGCTAGGCACGCCGTTGCCGCTGCCATCGAAATGTCGGCCGCACTGGTTAAGTTTAAAACCGAGCTAACTGATTTAGGCGCTGATTTTGATATCGGCATTGGCCTGCACACCGGCCCAGCCGTGGTGGGTTTTATTGGCTCGGATGCACGCTTGGATTACACGATTATTGGCGATTCTGTCAATTTAGCCTCACGTATCGAAGGCCTCACCAAGGGCATCTCGCGTGTTCTGGTATCCGATGCCACGCGGCTAGCCTGTGATCAGCACTTTGCTTTTGTACCCCACGGCAGCTTTCATGTGAAAGGCCGCGAGCAAGAAGTCGAGCTGTTCGAACCCCGTTTAAATACGTAAGGAAAACATCATGAACAAAGGATTATGGCTGCTACTCGCACTAAGCAGCAGCGCTGGAGCCGAGACCGCTAGCGTCATTCGCGACTCTGATCTACGTGATAAACCTTTTCTGGATGCTGCCGTGATTGGCCAGCTCAAAAAAGACAATGTGGTGGATATCCAGATGCGCCAGGGCGCGTGGATGCAAATCAAGAGCGATAGCAAGCTCGTTGGCTGGATTAAATTGCTCAATGTCAGAACAGGCCGAGCGAGCGAGGGCGGCACCAGCCTAGCGTCATTAAATCCCTTTAGAACAGGCTCTTCCGGCAGCACCGTCACCACGGGCGTCAAAGGACTTTCAGCCGAACAGCTCCAGAATGCCCAACCCAACCCTGAAGAACTCAGCAAACTAAAAAACTACACGGCAAGTGACTCGGATGCGCAAAAAAGCGCAGCTAAAGAGCAACTGATTGCGCAGGAAGTGGCGTATATCGCCATGGATAAAAAACCAGCCAGTGATGACACCCCAAAAAACAGGAGAAACTAATCATGCGTATCCGCCTAATGATGCTGGCCTGCTTATTCCCTGCTGCAGCCTTTGCCTTCGATTTTGGCAAACTGGATATCAGTAATTTAATCGACGGCGTAAAAAACACCGCCGATGCCATGCATAAAGCCACTCCGGCAGAGGAGCAAGAAATTGGCGCAAGCGCTGCCTCGCTTTTACTCGGCGCAGCCCCGCTGGTGGCCTCCCCTGCCTTGCAGCAATATGTAAACCAAGTGGGCATGTGGATCGTCAAGCAATCGGAGCAGCCCAATATGGTGTTCCACTTTGGCGTGATAGACAGCCCAAATATCAATGCATTTACCACCCCTGGCGGCTATATCCTGATCACTAAAGGGCTGTTTGATACCTTTCGCAATGAAGCAGAGCTGGCTGGCGTATTAGCCCACGAAATCACTCACACGCTCAAACGCCACCATATGCAGGCCATTGAATCCGGAAAATGGCAAAAAGTAGGTGGAAATCTCGCCAAAGCGGGCGCTGATAATGTAAAAAACAGTGCGGCTTCACAGCTGGTATCGCTCAGCAGCCGAGGCGCTTTAGAGCTTTTTGTTCGCGGCTTGGATAAGGGTGATGAATTTGAAGCAGACATCGGCGGCATGGTTTTAGCCGCCAGAGCAGGCTACAACCCTTACGGCTTAGTCTCTGTGTTGCAAACACTGGGCAATATCAACCCAGCAGAGGGCACAATTGCGCTGATGTTCAGCACCCACCCCAGCCCAAGCGACCGACTCAACACCATTGAAAGCGTAATTGGCGACAAATTAGAAAATTACGCAGGCGGCGCAGAAAGCACCAAGCGCTTTCAAACCATTAAAGCATCGTTAGGCACAGTAAAAAAATAAGCCCCACCATGTAGGCCAGGTGAAACCCCATACGCGCTAAGCAAATAGTTTTTTTAGCAAACAGTGAAAAAAAACAATAACCACGCTCTTTGCATAGGGCTTTTTAAAGTCCCCTTGAAACATGCCGTAGCGAGGAACAAGCGGGGCGGGGTTTCGGCAAGGGAGCGAGGCAGCGAGCCAATCCCGCCCGCCGCCGACTCGATTGTCCGCAGCGTAGGAGCTTTCGTGTTTCGTGGGGTTGTAAAGGTCAAGGACATAGGTAACACTTTAGTCCACAGACATAGGTGACACTTTTCGCGTTAAAGTTAAGTAATCATTTTTTGCACCTGTTACCTGTCG